>NZ_JBIWKI010000025.1:0-118889 GCF_044765565.1 Streptomyces sp. NPDC102437 | reverse complement strand
CGCAGGATCCAGCTCCGGCCCCACCTGATCAACGGCTGCCTCACCGCCACCGGTCTGACCCTCGTACCACCGACTCCACCCTGAAAACCTCAGTAATCGCGAGCGCCGAGGAACTGTGCGCCCAGGTGAGGGCCACACACCTACGGAAGGCCGCCAGGCTGCTGCCCGCCACGATCGCGGAACTCACCACCGCGGCCTGGCGCGCGCAGTCGACCGAGCTATGGCGGGCCCTCGCCTCGACGTACCGCACTGCCCATGACATCTCGGTGAAGCTCGGCTACTACGACCTCTCCAGTGTGGCCCTCGACCGGATGGACTGGGCGGCCCACCGAGCATCCGATCCGTGTCTCGCCGCGATCCGCCAGTACATGCGAGCCCTGGTGTACTTCCGGGAGGGCGAGTACACGATCGGGCAGCGCCTCGTCACCGCCGGCCACGGCATCGTCGGCGCAGCCGAGCAGACTCGGGAGGCTATGGCCGTCACCGGGCAACTCCACCTCGGGGCATCCGTCATCGCAGCCCGCGCTGACCAGCAGACCGCGGTTGACACCCACATCGCCGAAGCCCGCGCCTGCGCCGAGCAGACCGGAGACGCCTCCGAAATCCACTGGCTTTCCTTCGGCCCGACGAACGTGGCCCTGCACCGCATGTCGGCGGCCGTCGAGATGCGGCAGTACGACGAAGCCCTCACTCAGGCCCGGCGAATCAACCTACCGCCAGCCTTGGCGACATCTCGGCGTGCCCACTTCCTTATCGACCGGGCTCGATCCGAGATGGAGACCGGCCGGACGGAGGCAGCGCTCGGCAGCATCATCGACGCCCGGCACACGGCGCCTGAGCAGACCCGGTACCACCCTGGCGCCCGCGAGACCATCAAGGGCCTGGTGCACATCTCGCGCCGCACCCCGGACACCCTCGGGCACATGGCTGCCTGGATCGGCCTGTAGCGCTCACAGGCTGACCTGCCAACGCTCACGAATCTGTGAGCGTTGAGCCCTTCCCTGCCCATCACGCTGGTCTCAGCTGATCAACGACGAGCCGGGGACGCCATGACCGTGAGGGACTTACCGCCAGTCAGCGATCTGACCGAGCAGCAGCAGCGCGGATGGTCCTGTGTCTGGTGCGGGACTGCTCTCACCGTCGGCGAGGACCAGGACCTCGGCGAGAAGCGGGCCCGACCAGAGGGAGGCGCCGCCTACAGCTGGTTCCCGCGGGCCTGCTCGGACACCGCGGCCTGCGCCAGGCGCGAACAGGGGCAGGCGTTATGACGGCCGTGGCTGGTCGACAGGCGTCCTGGCCGTTGCCCGATCCGGGGAGGTTGACGTGGGCGCAGGCTCAGGGCCGCGCCTGCATCTGGTGCAAGCAGCCCCTCACGGTCGGCGCGATCAGCGTCGGGATCATCCGCGACCGGCTCGGGGCCCATGTCCTCGACACCGAGGTTTGGGCGGGGCCGTGCTACGAGGGCCATAAACCGAACATGCCTTCGTAGGAACGGCTAGTGTCATCCCTGGCGTATGCGCGACAGCGTGGGCACTTCGCCCGCAACTATCGGTCGAAACCAGGTCAGGGGCACCAGAACGCCCCGTCCGTCGAGCGAGGTGGAGCCAGCGAGACGGGCGGGGGTATTACCCGTCGAGGAGGTCGCGGATGTGTATGTCCATCGCCTTGGCGATGCGGAGCAGCCATCCGATGCGCGCGTCTGTGGCGCCGGATTCAATCCGCTGGATAGTGAGCCGCTCTACGCTCGAAAGGTCACGCAGTCTCTCCTGTGTGAGGTTGGCGTGGATGCGATGCGCCCGGACTCGGTTGCCGATGATCCGCCGCTGCTCAAGGATCCAGTCGGGTTCGGGGTCGCGAGGCACTCGATAAACGGTCGACTGCGGACGATCATGAGTCAGCCTATGCAGGCATGCTTTATGTGATCTTGATCTGTAGGCCGGTCCGGCCGACTTTCGCAGGCGTGGGAATTTCGCGCCACGCAGCGTCGCGCTTCGTCGCGACGGGTGCTCGGGGCGCGTAGTGCATCCGCGCTTCGGGCGCTGACGCCATGGCTCGGTCAAGGCGTCCCGTCGACCATCGTCCCCACCGGTCTACGCATGGGGGCGCATCAGGGACTGCGCACAGGTGCGCACCCTCCCCGGGGTCAAGATCTTAGGTTCGGGCCCGCGTAAGCGGAACAGGTCCGGCCGCCCCTCACCCCTTCGGGTTACCCAGGCGTGTGACGGTGTTGTGGATGCTATGTGGACTTCGAGGCTGATCCGTCGTTGTGGATCGCACGGCATGGCGGCGATACGTGGCTATCCACCTGCGCATATCCACATGTAGAGCCTGCGAGGTTCCGGATGTCACAACTACCTGAACAGGGAAAATGCCGCCAAAGGCGAGTAGTTGAGGCGGTAGGTGAGCGAAGGCCGCACAAGACCGCGGAGGGCCGTCGTCCGGAGCACCGGGCGGCGGCTTTTTGCGTTCGCGTAATTTCAACAAAGTGTTGACGTGGTGTTGCGGAGGGCGTTAGCTATCCGCAGCCCGACCGACGCGAAGCGAAAAACGCACAGCGAAAACAGCCACGGAGGCTCCCGTGACTTCGAGCACCACACCGGGCCTCGCCCGGTTCAACACCCTGGCGGACGACGAGGCCACCACCGCGTTGCACGAGGTGTGCGCCAGCGCGGCATGGGCAAGAGCGATCCTCTCCCGACGCCCGTACACCACCGCGGAAGCCCTCCTCAGTGCCAGTGACGCCGCCACGGCCGCGCTGACCACTCAGGATCTGGCCGACGCGATGGCCGGTCACCCGCCGATCGGCCGCCCGAAGCCCGGGGACCCGACCTCCTCCCGCGAACAGCGGGGGATGGCCGGCGCCACCGAGGAACTCAAGGCCGAGATGCTCGAACTGAACCTGGCCTACCAGGAGCGGTTCGGACATGTCTTCCTGATCTGCGCCACCGGAGCCACCGGCGAGCAGATGCGCGACGCGGTGAAGTCCCGGATCGGGAACTCGCCCGAGCAGGAGCGCGGAAACGTGCGCACCGAGCTGGGCAAGATCAACCGCATCCGGCTTACCCGTCTCGTAACCGAAGGAGAGTGACGGTCTTGAGCACCGACACCACCGCATCGGTGTCCACCCACATCCTGGACACCAGCATCGGCCGCCCCGCCGCGGCCGTCGCCATCACGCTCGCAGCCCGCAGCGGCAGCGACGCACCGTGGACGGCACTCGGCGGATCCGCGACCGACGCGGACGGGCGATGCAAGGACCTGCCGGCGCTGCCGGAGGGCACCACCCATGTACGTCTCGACTTCGAGACCGAGGCGTACTTCGCAGCCAAGAAGCAAGCCGAGGCGCAGCAGGACGCCCCCCGCGCAAGGGACAGCGGTGCCTTCTTCCCGGAAGTGGCGATCACCTTCGCCGTCGTCCCGGGCGAGCACTACCACGTACCGCTGCTGCTCAACCCGTTCGGCTACTCCGTTTACCGAGGGAGCTAGCAGACATGACAGACAACCCCCGCCACACCCGCCCTGTGATTCTCGGCCAGAACCAGTACGGCAAAGCAGAGAACCGCGTCGTCAAGATCACGAGGGACGGCGACACCCACCACATCAAGGACCTGAACGTCTCCGTCGCCCTCTCCGGCGAACTGAACGACGTCCACTACAACGGTTCGAACGCCAACTGCCTTCCGACGGACACCACGAAGAACACCTGCTTCGCGTTCGCCAAGGAATACGGCATCGAGTCGGCCGAGCAGTACGGCATCCACCTCGCCCGGCACTTCGTGGACAGTCAGCCCTCGATCCACCGCGCGCGCATCCGCATCGAGGAGTACGCCTGGGAGCGCATCGCCGGCTCCGACGGCAACTCCAGGTTCATCGGCGCCGACGAGGTCCAGCACTCCTTCGTACGCAAGGGGCAGGAGACCCGCCTCGCGCAGATCACGTACTCCGCCGAAGGTGACGGGGAGGCGAAGTTCGAAGTCCTGTCCGGGCTCAAGGACCTGACCGTGATGAACTCCACGAACTCCGAGTTCTGGGGCTTCATCAAGGACAAGTACACGACGCTCCAGGAGGACTACGACCGCATCCTCGCCACGTCCCTGTCGACGTGGTGGCGGCACAACTGGACCTCGGACGAGCAGCGCATGCCGCAGTGGGAGAAGTCCTACGAGCAGGCCAAGAAGCACATCCTGCAGGCGTTCGTGGAGACGTACTCGCTCTCGCTCCAGCAGACGCTGTACCAGATGGGTTCGCGGGTCATCAACAGCCGGAGCGAGATCGACGAGATCCGCTTCTCCGCGCCCAACAAGCACCACTTCCGGCAGGACCTCTCCGCCTTCGGCCTGGAGAACGAAGCCAAGGACGGCGCCGTGTACTACGCCGCCGACCGCCCCTACGGCCTGATCGAGGCCACCATCCTGCGCGACGGCTGCGAGCCGCACATCCCGGTCGACATGACCAACCTCTGACGCGGGGGCGCGCATCTCCGCCGACCGCGGTCGGCGGAGATGCGCCACACCGGAGGGAACAGCTAGCCATGGCAACGCCTGCAAAAGGGCCGGCAGAAGGCCCGTGTTCCACCCGGCCGGAAGGATCAGAGGTCCACCCGGTCGACCAGAAGCTCCACCCCTCGCGGCTCGTGCCGGCCGCGCTCCAGCACGTCGCCGCCATGTACGCGGGAGTGGTCACGCCCCCGCTCATCATCGGCCAGGCCGTCCACCTCGACACCGCGGGCCAGACCCGGCTCATCGCCGCGAGCCTGCTCATCGCAGGTGTGGCCACCCTCCTGCAGACCCTCGGCGTCAAGGGTTTCGTCGGCAACCGGCTGCCCTTCGTCAACGCCGCCTCCTCGGCCGGAATCGCGCCGATGCTCGCCATCGCCGAGACCAACGCCAAGGGGGACCAGCTCCCCGCCGTCTACGGTGCGGTGATGGCCGCCGGCGTCTTCTGTCTCGCCATCGGACCCTTCTTCGGCAAGCTCCTGCGCTTCTTCCCGCCGCTGGTCACAGGCGTCGTCATCACGCTCATCGGCGTGACCCTGATGCCGGTGCCGGTCGCCTGGGCACAGGGCGGCGACAAGACCGCCGCCGACTTCGGCGGCATGAAGTACCTGGCACTCGCCGCCTTCACGCTCGTGGTCATCCTGCTCATCCAGCGCTTCGGTCGCGGATTCGTCAAGCAAGTGGCCCTTCTGCTCGGCCTGTTGATCGGAACTCTGGCCGCGGTCCCGTTCGGCATGGCGGACTTCGGAGCGCTGCGCTCCGCCCCGGTCACCGCGCTGCCGACGCCCTTCGCGTTCGGCGCGCCCGAGTTCCAGCCCGCTGCGGTCATCTCGCTCTGCCTGGTGACGCTCGTCCTGATGACGGAGTCCAGCGCCGGAATGCTCGCCATCGGCGAGATCTGCGACCGCGAGACCGACGGCAGGACCATCACCCGGGGCCTGCGCACCGACGGCATCGCCACCCTGCTCGGCCCCGTCTTCGGCGGCTTTCCCACCTCCGCCTTCGCCCAGAACGTCGGCGTCGTCTCACTGACCAAGGTGCGCAGCCGCTACGTCGTCGCCGCCGCGGGAGGCGCGCTCCTGGTCCTCGGTGTCTTCCCGGTGCTCGGCGCGGTGGTCTCCACGGTGCCGATGCCCGTACTCGGCGGCGCCGGCATCGTCCTGTTCGGCTCGATCGCGGTGAGCGGCATCCGCACCCTCTCCGAGGCCGGACTCGACGACAGCTCCAACATCATCCTGGTCGCCGTGGCTCTCGGCTCGGGCATCATCCCGCTCGCCGCGCCCGAGTTCTACGCCGGATTCCCGTCCTGGGCGCAGACCGTACTGGGCTCCGGGATCAGCGCCGGAGCACTCGTCGCGGTCCTGCTCAACCTGTTCTTCCACCATCTCGGCACCCACGGCCGCACGGCCGTGGCACTCAAATCCTCCTAGGGTCCTGCCGTGCCCACACCGCCGGAAAGAGAAGGAAGCCCCATGGCAGCATCGGCAGCCCCCGACCATGTGGAACGCATCGTCATCGAGAACTGTTCGATCGCGACCGTCGACGCCGACGACACCGAGTACGCCTCGGGCCATGTCGTCGTCGCGGGCGACCGCATCGAGTCCGTCGGCGCCGGCCGGGCCCCCGAGAACCTGGCCGACGTCGTACGCCGCATCGACGGCACCGGGCACCTGGTCACCCCCGGCCTGATCAACACGCACCACCACTTCTACCAGTGGATCACCCGTGGACTGGCCACCGACCACAACCTGTTCAACTGGCTGGTCGCGCTGTACCCGACCTGGGCGCGCATCGACGAACAGATGGCCCGCGTCGCGGCACAGGGATCGCTCGCGATGATGGCCCGCGGCGGCGTCACCACCGCCATGGACCACCACTACGTGTACCCGAAGGGCTCCGGCGACCTGTCCGGCGCCATCATCGGGGCCGCCCGTGACATGGGCGTACGGTTCACCCTCGCCCGCGGGTCCATGGACCGCAGCGTCAAGGACGGCGGCCTGCCGCCGGACTTCGCGGTCGAGACCCTCGACGGCGCGCTCGCCGCCACAGAGGAGACCGTCCGCACGCACCACGACGCCTCCTTCGGGGCGATGACCCAGGTGGCCGTCGCGCCCTGCTCCCCCTTCTCCGTCTCCACCGAACTCATGAAGCAGGGCGCCGAGCTGGCGCGCCGCCTCGGAGTCAGGCTGCACACCCACGGCAGCGAGACGGTCGAGGAGGAGAAGTTCTGCCACGAGCTGTTCGGCATGGGCCCGACCGACTACTTCGAGTCGACCGGCTGGCTCGGCGAGGACGTGTGGATGGCGCACTGCGTCCACATGAACGACTCCGACATCGCCGCCTTCGCCCGCACGGGCACGGGTGTCGCGCACTGTCCGTCGTCCAACGCACGCCTCGCCGCGGGCATCGCCCGCGTCCCGGACATGCTGAGGGCCGGCGTACCCGTCGGCCTCGGCGTGGACGGCACGGCGTCCAACGAGTCCGGCGAACTGCACACGGAGCTGCGCAACGCGCTGCTCATCAACCGGCTCGGCGCCCACCGCGAGGCCGCCCTGAACGCCCGCCAGGCGCTCAGGCTCGGCACCGCCGGCGGGGCCAGGGTCCTGGGGCGCGCCACCGAGATCGGCTCCCTGGAACCCGGCAAGCTCGCCGACCTCGTCCTCTGGAAGATCGACGGCATCGGGCACTCCTCGATCGCCGACCCGGTGACCGCCATCGTCTTCGGCGCGGCGGCCCCGGTCACGCTCTCACTTGTGGGCGGAAAGCCGGTCGTCGAGGACGGACGGCTGTTGCACGCCGACGAGGACGCCATCGCCCGCGATGCGCGTCAGGAGGCGCAGCGCCTCGCGCGGATCGCCGCCGAGGGCTAAGGGGGTGGCCGCCGGATCTGCGCGGCGTCGCGGCACCTGGCACGCACGCTCGCTCCGTCACCGAAAGGACCTGGTAGCTCCGCTACGAGGACCTTCCGGCGCCTTGCGGTCGCACGCACCGGAGATCCGGCGGCTACCCCCGCCCAACGAACTCCGGTCGGGGGGGGGGACGGCCCCCGACCGGACTTGAGCAGCCGAGCGGGCTGCTCAAGTGCCGCCCCGGGTCGTGGCCCAAAGCTTCACGGTCCCGGGGCGGCCAGCACTACCTGGGCGCAGTACCCACAACCGAATACCGGCAAGTCCTTGCACGACGCACCACCTCCCTGAAGCGAGTGCCGCCCAGGCACTGGAAAACAACCGGAGGAGCCGCAGTGGCCACCAAGCCCAGGTTCACCAAGCAAGGCATCACCCCCGACGAGGAAACCGAGGGGCGGGCCGAAACCCCGGCAGGCAAGCATCCGGTCGACGAGAAGCTGCCGCCCCTGAAGATGGCGACCACCGGCCTCCAGCACGTCGCCGCCATGTACGCCGGCGTCGTCGCGCCGCCGCTGATCGTGGGCGCGGCCGTGGGCCTGTCGTCCAGGGAACTCACCTTCCTGACCGGCGCCTGTCTCTTCACCGCGGGCCTCGCCACCTTCCTCCAGACGCTCGGCATCTGGAAGATCGGTGCCCGGCTGCCGTTCGTCAACGGTGTCACCTTCGCCGGCGTCGCCCCGATGATCGCGGTCGCCAACGCGACCGACGACAAGGAGGACGCGCTCCCCGTCATTTTCGGGGCGGTGATAGTGGCCGGTGTCCTCGGGTTCATAGCAGCCCCCTTCTTCAGCAAGCTGGTGCGCTTCTTCCCGCCCGTCGTGACCGGCACGGTCATCACCCTCATCGGCGTCTCGCTGATGCCGGTCGCCTTCGGCTGGGCCCAGGGGCCCAACCCGGCGGCGAAGGACTACGGCTCGACGACCTACCTCGCCCTCGCGGGCATCACCCTTGTCGTCGTCCTCCTGCTGCGGCGCTTCACCACCGGCTTCGTGAAGCAGATCGCCGTACTCCTCGGCCTGATCATCGGCACCCTCATAGCGATCCCGTTCGGCGTCACGGACTTCAGCCCGATCGGCGACGCGGCGATCATCGGCTTCCCCACGCCGTTCCACTTCGGCGCCCCGAAGTTCGCCGCCGCGGCGATCGTCTCGCTGTGCGTCGTCATGGTCGTCTCGATGACCGAGTCCACGGCCGACATGCTGGCGCTCGGTGAGATCGTGGAGCGCCCGGCCGACGAGAAGACCATCGCGGCCGGTCTGCGCGCCGACACGCTCGGCTCGGCGATCAGCCCGATCTTCAACGGCTTCATGTGCAGCGCGTTCGCCCAGAACATCGGCCTCGTCGCGATGACGAAGATCCGCAGCCGGTACGTCGTCGCCACGGGCGGTGGCTTCCTCGTCCTCATGGGGCTGTGCCCGATGGCGGCCTCGCTGATCGCGGTCGTGCCGCGGCCCGTCCTCGGTGGCGCGGGCGTGGTGCTCTTCGGTTCGGTCGCGGCGAGCGGCATCCAGACCCTGGTCAAGGCCAACCTGGAGAAGGACAACAACGTCCTGATCGTGGCCGTGTCCCTGGCCGTCGGTCTCA
Source organism: Streptomyces sp. NPDC102437 (assembly GCF_044765565.1). NCBI lineage: Bacteria > Bacillati > Actinomycetota > Actinomycetes > Kitasatosporales > Streptomycetaceae > Streptomyces > Streptomyces sp. NPDC102437. Next base: position 109,903 of record NZ_JBIWKI010000025.1, on the reverse strand, counting down.
TCCCGATCGCCGCTCCGGAGTTCTACCACTCGTTCCCGGAGACCGCGAAGATCATCCTGGACTCGGGCATCTCGACCGGCTGCGTGGCGGCCGTGATCCTGAACCTCCTGTTCAACCACATCGGCGGCGGCCGCGACGCGGACGTCGTGACGGCGCCGATGGAACCGGGCGACGAGATCGCGTCCACCCGCGCCGGCTCCGCCCCGGCACTGCACTGACCACGCGCGTGTGAAGCGGCGGCCGTTCGCGATACGGAGGCCGCTTCACGCCGGGCGACCCGGACGGCCGGTCCCGCACGAGCCGCAGCGCGACGCGGCGGGACCGGCCTCGGCGTTCCACCACTCGGGTCAGCCGATGTGGAAGCTGTCGCCGTACACCTTCCAGTCGAGCGGCGGGTCCAGGTTCAGGTTGCCCTTCTTCAGGAAGACCCGCTGGGCGGTGTCCACCCGGCTGGTGTCCTCGTGGGCCTCCTCCTGTTTCATCGCCCAGACGCGGGCGTCGAGGAAGGCGTTGAGGTACGTGACCTCGTCGCCGCCCTGGGACGGCGGCTTCGCCTTGGACAGGGCCCGCTTGCGGATGGAGCCGAAGCCGGTGCTGTCGCCGCCGTCACCGTGCATGACGATGGCGTCGTAGTACGCGAACTGGCCCAGCGTGCCGATGCCGTCGGCCTTGCCCTGCTTGACGGCCGGCTTGAAGTACACCCGGTCCCGCTCGTCGTTCTGCGCCTGCTGGAACGCCGGGTCGGCGGCGGCCTTCACCCAGTCCTTGGTGAAGTTCGGGTCGAGACCGCTGTGCGAGGGGGTGCCATTGACCTTCCGCAGCGCGGGGAGGTACTTGGCGAGTATGTTGCCGGGCTTGCGCTCGGTGTACAGCTCGACGAGGTCGAGCATGTCGCCGGTGCCGGAGCAGAAGCCGATGATGCCCGCGGTGTAGCCGCGGTCGTCGTCGATGTCCTCGATGTACTTGTACTGGGACTTCCAGTCGAGCGAGGAGTTCTCGGCGCTGGAGACCAGTTTCATGGCGATCTCCTTCTTCGCCGGATCGTCCAGCCCGGTCGCGGCGACGGTCCTGGGGGCCGCCGCCGGATTGCCGGCAGCCTGGTGCGAGGGGGCACCGGCGTAGGCGGCGACGGGAATGGCCGTGAGGGCCAGCCCGACCGCGATGACCGTGATGCGCACGGAGCGGGTGTTGAGACGTGCGGCGCGCTTAGGGGGAGCGTGCACCAGTCCTCCAAGGGGAGTTCTTCGTTCCGACGGTCTGTTAGGAAGCTTTCCTATCAGGGTGAGGGGTGGCCGTACACCCCTCCGGCGCCGGGGAGTTGTGAAGTTCTCCTGGAACGCGGGAGGCCCCGCACCGCGCCAAAGGCGCGATGCGGGGCCCGAGTGGGGGCCGAGGTGCAGGTCGGCGGGTGGGCGGCGCGGCGGCCTCAGCAGTCGAGATAGGCCACGTGGATCCAGACGCCGGTCGGCCCGCCCCACAGGTTCCCCATGATCCAGTCGCCCTGCTTGCCGCGGGCGTCGAGGTTCTGGCCCCGGTTCACCTGGCCCAGGACCGGGTACTCGCTGCCCGGCCCGCCGCGGAAGTTCACCCCGTTGTCGTTGACGGTGCAGACCGCGGCCGGTGCCTGCACGGCCTGCACGGCGGTGGAGCTCGGCGCGGCCTGGGCGGCGGGGCTCACGGCCAGCCCGAGGCCGGCGGTCAGTACCGCCGCGGTCAGCATCAGCTTCTTCATCATATGGTTCTCTCCTCCGTATTCCGGCCCACGTCGGCGCGAGCCGTCGATCAGCCCAACGGAGCCGCCGACCGGCCGGTCACGGGTCGGGTCCGATCTGCGGGCAGGAATTGAAGGCGCAGGTCATACGGCCTGCGCACCGGCGTGCGCAGGCACCGGGGCGGACGCTTCCCGCGCCCGTCGATCATGGGTTTGAGCGGCACCGGATCCGGAAAACACAGCCGGACGCCCGCCAGGCGCCCGCCGGTGGCGGCGACCGCGGAGGCGGCGGAACGATCCGCGCCCGTGCGCCTGTAGCGTCATGGGTATGGAAGATCAGTCTGTAGTGGATGTCGGCGACGTACGGCTCGCGTACCGGACCTGGGGCGACCCCTTCGGCTCGCCCGTGGTCCTGCTGCACGGCCTCGGCGGCTCCGCCGCGAGCTGGGAGGCGGCCGCCGCCCTGCTCGGCGAGGAGTGGCGGGTGTACGCACTCGACCTGCGCGGCCACGGCGAGAGCGACTGGCCGGACGAGTACTCCTTGGAGCTGATGCGGGACGACGTCCTCGGCTTCCTGGACGAGTGCGAGCTCGACCGGGTAGGCCTGGTCGGCCACTCCATGGGCGGTGTCGTCGCCCATCTGCTCGCCCAGGAGCACGCGGACCGGGTGGAGCGGCTCGTGCTGGTGGAGACCCCGCCGCCGTTCCCGAGCGAGCCGAAGCCGGCCGCCGAGCCGGAGGGGCCGGTGGACTACGACCCGGCCGTCGTCGCTCCCATCCGGGCCGAGGTGGCCGACCCCGACCCCGAGTGGGCGGCCGGCCTCGGCGAGATCGTCGCGCCGACGCTGATGATCGCGGGCGGTCCGGAGTCCACCATGCCCCAGGGGCGCCTCCAGGAGATGGCCTCCCTGATCCCGGACTGCCGGCTGATCACGATCGGGGGCGGCCACCGGGTGCACGAGGTCCACCCCGACCAGGTCGCCCACCAGATCACGGAGTTCTTCACCAGCTGAGGAGCGGCGCCCCCGCGTACCGCTCAGTCGCCGGGCTCCCAGTCCGGGCGGCGGCCGCTCATCGCGATGGTCCGGTCGACGAGTGGCGCGTCGTCAGGGACCTTGACGGGCGGGCCGAAGATGCTGTCCGGCCGGGGGTTGCCGTCGCTGGGTGTCAGCATGGCCAGCGAGGCGCGAAGGCTCGCCTCGTCCCCCTCGTACTTCTGGCCGGTCGACCGGGCGAGGTCCCAGCCGTGGATCACCAGCTCGTCCAGCGCGACCAGCAGCGCCACCTCGCCCGGCAGATCCACGCTGCCCGCCCTGGTCATCCCTTGCCGGGCGGCAGGATCGCGCCAGGCCGTCACCAGCTCGTCCAGCAGTGGCGGCAGCGTCTCGCGCCAGTCCTCGCCGAGGACCGGAAGGCCCGCGTCCGCAGGGGTGTCGGTCGTCGGGCCGAAGTCCTTCCGCGCCGCGTCACGGAACGCCGTGCTCAGCCCGGCCACGTGGGCGAGCAGCTCACGCACGGCATACTCCGGACAGGGGGTCGGGCCGTCCAGCTGCTGATCGCCGATGCCGTCGAGCAGGGCGGCGATCTGCCGCGCGGCGGGTTCCAGGTCGATCGTGGGAGTTGTCTCCGTGTACGTGTCCATACAGTGCTGACTCCTCCGTCGCCCGGAACTCATCGCCAGGTGCCCGGGAGACTCATCGCACGACGCGTCCGCGGAGCACGATCCGGCTGGGGTGGTTCAGCGCACCGGGGTCGAGCGTCGGATCGGTGGCGTACGCGACGACATCGGCGGGTGCGCCGTCCACCAGGCCCGGCAGCCCGAGCCAGGCCCGCGCCGTCCAGGACGCGGCGCCGAGTGCGGCGTCGGCGGGAAGGCCCGCCCGTACCAGCCACTCCATCTCGCTCGCGACCGTTCCGCACGGGAAGGAGTCCGTCCCGGCCAGCACCGCCACCCCCGCTTCGTGCGCCGCGCGCACATTGTCGAGCATGGTGTCCCAGCCGGCCAGCCACAGATCACGGCGCGCGCCCGGCTCCCGTGCCCGCATCGCGTCCTCCTTCGCGCCGAACACGCTCAGCGTCGGCACGAACGCCGTTCCCTGCGCGGCCATCCGGTCCAGCAGCGCAGGGTCGAGATGCATCCCGTGCTCCAGGCTGTCGGCGCCCGCCAGTACGGCGTTGCGGGTGCCCTCGGCGGTCTGGCAGTGCACCGCAGCACAACACCCCGTATGCACAACATCATCCGACCGTACGCCACATCGGGAACCCGCCGACGGGCGACCGACGCGCGCAGGCCGCCCGCCCAGGCCGCCCGTACACATCGCCATATTGCGGAAGCTTCCGCTCCACCCTCTTGTCGGAGCCCCCCGCGCCATGCGATACAGGTCTGGACCATTGCTTCCGGACGGAAGGCATGACCGTGCAACGCCCCCACGCAACCGTCACGTCGGCCTGCTCCGCCCTGCTCCTCGCCGCGCTCACCGCCTGCGGCTCCGCTCCCCGGGCCGACACCGTCAAGCCGACGGTGCCGGGCCATGTGACGGCGCAGGCGAGCAGTGCCACCTCCGTGCACGTCATGTGGGAGCGGGCCTCCGACGACAGGGCGGTCACCGGCTACGAGGTGTACCGCGAGGGCGAGCGGGTCGAATCGGTCCCGGCCGCCAAGGTGATGACCGACGTGGACGGGCTGACCGCGTCGACCACCTACACCTTCACCGTCCGCGCGCGCGACGCCGCCGGGAACCTCTCCGCGCCGAGCGCCGCCGCCCGCGCCACCACACCCGCCCCGACCCCCGCCGACCACGAACCGCCGACCCGCCCGGTGAAGCTGCGCGGCACGGCGGACGGCAGCCGGGCGGTGAACCTCTCCTGGGGAGCCTCGACGGACGACGTCGGAGTCACCTCGTACGACATCTATCAGGAGGACTCCCGGATCCACAGCGTGCCCGGCACCCGGACCACGGCACATCTGACCGGCCTGCGCCCCGGCACCGTCTACACCTTCACCGTCCGCGCCCGCGACGCCGCCGACACCTCCTCGCCGGACACCGACGCCATCGACCTCACCACCGCCGCCGCCCCGGGCGCCCCCGCGAGCACCGCCCCCACCGACCTGCGGATCAGCAACCGCGTCCAGGGCAAGGAGTACGCCATCGACCTGGACTGGAAGCAGCCGGAGACGGGCGGTGAGATCCCCGCGTACCAACTCTTCATCGGTGGCCGCCTGACCACCACGATCGTCTGGGGCGCAACCCCGCCCAAGGGTCGGGCGAACTACCGCCTCCACGTCACGGACCCGCGCGGCACCCGCTACTCGATGAAGCTCCGCGCCAAGCTGCCCGACGGGAAGTGGGGCGACTTCTCCGCCCAGCGCAGTGTCGTCCTCGGCGACTGAGCCCCCTGCGGGCTGTCCCGGGCCGGCGGGCGGCGGCATGACGTCACGGCCGGGCCCGGTCGGTGAAGCGGACGGTCTCCACCCACCTCGGGGCTGCGGGTCGTCCGGGCCGATCAGTGCCGCGACGAGCCGGCACGAGTGCCTCGTTCCGGCCAGGGCGTGCAGCCGTCGGTGGGCTGCCCCATGCCGGCCGACTTGCCGATCCCCGGCACCGCCCCGGAGGAGCACCGACTGATGGTCCATCACCGACGGTGTCGGTGCCTCCAGTTGAGAGCCGACGGCGACTTCGGTCCGCGAGGTCCGCAGCCTGCGGTTCAGCTCGTCGGCGGCGTCCAGAGATCCCAGCGCGGCGGCCGGGCGCGGTGGTACGTGGGGTTGTTCCGGTCCGCCGGGGCGATGGTGCTCACCCGTCCTCGTCCTGTGCATCCTCTTCGTCGTCCTTCGCCCACTCGTACCACCGGTCGGCCCCCAGGCCCGGATGCTCCTTCTCCACCCGTTCCCGGAGGAACCCCAGGTCCGTCCGCCGGTACTTGCGTACCTGTCGAACGCCCAGTTCGCACCGGTCAACATGCGCTCCTGGCCCGCAGTCCGGGGCGCGATCCGCACCGGCGTGGGCCAGGCGGTGATGAAGGGCGGCGACCCCGAGTCCGTGCTCGCCTCGTTCGACGAGGCGGCCGTCAAGGCGGACATGGAGGCGGCGACCGGCTGACGGCCGCACGCCTGAGCCCCCCGGCGCTGTGCCTGCCGGGGGGCTCAGGCGTTTCGGCCCGTGCGGTACGGGCGGTGCGGTGCGGTTCAACCCAGCTGCTCGTACGCCGGCAGCGTCAGGAAGTCCGCGTAGTCCTGGTCCAGGGAGACCTGGAGCAGGAGGTCGTGGGCCTGCTGCCACTTGCCGGCGGCGAACGCCTCGTCGCCGATCTCCGCGCGGATCGCGGCCAGTTCCTCGGCCGCGACCTTGCGGGCCAGCTCCGCCGTGGCGTGCTCGCCGTTCTCGAAGACCACGTCCGCGTTGATCCACTGCCAGATCTGCGAGCGGGAGATCTCCGCGGTGGCGGCGTCCTCCATCAGGTCGAAGATGGCGACCGCGCCCATGCCGCGCAGCCAGGCCTCGATGTAGCGGATGCCGACCGCGACGGCGTTGCGCAGTCCCTCGTAGGTGGGCCTGGTGTCCAGGGTGTCGATGGCGATCAGGTCACCGGCGGCCACCGCGACGTCCTCGCGCAGGCGCTCCTTCTGGTTCGGCTTCTCGCCGAGGACCGCGTCGAAGGACGCCATGGCGATCGGGACCAGGTCAGGGTGGGCGACCCAGGAGCCGTCGAAGCCGTCTTTCGCCTCGCGGTCCTTGTCGGCCTTGACCTTCTCGAACGCGACCTTGTTGACCTCGGCGTCGCGGCGGGAAGGGATGAAGGCGGCCATGCCGCCGATGGCGTGCGCGCCGCGCTTGTGGCAGGTGCGGACGAGGAGTTCGGTGTACGCGCGCATGAACGGCGCGGTCATCGTCACCGCGTTGCGGTCCGGCAGGACGAACTTTGGGCCGCCGTCGCGGAAGTTCTTGACGATGGAGAAGAGGTAGTCCCAGCGTCCCGCGTTCAGCCCGGCGGCGTGGTCGCGGAGCTCGTAGAGGATCTCCTCCATCTCGTACGCGGCGGTGATCGTCTCGATCAGGACGGTCGCGCGGACGGTGCCCTGCGGGATGCCGATGTAGTCCTGGGCGAAGACGAAGATGTCGTTCCAGAGGCGGGCCTCCAGGTGCGACTCCGTCTTCGGGAGGTAGAAGAACGGGCCCTTGCCGAGGTCGATGAGGCGCTGGGTGTTGTGGAAGAAGTAGAGGCCGAAGTCGACCAGCGCGCCTGGCACAGGGGTGCCGTCGAACTGGAGGTGGCGCTCGTTCAGGTGCCAGCCGCGGGGGCGCATGACGACCGTGGCGAGCTCGTCGGCGGGCTTGAGGGCGTACGACTTGCCGGACTTCGGGTCCGTGAAGTCGATGGCGCGGGTGTACGCGTCGATCAGGTTGAGCTGGCCGAGGACAACGTTCTCCCACGTGGGGGCGGACGCGTCCTCGAAGTCGGCGAGCCAGACCTTCGCGCCCGAGTTCAGGGCGTTGATGGTCATCTTGCGGTCGGTCGGACCGGTGATCTCCACCCGGCGGTCGTTCAGCGCGGCCGGGGCCGGGGCGACCTTCCAGGAATCGTCCGCGCGGATCGCCGCCGTCTCGGGCAGGAAGTCCAGCGTGGAGGTGCGGGCGATCTCGGCGCGGCGCTCGCCGCGGCGGGCGAGCAGCTCGTCACGGCGGGGCGTGAACTGCCGGTGCAGCTCGGCCACGAACGCGAGGGCCGCGTCGGTCAGTACCTCTTCCTGCCGGGGCAGGGGCTCGGCATCGACGATGGCCAGCGGGGACGGCGCTGGTGCGGACATGAGCTGTCACTCCTTCAGCGGGCGGTGCGGGCGGCGTCTCACGGCCGCCGGGTCGCCTGAAATGGCACGGCGTGCCAAGGCTCCGGAATACGGGCGTGGAAGCCGTCCGCGATGCAGAGGGCTTCTGGCCAGTGGATAGTAGTTTCCTCATGGTGGAAGTTCAATGGTTTGTTGATGTCGAGATTCTCCGGGGCGACAGAACTGCCCCTATGCTGGCGCAGCGTGCCAGTCCGGTCACCCGAGGTGTTTCAGGTCCTCCACCGTGTCGATGTCGTACGCCTGAGCCACATCGGAACACTCGACGAGCGTGATCGCATCGCGGTGCGCCCGCAGATACGCCCGAGCGCCCTGGTCGCCCACCGTCCCTGTCGCGATCTCCGCCCACAGGTCCGCACCGAACAGCACCGGATGGCCGCGCTCCCCGCCGTACGCGGCGGCCGCGATCCCGGCCCGGGAGCGGTACGCCGCACGCACCCGGGCCACCGCGGCCGCGCCGATCCCCGGCTGGTCGACCAGGAGGACGAGCGCCGCGTCCGCCCCCGTGGCGGCCAGCGCCCCGAGCCCCGCCCGCAGCGAGGAGCCCATGCCCTCGGCCCATCCGGGGTTGACGGTCACCACGCAGCCGGTGAGGTCGGCCCGCTCCCGTACCCGCTCGGCCGCCGCGCCCAGGACCACGTGGACGGGGCCGCAGCCGCCGTCCCGCAGCATCCGCACCGCGTGCTCGACCAGTGGCCGGCCGTGGTGTTCGAGCAGGGCCTTGGGCCGCCCGCCGAGCCGTCGCCCGCCGCCCGCGGCGAGCAGCAGTCCGGCGACCTTCGGGCCTGGTGTTGTCGCAGTCATGCGGTCTGGATACACCGACGCGCCCCGGACGCGCACCCCTCGTGCCGCGTCGCGCACCCTGCGCACACCCTTCGCGCAAGCAAGCGGAGGCGGGTGCGGACGGCGACGGCGTCCACCGCGCGACGCGCGGATCACCCATACGGGACACCCCGAATTCGGTCCGCGGAGTGGCGCCCGATACCTGTCATGGCGTTAACTTGCGCGCACGCCCGGACACTTGACCAAGGTGTGGGGACCGGTCGGAACACTGGCACAAGGATGTGCGAGGGGGAGTGCTTTGTTGCGAAGCGTGGGGCAGACGCGGGTGACCGGCAGCGGCGAGGATCCGAGGGTGACCGAGCTGCGCACGGCCGTCTCCCGGCTCCGCCGTGAGCTGGCGGGGCATCCGCGCGACTTTCCGGACCGGGGGATCGCCGAGGAGGAGCTGGCCGCCCTGGACGCGATGGCGACGGGCGGCGTGCCCGAGATTCCGCGGCTGCGCCGTTCGCTGCTGCTGATCGCGGGGGCGATCGGCTCGGTGAGCGCGCTGGCCTCCGCGCTCAGGGACGTACGGGTCGCCGTCGATCTCTTCGGCGAGCCGCCGCGCGGCTGACCGGCGACAGGACGGCGGGCGGCGCGGTCAGCGGCGGATGAGCCTGCGGGTCGTCGCCGCCGCGACGGCCGAGGTGCGGGAGTCCACGCCGAGCTTGGCGTAGATGTGTACCAGGTGGGACTTCACCGTCGCCTGGCTGAGGAAGAGCCGCTTGCTGATCTGCAGGTTCGACAGCCCCTCGCCGACCAGTTGGAGGACCTCCAGCTCGCGCTTGGTGAGGGCCTCCGCGGGGGTCCGCATGCGGTCCATCAGACGGTGGGCGACGGCCGGTGCCAGCGCCGAGCGGCCCGCCGCCGCGGTGCGTACCGCCGCCGCCAGCTCCTCCGGCGGGGCGTCCTTGAGCAGATAGCCGGCGGCGCCGGCTTCGACGGCGGCCAGGATGTCGGCGTCCGAGTCGTACGTGGTGAGGATCAGGACGCGGGGCGCGCCCGGTTGCGCCGTGATGGCCGCGGTGGCCTGCGAGCCGTGCATGCCCGGCCCGAACTGGAGGTCCATGAGGACGACGTCGAACTCACCGGTCGCTGCGAGCTCGACGGCCCGCTCGGCCGTGGCCGCCTCGGCGACCACCCGGAAACCGGGTTCGGAGTCGAGCACGGCGCGCAGCCCCGCCCGTACCACCGGGTGGTCGTCGGCGAGCAGCAGCCTGATGGGGGTGTCGGCGGGGGTGGTCATGCGGCTTCCTGTCCTGGCCGGCCGTCGGGGATCGGGAGCGGAAGGGTCAGGGCGACGGCCGCGCCCTGACCGGGGGCCGACTCGACACTGAGCGTGCCGCCCAGCGAGCGGGCCCGCGCACGCATCGCGGGAAGCCCGAAGCCCCCGGTGTCCTGGTCCGCGACGACCGGACCGAGCCCCGGGGTGAACCCCCGGCCGTCGTCGACGACGTCCAGCGACACCGAGGTGTCCATGAAGCTGAGGGTGATCTCCGCACGCCCGGCCCCGGCGTGCCGCACCGTGTTGGCCAGCGCCGACTGGGCGGTACGCAGCAGCGCCACCTCGTACGGAGTGGGCAGCTCCACCGGCGTGCCGCTCACCGCGAACTGCACGGTGAGGCCGGGGCCGGTGGTGCGGGACGAGAGGCGTTCCAGGGCGGCCGCCAGGGAGCCGTTCTCCAGGTCCGGCGGCGACAGGGCGCGGACGAAGCGGCGGGCCTCGGCCAGGTTGTCCTGGGCGGCCTCCCGGGCCCGGCGGACATGCGCGGTGGCGGGGGCGTCGGCGGCCAGGGTCCGTTCGGCGGCGCGCAGCAGCAGCTGGATGCTGGACAGGCCTTGGGCGAGGGTGTCGTGGATCTCGCGGGCCAGCCGCTCGCGCTCGGCGAGCGTGCCCGCGGTGCGTTCCGCCTCGGCCAGCTCCGCCCGGGTCGACATCAGCTCCTCGATGAGTTCCCGGCGCCGTTCGCTCTCCCGGAACAGAGCCTCGTACCCGAGGACCGTGGCGACCGCGACGGCCGCCCCGAGCAGCGGTCCGATGAAGGTGCCCGGTGTGACGGGCTCGCCGTGCAGCACGAAGCAGGCGATGGCGGCGGCCGCGGTGACCGCGACGGCCGGCAGGGCCCAGCGGGTCGGCAGCAGGTGCAGCTGCAGGAAGTAGAGCGGGAAGGCCACCCACAGGGCCTCCGGCGACAGGACGAGCAGCGCCAGCCACACGGATCCCAGTGCCGCCAGCCACAGCGCACCCGCGCGGGTGCCGGGCTGTACGGCGGGGGCGAGCGCGCCCGCCGCGTAGACGGCGGCCATCAGGCAGCTGACCGTGACGACCGCCGTGGCGTGGGTGCCGTCGCTGACGGCCCGTACTGCCGCGAGTGCGAGCAGACCGACCAGCAGCGCGTGCAGACACAGCCGCAGTGCGGCGGCGACCGGGGGATGGGTACGGGAATCCATGACCCGTCCAGCGTAGACGGGGGGTGCCGGGGGCCGGTCAATCGAAAGGTTGATGTCGGGCCCCACCGCCGAGCGATGTTTCCGGGCGCCCAAAGGCCGAGGCTTGGAGCATGTTCGTCGCATGGAGAGATCTCCGGTTCGCCAAGGGCCGGTTCGCGCTCATGGGCACGGTCGTGGTGCTGATCACGCTGCTCGTGGGTCTGTTGTCCGGCCTCACCGCCGGTCTGGCCCGGGAGAACACCTCGGCCATCACCGGGCTGAACGCCGACCACCTCGCGTTCGCCGCCCCACCCGAGGACCGGTCCGTGTCCTTCACCGACTCGGTCGTGAAGGAGAGCGCCTGGCGGAGCTGGGCGGAGCGGCCCGGGGTGAGCGGCGCGGAGCCGCTCGGCATCCGCACCCTCAACGCCGTCGCCGGCCAGGGGGAGCGCACGGCCGCGGTGTCGGCGTTCGGTGTCCGGCCGGACGGGGACCTGGCGCCCACCGGTGGTGCCCGGGTCGGCCCGGGGAAGGTGGTGCTGTCCGAGCAGGCCGCCGACGACCTGGCGGCCGGGGCCGGTGACCGGCTGCGGCTCGGCTCCACCGAGGTCACCGTCGCGGCCGTCGCGGGGGACGCCTCGTACAGCCACACCCCGGTCGTGTGGACCTCGCTCGACGACTGGCAGCGGTTCGGCGGCGACGGCGACAGCGGGGCGCGGCATGCCACGGTGATCGCCCTGACCGCCACCGGCGGCGCCGATCTCGGCGCGGGCGACAAGGCGGCCGGCACCAGCACGCTCACCCTCGCCGACTCCCTCACCGCCATCGGCTCCTACCAGGCCGAGAACGGTTCGCTCCAGCTGATGCGCGGCTTCCTCTTCGCCATCTCCGCTCTGGTCATCGGCGCCTTCTTCACCGTCTGGACGATCCAGCGCAGCGGCGACGTCGCCGTGCTCAAGGCGCTCGGCGCCTCCACCCGGTACCTGCTGCGCGACGCGCTCGGGCAGGCCGTCGTGATGCTCGCCATCGGGACCGGCGTGGGCACCGCACTCGCCTCCGGCATCGGCGTGCTGATCAGCGGCGGGGCCGTGCCGTTCGTACTCGACGCGGCGACCGTCCTGGTCCCGGCGGCCATCATGATCGTCCTCGGTGCCCTCGGGGCGGCCCTGTCCATCCGGCGGATCACCGCCGTCGACCCGCTCACCGCACTCGGGAGTGCCCGATGACCCTCACCCTCGCCGACGTCACCCTCACCTACCCCGACGGCGACACCCGGCTCACCGCTCTCGACCGGATCTCGCTGGACGTGCCCGCCGGTTCGCTCACCGCGGTCGTGGGACCGTCCGGCTCCGGCAAGTCCAGCCTGCTCGCCGTGGCCGCGACCCTGGTCACCCCGGACACCGGCCGGGTGGTCGTCGCCGGTACGGACACCGCCGGGCTCGGCCGTGCGGATCAGGCGCGGTTGCGGCGCGAGCACATCGGCATCGTCTTCCAGCAGCCCAATCTGCTGCCCTCGCTCACGGCGGCCGAGCAGCTCCAGGTGATGACCCACCTCTCGGGCGGTCAGGTCCGCGCGGCGCGCGGCCGGGCACTGGAACTGCTGGACGCGGTCGGCCTGGCCGACCAGGCCGGACGCAGGCCCCACCAGCTGTCGGGCGGCCAGCGGCAGAGGATCAACATCGCACGGGCCCTGATGAACGACCCGGCGGTGCTGCTGGTCGACGAACCGACCAGCGCGCTCGACCATGAGCGGGGCGCGGCGGTGCTGGACCTGCTGGTCACGCTGACCCGGGAGCGGTCGACGGCGACGGTGCTGGTCACGCACGACCTGGCCCACCTGGACAAGGCGGACCGCACGGTCCGGATGGACGACGGCCGCCTGACGGTGCCGGAACCGGCCTGAGAGACAGGGGGACATACGGGGAGGGGGTGGCCGCCGGCCACCCCCTCCCCGTATGTCCCCCTGTCTCAGCCGGTGGAACCGCTGCTCGCCAGCGCGTCGGAGAGCTCCTTGGCGGCCTGCTGGAGGATCGGCACGATTCGTTCCGTCGCGGTGTCCGTCACCCGGCCCGCCGGACCGGAGATGGAGATCGCGGCCGAGGTGGGCGAGTTCGGTACCGAGACCGCCAGGCAGCGCACCCCGATCTCCTGCTCGTTGTCGTCGACCGCGTAGCCGACCCGGCGGACCTGCTCCAGCGCGTCGAGGAAGCCGTCGGGGGTGGTGATCGTCTTCTCGGTGGCGGCCGGCATGCCGGTACGGGCGAGCAGGGCCCGCACCTCCTCCGGCGGCGTGTGCGCCAGCAGCGCCTTGCCCACCCCGGTGGAGTGGGGGAGCACTCGACGGCCGACCTCGGTGAACATGCGCATCGAGTGCTTGGACGGCACCTGCGCCACGTACACGATCTCGTCGCCGTCGAGCAGCGCCATGTTCGCGGTCTCGCCGGTCTCCTCGACCAGCCGCGCGAGGTACGGGCGGGCCCAGGTGCCCAGGAGCCGGGAGGCGGACTCGCCGAGGCGGATCAGCCGGGGGCCCAGCGCGTAGCGGCGGTTGGGCTGCTGGCGGACGTATCCGCAGAGCACCAGCGTGCGCATCAGGCGGTGAATGGTGGGCAGGGGGAGTCCGCTGCTGGCGGAGAGTTCGCTCAGCCCGACCTCACCCCCCGCGTCCGCCATCCGCTCCAGCAGATCGAAGGCGCGCTCAAGGGACTGCACACCACCGCTGGTAGCGGCGGGCTTGGAGTCGGATGTGCTGGCGTGGGACGGCGGCACGTCAACGTTCCTTTCGAGGCGGAAGAGCGGGTGCCCCGCCCGGCGAGGCACCCAGCAGCCTACCGGGCGGTTCCCGATCGGCCCACTGCTCCGGGTACGCCGTCCTGGCCGGTCAGAGCCCGTTTGTCCTGGTGTCGGCAGGCGGCGGGGCAGTTCTTCGGGCCGGCGCTGGTCCTATGTTACATTCCGCTCTCCGAAAAGAGACTTCTACTTTGTGGAAATCTCCAGTTGTGGGCACTGCCTGGCCCGGCGGCCGCCCGGCGGGGGAAAGTGGGTCTTGACGGGCCCGAATCCCGAGTGAAGACTCCTTCAACAGTTCGTTGAATTCGTCAGCGTTCGAAAGTCCGAAGTGAGGAGCACGGGTGTCCGGTGCGGACGTGAAACTGGTACTGCGCTCGACGCGTGTGGTCACCCCGGACGGAACACGCGCCGCGGCGGTCGCCGTCGCCGACGGGAGGATCGACGCCGTCCTGCCGTACGACGCCGAGGTGCCGGCCGGCGCCCGGCTGGAGGACTTCGGCGACGACGTCATGCTCCCCGGGATCGTCGACACGCATGTCCATGTGAACGACCCGGGACGCACGGAGTGGGAGGGCTTCTGGACCGCCACCCGCGCGGCGGCGGCGGGCGGCATCACCACCCTGCTGGACATGCCGCTCAACTCCCTCCCGCCGACCACCACCGTCGATCACCTGCGCACCAAGCAGCGGGTGGCCGCACCCAAGGCGCACATCGACACCGGTTTCTGGGGTGGCGCGATCCCGGCCAACGTCAAGGACCTGCGACCGATGTACGAGGCCGGGGTGTTCGGCTTCAAGTGCTTCCTCTCGCCCTCCGGCGTCGAGGAGTTCCCGGAGCTCGACCAGGAGCAGCTGGCCCGGTCCATGGCCGAGATCGCCGGCTTCGGCGGACTGCTGATCGTGCACGCCGAGGACCCGCACCACCTGGCCGACGCCCCGCAGCGCGGCGGGCCCGCGTACGCCGACTTCCTCGCCTCCCGGCCCCGCGACGCCGAGAACACCGCGATCGAGGGACTGATCGCGCACGCCAGGCGGCTCGGTGCTCGCGTCCACGTCCTGCACCTGTCCTCCAGCGACGCCCTGGCGATGATCGCGGCGGCGAAGCGTGAAGGCGTACGGATCTCGGTGGAGTCCTGCCCGCACTTCCTCACCCTCACCGCCGAGGAGGTCCCGGACGGCGCCACGGAGTTCAAGTGCTGCCCGCCGATCCGCGAGGCGGCCAACCAGGACGCGCTGTGGGAGGGGCTGGCCGACGGGACGATCGACTGCATCGTCTCCGACCACTCGCCGTGCACCACCGACCTCAAGACGCCTGACTTCGGCACGGCCTGGGGCGGGATCTCCTCCCTCCAGCTCGGGCTGCCCGCCATCTGGACCGCGGCCCGCAAGCGCGGCCACTCGCTCGACGACGTCGTCCGCTGGATGTCCGCCGCCCCCGCCGAGCTGGCCGGACTGACCCGGAAGGGTGCCATCGAGGCCGGCCGGGACGCGGACTTCGCGGTGCTCGCCCCGGACGACACGTTCACCGTCGACCCCGCCGAGCTCTACCACCGCAACCAGGTCACCGCGTACGCCGGCAAGACCCTGCACGGCGTCGTGAAGTCGACCTGGCTGCGCGGGGTGCGGATCGCGGCCGAGGGCACCGTCGGCGAGCCCACCGGCCGACTCCTGGAAAGGAACCAGTGACCATGACGGAGACAGTCCGCTTCACCGGTGACGCGAACCCGTACGGCGGCGGCGACCCGTACGCCGACTACCGCACCGCCGACTTCCCTTCGCCGGCCTCGTCGACCTCGCCGACCGGCGGCTCGGCGCGGGCGTGCCTACCTGAAGGGCAACTCGGCGGGCTGGGCGAGTCTCTTCGCCCGGGACGGCGAGAGCGGCGAGTGGACCGAGGTGCTGCCCCGGACCCGGCTGCAGCCCGACACCGACCACCGCTTCGTCCTGCCACGCACATCCGGATCGACATCTTCCCGGACGGCGGGATCTCCCGGCTCCGGTTCTTCGGATCGCCGACCGAGGAGGGCGCCGCGCGGCTGGCCGCCCGCCACCGCGAACTGGGCGGCTGAGGGCTGGCCCGGGCCGGGATCCTTCGTCCTGGCCCGGGACCGGCGCCATCCGGGTGTGCCCGATGGGTCCGCTTCCGGGGCTTGTGCGACCCTTGTCGCATGATCTTCATCGCCGTCAAGTTCACCGTCCGCAGCGAAGAGCGCGACAACTGGCTCCCGGCCGTCGAGCCCTTCACCCTCGCCACCCGGCAGGAGCCGGGCAATGTGTTCTTCGAGTGGTCGTACAGCGTCGAGAACCCCGACCAGTTCGTCCTGCTGGAGGCCTTCGCCTCCCCGGAGGCCGGTGCGGCCCATGTGAAGTCCGAGCACTTCGCGGCAGCCATGGACCTGATGGCGGACCTCGTGGCCGAGACGCCGGAGATCATCAACGTGGAGGTGCCGGGCGAGGGCTGGTCCCGGATGGCGGAGGTCACCCCGCGCTCGCGGTGACGCCGCACACTTGCGATGGGGCGGGAGCGGTCAGGCCGCGTGGCCGCCGTCCACCGTCAGCTCGGTGCCGGTGATGTACGCCGCCTCGCCACCGGCCAGGTAGGCGACGAGGGAAGCCACTTCGTCCGTCGTGCCGAAGCGGTCCAGGGCGGTCGCGGAGCGCTGGCCGGCGGCGAACGGGCCGTCGGCCGGGTTGAGATCCGTGTCGACCGGACCGGGCTGCACCAGATTGACCGTGATGCCGCGCGGGCCGAGCTCGCGGGCCAGCGGCTTGGTGAGACCGGCCAGTGCCGACTTGCTCATCGCGTAGAGGGTGGAGCCGGGACCGCCCGCGTGCCGGCTCAGGGCCGTACCGATGGAGACGATGCGGCCACCGCGCTCCATCAGCCCCGCCGCCGCGCGGCAGGCCAGGAACACCGCCCGCACGTTCACCGCCAGCACCCGGTCCACGTCGGCCGGGGTGAGAGTGCCGATCGGGCCGAGCACGCCGATGCCCGCGTTGTTGACCAGGATGTCCAGCCGGCCGAGCGCGTCCGCGGCCCCGGCCACGGCCGCCGGGACCGCCTCCGGGTCGGCCGAGTCCATGCGCAGGGCGACGCCCCGCCGGCCGTACGAGCGGATCCGAGCCACGACCTCGTGGGCGGCCGCCTCGTCCTGTACGTACGTCAGCGCCACGTCGACGCCCTCCCGGGCGAGCCGCAGGGCGGTCGCGGCGCCTATCCCGCGGCTGCCACCGGTGACGAGCGCGGTGCGGGTCGTGCCTGTGATGGTGCTGGTCATGATGGGTTCCTCGCTGGTCGGTGATGTCTCGGCCGTTGCTTCGACATGGACCAGGAAAGTCCTTCCGCGCGGCTGCCACCGGCGGGAATCGGACGACTGCCCCGGGCGCCGTCCATGGCCCGACCGATGAGTTCCGGGGTGGCACTGGTCGCGAGCAGCCTCAACGCCCTCCCCGAGTACGTCGTGTCGACCACCCTGGACAAGCCCGAGTGGCACAACACGACCGTCATCTCCGCGGACGTCGCCGAGGAGATCGCCCGCCTCAAGGAGCGCACGGAGGGCGGCGAGCTCCAGATCCACGGCAGCGGCGCACTCGCCCGTTCCCTCATGGCGCACGGCCTGATCGACGAGTAGAACCTGCTGCACTTCCCGGTGGTGCTGGGCAGTGGCGCCCGCCTCTTCCCGGAGGTCGGGCAGCGCAGCGCCTTCGAGCGGACCGAGGCGCGGGAGACCCCGAGCGGAATCTCGATCCACACCCACCGGCCCACAGGCCGGGCGCGGTTCGGCACCTTCCCGCTCGATGACTGAGAGGGCTGTCGTGGGCGGGGCGACGCCGGTACGGTGATCGTTGAGCGTGTGAGCCGTCGAGGTCTCCACATCGTTCCCGCCGTGGAGAACCAGGAGAAACAGCCAGGTGTCCTCGATCACCGTGCCCACTCTCGCCCCGTCGCGCCGCGCCTGGCTCACCGATCTGCCCGTGCTGCTCGTCGCCGTCGTCTGGGGTTCGAGCTACCTGGCGGCCAAGGGCATCACCACCGCCCAGACGGTCCTGGCCGTGCTCGTGCTGCGGTTCGCCGTCGTACTGCCCGTGCTGGCCGTGGCCGGCCGGCGCAGGCTGCGGGCGCTCGGCGCGGCGCAGTGGCGGGGCGCCGGCCTGCTCGGGCTCGTCCTCAGCGCGATCTTCCTCGTGGAGACGTACGGCGTCGTGCACACCTCGGCGACCAACGCGGGGCTCATCATCAGCCTCACGATGATCTTCACCCCGCTCGCCGAGGCCGCCGTGACATGTGTCCGTCCGCCCAGGGCCTTTCTCGCCGCCGCGGCGCTCTCGGTCGCCGGAGTGGTGCTGCTGACCCAGGGCGGCGGATTCACCAGCCCCTCGGCCGGCGATCTGCTGATGCTGGTGGCCGCCCTCGCCCGCACCGTGCACGTGCTGCTGATGGCCCGCATCAAGTCGGTGCAGGGCGCCGACTCGCTCTCGCTCACCACGGTCCAGCTCGGCAGCGCGGTCGCCGTCTTCGCTCTGCTCGCGGCCGTGCCCGGTACCGGGGAGGCGCCGTGGACGGTGGCCGCGGGATTCGGCGTCCGGGAATGGGGCGGACTGCTCTTTCTCTCCGTCTTCTGCACGCTCTTCGCCTTCTTCGTGCAGATGTGGTCGGTGCGCCGCACCTCGCCGTCCCGGGTAAGTCTGCTGCTCGGCACGGAACCGCTGTGGGCCGCCGCCGTGGGCATCGCGATCGGCGGCGAGCGGCTCGGCGTGCTCGGCGCGGTGGGCGCGGTGCTCGTCCTGGCCGGCACCGCCTGGGGCCGGCGCGCGGTCACTCCGGCCGCCCCCTGAGCCGGCCGGCGGCCACCGCCGCCGCCTTGCCCGTCGCGCCGTCGGTCCGAAAGTCTCGTCCTTCGCGACTTTGGTCGCCCGGCACGCCCGTACGGCCGGGAACACCCGCCCCACCTGGGTAGTTTTGTGGCATGACGCGTACGGAATACCGCTGGTTGCTGCCGTCGGCCATGGCCGACCCCGAGCTGCCCGGCGACCGCCGCGGCCGCGCGCGACGCACCGTGCGGGACTGGGCCGTCGACCTCACCGCCTTCCTCTGCGCGGCCCTGGTCGGCATGCTCACGGTCGCGACGATCGAGGCCGACCCCACCACCCCGGACGGCGTCCTGTTCGCCGACATCGTGATCGGCACCCTGGCCTGCTGTGCCCTGTGGGTGCGGCGGCGATGGCCGCTGGGCATCGCGGTGGGCCTGGTGCTGGTCGCCGCGGTCGAGCCGGTCGCGGCGGGGGCCATGCTCGTCGCGCTGTTCGGGGTGGCCGTGCACCGCCCGTTCCGGCCCGTGGCGGCCGTCGGGGCGCTCACCCTGGCGCTCGCCCCCGTACAGCCGTATCTGCGTCCCGACCCGGGCACCTCGTTCGTGGAGGCCACGGCCATCGGGGTGCTGCTGCCCCTGCTGGTGATCAGCTGGGGCATGGTCGTACGGTCCAGGCGACAGCTCGTCGTCACCCTGCGCGAACGGGCCCACCGGGCCGAGACCGAGGCGGAGCTCCGCGCCGAGCAGGCGCAGCGGCTCGCCCGCGAGGCCATCGCCCGCGAGATGCACGATGTCCTCGCCCACCGGCTGACCCTGCTCAGCGTCCACGCCGGAGCCCTCGAATTCCGCCCCGACGCCCCGAAGGCCGAGGTGGCCCGCGCGGCCGGGGTCATCCGGGACAGCGCGCACGAGGCGCTCCAGGACCTCCGCGAGATCATCGGAGTCCTGCGCAGCCCGGGCGAAAGCGACGGCGACCGGCCGCAGCCCACCCTCGCCACGCTCGACTCGCTGATCGCCGAGTCCCGGCTGGCCGGAATGGAGGTCACCTTCGACAACCGCGTCGACGACCCCGGCACGGCCCCCGCCGCCACCGGCCGCACCGTCTACCGCATCGCCCAGGAGGCCCTGACCAACGCCCGCAAGCACGCGCCCGGCACCGAGGTCACCGTCACGGTCGCCGGAGCCCCGGGCGAAGGGCTCACCGTCGAGGTGCACAATCCGGCACCCACCGAACCCTTCGAGTGGGTCCCCGGCTCCGGCCAGGGGCTCATCGGCCTCACGGAACGCGCCACCCTGGCCGGGGGCAGCCTCGACCACGGACCGCGCCCGGACGGCGGATTCCGGATCAGCGCCTCGCTGCCGTGGCCGGCCTGACCGTCACGCGTGGTACCGGTCCCCGGCGCGAGCGGTGTCCGGCCCTGGCTACGGTGGTGCCCATGACCACCCCGACCCCGATGGACCCCTCGGCGCAGCCCATCCGGCTGATCGTCGTCGACGACGACCCGCTCGTACGGGCCGGACTCGCCCTCATGCTCGGCGGCGCCGACGACATCGAAATCGTGGGGGAGGGGGCGGACGGCACCGAGGTCGAGGAACTCGTCGGCCGGCTGCGCCCCGACGTGATGCTGATGGACATCCGGATGCCGGGCATGGACGGGCTGACCGCGACCGAGGCGCTGCGGGGCCGCCCCGGTGCCCCGCAGATCATCCTCCTGACGACGTTCCACGCCGACGAACAGGTGCTGCGGGCCATCCGCGCCGGAGCGGCCGGTTTCGTACTGAAGGACACCCCGCCGGCGCAGATCGTCGACGCGGTACGACGGGTGGCGGCGGGTGACCCGGTGCTGTCGCCCGCGGTGACGCGTCAGCTCATGGCCCGCGCGGCCGAGGCCGGGCCCCGGACCGGCCGCGACGACCGGGCGGACCGTGCCGACCGGGCACGGGCACGGATCGCGTCGCTCGCCGAGCGGGAACGCGAGGTGGCGATCGCCGTCGCCCGCGGCCGTTCCAACGCCGAGATCGCCGCGACGCTCTACCTCAGCGTGGCGACCGTGAAGACACAGGTGTCCCGGATCCTGGCCAAATTCCGCTTCAACAACCGCGTCCAGATCGCGCTGTTGGTGCACGACGCCGGGCTGCTCGACGATGACGGCACGGAGCCGGCGGCATAGGGTGAACCGGTCGGTCCGAAGCGATCGACCCGAACGAGCTGTCAGACCGTGAGGGGCGATCCCATGTCCGATGCCAGTGGCCGTGCCGAGGTCGATGTCGATCTGACCGGGATCGCGGACTTCACCGTGAACCCGTATCCGTACTACGAGAAGCTGCGAGCCGCGGGCCCGGTGCACACCGTACGCACCGACGAGTTCGAAAGCGTCTGGCTGGTGGTGGGATACGACGAGGCCCGCGCCACCCTCGCAGACCCGCGGTTCGCCAAGGACTGGCGGGGTCTGCCGGGTGCCCCCACCGAGAGTGACCCCATCTCCTTCAACATGCTGGAGCTGGACGCCCCCCATCACACCCGGCTGCGCAAGCTTGTCGTGCGGGAGTTCACCGCCCGCCGGGTCGAGGCGCTGCGCCCCCGCGTCCAGCAGATCACCGACGGGCTCCTCGACGCCATGGTGCCCGCCGGACGCGCCGATCTCGTCGACGCGCTCGCCTTCCCGCTGCCGATGACCGTGATCTGCGAGCTGATCGGTGTGCCGGACCTGGACCGCGAGGCATTCCGCGGACTCTCCAACGGTGTCATCACCCCCGCCTCGCCGCTCCAGGGGGTCGAAGCGGTGCGCGCCATGAACGAGTACCTGAGCGAACTCATCGAGGACAAGCGGTGCTCGCCCGGCGACGACCTGATGAGCGCCCTGATCCGCACGCGCGACGAGGACGGGGACGCGCTGTCGCCCGACGAACTCGTGGGGATGGCCTTCCTGTTGCTCGTCGCGGGCCATGAGACCACGGTCAACCTGATCACCAATGGCGTACGGGCGCTGCTCGGCCACCCCGCCCAGCTGGCCGCCCTGCGTGCGGACCCGGAGCTGCTGGACGGTGCGGTCGAGGAGATGCTGCGCTACGACGGGCCGGTGGAGACCGCCACGTTCCGCTATACCCGTGAGCAGGTCGAGATCGGGCGTCGGACCATCCCGGCGGGCGCCCCGGTCCTGGTGTCCCTGGCGGGCGCCGACCGGGACCACGGCCGTTACCCGGAACCGGACACCTTCGACATCCGCCGCGACGCCCGGGGCCACCTGGCATTCGGGCACGGCGCCCACTTCTGCCTGGGTGCTCCGCTGGCCCGTATGGAGGGCAGGATCGCGATCCGTACACTGCTGGAGCGCTGCCCCTCCCTCGCTCCGGACGTGGGGGCAGGGGAGTTGGACTGGATCCCCGGGATGCTGATCCGCGGGGTGCGCGGGCTGACCGTCCGCTGGTGAGACAAGGAGCCCCGAAATGAACGGACTCGACCTGGAGCTGGCGCGGAAGGTTCTCGACAGCCAGCCGTTCAGCGGTCTCGTGGGGGCGCGGATCACCGCGTTCGGGGACGGTGCCGCCACCCTGGAAGTGGACATCCGCCCCGAACTCCAGCAGCAGAACGGCTTTCTGCACGGCGGGGTCCTGGCCTACGCGGCCGACAACGCGATCACCTTCGCCGCCGGCACGACGCTCGGCCCGGCCGTGCTGACCGGTGGCTTCTCCATCCAGTACGTCCGGCCCGCCACCGGCAGCACACTCGTCGCCGACGCCGAAGTGGTGCACACCGGCCGCCGCCAGGCGGTGGTCCGCTGCGAGCTGTTCGCGGCAGGGGAGGACGGGGAGCGGACGCTCTGCGCGGTCGCGCAGGGGACCGTGCTGTCGGCCGCCCCGTCCTCCTGAACCCGGGGCCTCAGGGGGCGGGCCGCGCCGCGCCGTCGGCGATCTCCGCGATCGCCACGGGGCGCCGCTCCCGGCGGGACACCTCGCACGCCTCCGCGATCAGCAGCGCGAACCACGCCTCCCGGCCGTCGCACGGATTGGGCCGCTCGCCCCGAACCACCCTTACGAACACGTCCAGTTCGGCCTCGTACGCCGGGGCGAACCGCTCCAGGAAGCCGGGCCACGGGGAGGAAGGCGCCGGGGGGCCCTGCGGTTCGGCCGAGGTGACCGGGGTGCGGTCGTCCAGGCCGACCGTGATCTGGTCCAGCTCGCCCGCCAGTTCCATCCGTACGTCGTAACCGGCGCCGTTGCAGCGGGTGGCCGCCGCCGTGGCCAGGGTGCCGTCATCGAGGGTCAGCAGGACGGCCGCCGTGTCCACGTCGCCGGCCGCCCGGAACATCCCGGGCCCGGCATCCGACCCGGTGGCGTACACCTCCGTCACCTCACGGCCCGTCACCCACCGCAGCATGTCGAAGTCATGGACCAGACAGTCCCGGTACAGCCCCCCGGAGAGCGGGAGATACGCGGCGGGCGGCGGGGCGGGGTCCATCGTCACCGACCGCACGGTGTGCAGCCGGCCCAGCGCACCGGCCCGCACGGCGGTGCGGGCCGCCCGGTACCCCGCGTCGAACCTGCGCATGAAGCCCAGTTGGAGCATGCTCCCGGCCCGATCGACCTCGCTCAGCGCGGCCCGGGTCCCCGGCAGGTCCAGCGCGATCGGCTTCTCGCAGAACGCCGGGAGCCCGGCCCGTGCGGCCCGGCCGATCAGCTCCGCGTGCGCCGAGGTGGCCGAGGCGATCACCACGGCGTCCACCCCCGCGCCGAACACCTCGTCGGCGCTCGGGACCGCCCTCGCGCCGGTGCGGTGCGCCACCTCGGCCGCCCGTGCCCCGTCGGTGTCCGTCACCACCAGGGCGTCCACCTCGGGATGGCGGGCCAGCACGCCCGCGTGGAAGGAACCGATTCGGCCGGTGCCGATGAGTCCGATGTGCATGGACCCAACGTGCCGTCCGCCGAGTGCGCTGTCAACCATATGTCCGGACAAGGTGCCCCTTGTTCGTTGGTCATGCTGTCCGGACAACAGGACGACCGGACTTCCGGAGGTTCTGACGTGGGGGATACCCTCCACGCGTGCCCAAACCCACCACCGACCCGGCCGCGCTCGAACTCGGCGTGGACCGCTCCAGCCCGATCCCGCTCTACTTCCAGCTCGCCCAGCAGCTGGAGGCCGCCATCGAGCAGGGCAGGCTCGCCCCCGGCAGCCTCCTCGGCAACGAGATCGAGCTGGCGGCACGGCTCGGCCTGTCCCGGCCCACGGTCCGCCAGGCCATCCAGTCGCTGGTCGACAAGGGGCTGATGGTGCGCCGTCGCGGCGTCGGCACCCAGGTCGTGCACAGCAGGGTCAGGCGCCCGCTCGAACTGAGCAGCCTCTACGACGACCTGGAGGCCGCGGGCGGGCACCCCACGACCCGCGTCCTGCGCAACACCGTCGAACCCGCCGACGCGGCGGTGGCCGAAGCCCTGGCGGTCGCCGAGGGCAGCGACGTACACCTCGTCGAGCGGCTGCGGTACACGCACGGCGAGCCGCTGGCGCTCCTGCGCAACCACCTGCCGCCCGGGATCGTCGACCTGGACACCGCGCGGCTGGAGGCCACCGGCCTGTACCGGCTGATGCGCGGCGCCGGTATCACCCTGCACAGCGCCCGCCAGACCGTCGGCGCCCGGCTCGCCACCGCCGAGGAGGCGGCCGGGCTCGCCGAGGCGGAGGGGGCCGCCCTGCTGACGATGGAGCGCGTCACCTTCGACGACACCGGACGGGCGGTCGAGTTCGGCTCCCACATCTACCGGGCTTCCCGCTACACCTTCGACTTCCAGCTGCTCGTACGGTGACGACGGCCGCCCCTGCCCCGTTGACGTCCCGTACGCCCACCGCTAGAACTCCTCCAGCCGCAATCGGGCGGCCGGGAGAGAAGGCGGACCCACCATGCGTACCTCTCGCAAGGCAGCAACCCTGATCACCGTCGCGGCCCTCGGGATCGGCATCGCCGTCTCCGGCTGCAGCGGCTCCGGCGGCCGGAGCGCCGAGGAGAACCCCGCGGGCACGAGTGGCGGCGGGGCCGCAGGCACGCCCCGGATGAAGATCGCGATGGTCACGCACTCGGGGGAGGGCGACACCTTCTGGGACATCGTGCAGAGCGGCGCGAAACAGGCGGCGGCCAAGGACAACGCCGAATTCCTCTACTCGGCGAACAAGGAAGGCAAGGAACAGGCCCAGCTCGTCCAGGCCGCCATCGACCAGAAGGTCGACGGGCTGATCGTCACCCTCGCCAAACCGGAAGCCGTCAAGGACGTCGTCGCCAAGGCCGTGAAGGCCGGCATACCCGTCGTGACCATCAACTCGGGCGCGCAGTTCTCGAAGGAGATCGGCGCGCTCGGGCACATCGGGCAGGACGAGAAGGTCGCGGGCGAGGCCGTCGGCGACGAGCTCGGCGCACGGGGCCGCAAGAAGGCGCTCTGCGTCATCCACGAGCAGGGCAACGTGTCGCTGGAGGAGCGCTGCGCCGGGGTGCGCAAGACCTTCGGCGGCAAGGTCGAGAACCTGAACGTCGAAGGCACCGACATGCCGGCCACCACCTCCTCGATCGAGGCGAAGCTCCAGGCCGACAAGGACATCGACGCGGTCGTCACCCTCGGCGCCCCCTTCGCCGCCGCCTCCGTCAAGGCCAAGGACGGCTCCGGCAGCACGGCCGAGATCGACACCTTCGATCTGAACGCCGAGGTCGTCAAACGACTGAAGGCCGACGAGGTCGGCTTCGCCGTGGACCAGCAGCCCTACCTCCAGGGCTACCTCGCCGTCGACGAGCTCTGGCTGAACCGGACCAACGGCAACGTCGTCGGCGGCGGGAAGCCGGTGCTCACCGGTCCGGCGATCGTCACCGCGAAGGACGTGCCGCAGCTGGAGAAGTACACCGCGCGCGGCACCCGGTGAACCTTCCGCGCGCCGTGGCGCCCGACGGACGCCGACACACACCTCCCGCCCCTGCCGGGCGGTGCCGTCGGCCACTCGGGGATACTTGGCCAGCCGGGCCGGGTGTGCACCATCGCCGGCCACTCCAAGCAGCACAGCGAGCAGCACTAGAAGGGCACGGCGTCGTGGCAAGGGTTCGGACAGGGGTACGTGCGATGGGCGCCGTGCTTGCGGCGGTGCTCGGGGCTTCTCTCGTGGGATGCAGCAGCACCGGTGGCAAGCGGGCGGAGGAGCGCGCGGCCCGGGCCGCCGCCGAGGGCCGGGCCGCGGTGGACACACCCCGCTGGACCTTCGCGATGGTCACCCACTCGGGCGACGGCGACACCTTCTGGGACATCGTTCAGCGGGGCGCCGAGCAGGCGGCCGTCAAGGACAACATCAAGTTCCTGTACTCGCACAACGACGAGGCGCAGCAGCAGGCCCAGCTGGTGCAGGCCGCCATCGACCAGAAGGTCGACGGGCTGATCGTCACCCTCGCCAAGCCCGACGCGATGAAGGACGTGGTGACCAAGGCCGTCAAGGCCGGAATCCCGGTGATCACGGTGAACTCGGGCTCCGCGGAGTCCAAGCGGTTCGGCGCACTCACCCACATCGGCCAGGACGAGTCCATCGCGGGCGAGGCGGTCGGCGACGAGCTCAACGCGCGGGGCCGCAGGAAGGCGCTCTGCATCCTGCACGAGCAGGGCAACGTCGGCCACGAGCAGCGCTGCGCCGGAGCGAAGAAGACCTTCGACGGGCAGCTGCAGAACCTCTACGTCGAGGGCACCAACATGCCCGACGTCCAGGCGTCCATCGAGGCGAAGCTCCAGGCCGACAAGGACATCGACGCGGTCGTCACCCTCGGCGCGCCGTTCGCGGACGCCGCTGTCAAGGCGAAGAAGACCGCGGGCAGCAAGGCCGAGATCGACACCTTCGACCTGAACGCCAAGGTCGCCACGGCCCTTCAGGACAAGACCCTCGGCTTCGCCGTCGACCAGCAGCCCTACCTCCAGGGGTACGAGGCGGTCGACCTGCTCTGGCTCCACCGGTACAACGGCAACGTCCTCGGCGGTGGACGCCCGGTCCTCACCGGACCGCAGATCATCACCGCCAAGGACGCCGCCGAACTCGCCCAGTACACGAAGCGGGGGACCCGATGAGCACGACCGTCGGGCCGTCCGCCCCGGCCGGGGCCGACGAGCGGCTGCTGCGCACCTCACCGCTGCGCAGGCTGCTCGGCCGCCCCGAGCTCGGCTCGGTGGTCGGCGCCGCGGCCGTCTTCATCTTCTTCTCGATCGTCGCCGACAGCTTCCTGCGCGCATCCAGCCTGGGCACCGTGCTGTACGCGGCCTCGACGATCGGGATCATGGCCGCGCCGGTGGCGCTGCTGATGATCGGCGGCGAGTTCGACCTCTCCGCCGGTGTGCTGGTCACCAGCTCCGCGCTGATCTCGTCGATGTTCAGCTACCAGATGACGGCCAACGTGTGGGTCGGCGTCTTCGTGTCGCTGCTGGTCACCCTGGCCATCGGGGCGTTCAACGGCTTCATGCTGACCCGCACCAAGCTGCCGAGCTTCATCATCACGCTCGGCACGTTCCTGATGCTGACCGGCCTCAATCTGGGCTTCACCAAGCTGATCAGCGGGACCGTTTCCACCAAGTCCATCGGTGACATGGAGGGCTTCGACTCGGCCCGCAAGGTCTTCGCCTCGCAGTGGACCATCGGCGGCGTCGAGTTCAAGGTCACCATCCTGTGGTGGGCGGTACTCGTCGCGATCGCCACCTGGATCCTGCTCCGTACCCGCTTCGGCAACTGGATCTTCGCCGTCGGCGGCGAGGCCGACGCGGCCCGTGCGGTCGGCGTCCCGGTCGTCCGTACCAAGATCGGCCTCTATCTCGGGGTCGCCTTCGCGGCCTGGGTCTCCGGCCAGCACCTGCTGTTCTCCTTCGACGTGGTGCAGTCCGGCGAGGGCGTCGGCAACGAGCTGATCTACATCATCGCGGCCGTCATCGGCGGCTGTCTGATCACCGGCGGCTACGGCTCCGCGATCGGCTCCGCGGTCGGTGCCTTCATCTTCGGCATGACCAGCAAGGGCATCGTGTACGCGGAGTGGAACCCGGACTGGTTCAAGTTCTTCCTCGGAGCCATGCTGCTCCTGGCCACCCTGCTCAATGCATGGGTACGCAAGCGCGCGGAGGCGACGAAATGACGGCCCCCAAGGCACCGGCCGACCAGGAGGCGCCCCACCGGGCGCTCGTCGAGCTGGACCACGTCAGCAAGTTCTACGGCAACATCAAGGCCCTGACGGACGTCTCGCTGGAGGTCCACGCGGGCGAGATCTCCTGTGTGCTCGGCGACAACGGCGCCGGCAAGTCCACCCTGATCAAGATCATCGCGGGGCTGCACCGGCACGATGCCGGGTCCTTCCTCATCGAGGGCGAGGAGACCACCCTCGCCAACCCGCGCGACGCCCTGGACCGCGGCATCGCCACGGTCTACCAGGACCTGGCCGTCGTCCCCCTGATGCCGGTCTGGCGCAACTTCTTCCTCGGCTCCGAGCCGACCACCGGCGCCGGCCCCTTCAAGCGCCTCGACGTGCGGCTGATGCGCGAGACGACCCGCTCCGAGCTGCTGCGCATGGGGATCGACCTGCGCGACGTGGACCAGCCGATCGGCACCCTGTCCGGTGGTGAGCGCCAGTGCGTCGCCATCGCGCGGGCCGTCTACTTCGGCGCCAAGGTCCTCGTCCTGGACGAGCCCACCGCCGCGCTCGGCGTCAAGCAGTCCGGGGTCGTGCTGAAGTACGTCGCGGCCGCTCGCGACGCCGGTCTGGGCGTGGTTCTCATCACGCACAACCCGCACCACGCGTATCTCGTCGGGGACCGTTTCGTCCTGCTGAAGCGGGGCGCCATGTCCGGCAGCCACACCAAGGCGTCCATCACTCTGGACGAGCTGACCCGCCAGATGGCGGGCGGCAGCGAGCTGGAGGAGCTCAGCCACGAGCTGGAACGGGCCCCCGAACCGACCCACCTCGGCGGCCACCCGGCTCACGGCAAGCACGAGTAGCCCCCGGCCGGCAGCGGCCCCGTGCTCGCCGGTCCGCCGGTCCCGGTGGCCCGGCAGTGGCAGAATCGAGCCCGACGGGCGCAGTCCGCCGCCGGGAGCACCGCCCCCGGCTCCCCCAGACCCCGCAGGGACGATGAGCACGTACCGCGACTTCACGCACCGCGGCTCCGCCCGCGCCACCGTCCTGCGGACCGTGGGCACCCGGGAGCGGCGCTCGCACCTCACGGCCCCGCGGGTACCCACCGTCGGCATCGACATCGGCGGTACGAAGGTGATGGCGGGCGTCGTCGACGCCGACGGCAACATCCTGGAGCAGCTGCGCACCGAGACGCCGGACAAGTCCAAGAGCCCCAAGGTCGTCGAGGACACCATCGTCGAGCTGGTCCTGGACCTCTCCGACCGGCACGACGTGCACGCCGTCGGCATCGGCGCGGCCGGCTGGGTCGACGCTGACCGCTCCAAGGTGCTCTTCGCCCCGCACCTCGCCTGGCGCGACGAACCGCTGCGCGACGCCCTCGCCTCCCGCCTCGTCGTCCCCGTCATGGTCGACAACGACGCCAACACCGCCGCCTGGGCGGAGTGGCGCTTCGGCGCGGGGCGCGGCGAGGACCACCTCGTCATGATCACGCTCGGCACCGGCATCGGCGGCGCGATCCTGGAGGACGGTCAGGTCAAGCGCGGCAAGTACGGCGTCGCCGGTGAGTTCGGCCACATGCAGGTGGTGCCGGGCGGGCACCGCTGCCCCTGCGGGAACCGCGGCTGCTGGGAGCAGTACAGCTCGGGCAACGCCCTGGTCCGCGAGGCCAAGGAGCTGGCCGCCGCGGACTCCCCGGTGGCGCACCAGATCATCGAGCGGGTCAAGGGCAACATCCCCGACATCACCGGCCCTCTCATCACCGAACTGGCCCGCGAGGGCGACGCGATGTGCGTCGAACTGCTCCAGGACATCGGCCAGTGGCTCGGCGTCGGCATCGCCAATCTGGCCGCCGCGCTCGACCCCTCCTGCTTCGTCATCGGGGGCGGTGTCAGCGCCGCCGACGACCTGCTCATCGGCCCCGCCAGGGACGCCTTCAAACGCCATCTCACCGGCCGCGGCTACCGGCCCGAGGCCCGGATCGCCAAGGCCCAGCTGGGACCGGAGGCGGGTATGGTCGGCGCCGCGGACCTCGCCCGGCTGGTGGCCCGCAGATTCCGCCGTACCAACCGCCGCCGGGTCGAGCGGTACGAGCGGTACGCCCAGATCTACGACCAGGCCGCGAGCACCATCCGTAATACCCGCAACACCCGCACCTCCTAGGGATGCCCAGACACATGACCGCAGCCGAGCAGCCCGTCCTGCCGCGTCAGTCCACGCCGCCCGACGACGGCCGGCCGCCGCAGGACCGGCGCCGGGTGATCCGCCGCAGGCTGATCACGGCGACCATCATCGTGCTGCTCATCGGCATCCCGGCCGGCTATCTGCTGATCTCGGCCGGGCAGAGCCGCCGCGCGGGTCAGAACAAGGAGGCCGAGGCCTCCGCGCAGGGGCTCCGGGAGGGCTGGCCGTCCCGGATGCAGCGCCGGATCTTCGAGCTGCCCATGCCCGGCAACTCCCTGGACGTGCAGTACTACGAGACCAACAACTGGAAGGCCAGCCGGCTGTACGTGGAGTTCCGCACCACGTCCGCCGGGCTCGACCGCTTCCTCGGCCGGATGGGCAGCGGGCGCTCCGACCTGGAGCCCGGCAGGGTGACCATCGGCGAACGCGACCGGAAGGTCTCGGGCTGGAAGTTCGACCCCGGGACCGAGTGGGCGGGCACCAGCCACACCAACAAGGACCCGCGCCCCACCCAGGACATCATGGTGAACATGACCGACCCGATGAACCCCGTCGTGTACGTGGTCTCCGCGGCGACCCCCTGAGCGCAGGCCCTGCCCCGGCACGATCCAAACGAGAGGCCCTGGGCCGCGTCACCCGGCGGCTGCCGTCCCGGCCGGCCGTGCGCGGGCGCGCAGCGTCCCCGGCGCCAGGCTGAGCCGGGCCTCGGCCGTCTCGATGGCCACGTCGCCGTAGTCCGGGCCGTCCTGCGGCGCGTCGTCGTTGGCGTACGCCCCCAGCCCGTCGACGGTGACGAGGATGTGCAGGGCCGGCCGACGCCGCTCAGGGGCGACCGGCGCACGGGTGGATCACCGGCTTCGACCTCGACGTCAACGTCTTCGACGGTGATCCCACCGGCACCGTGTTCGCAAACCGGTTCCCCGGACGCTCGTGGTGAGCCCCCGGGCGGTCGAAGTCATCGGGCTCACCGGCCGCGAGACCTTCACCGACGCCTCGTCGGTCGAGGTCGGACCGGACGGCCGCCCGACCGGATACGTGGTCGAGCTCCAGGCGATGGACCTGGTGTTCGCCCACTACCCCGAGGTGCCGGTGGACACCGCCGCCGGGTACGTGCTCGACCAGCTCGACAGCCTCGCGCGCAGCGGGCTGACCGGGCTGCACGCGCTCGACTTCTCCGACCCGTCCGAAGCCGTGTACCGGCACATCGAGGAGGACGGCGAGCTGCCGCTGCGCATCCGCTGCTCCCCGCTGGTGCCGGCCGACTCCGCCCCCGAGGTGTGGCAGGAGATCGCCGACCAGCAGGGAATGCACGGGCGGCGCTGGCACGTCGAGGGCGCGAAGTTCATGCTCGACGGCACGGCGGACAACGGCACGGCGTGGTTCGAGCGGCCTGACACCCACGGGGAGAACCGTGAGCCGCTCTGGCGCGACCTCGACGCCTACCGGGCCGCCATGCGGTTCTTCACCGAACGCGGTATCCCGACCGCGACCCACGCCATCGGTGACCAGGCCGTGCGGTTCGCGCTCGATGTCATCGAGGAGGTCGGCCCGGCCGGCCGCGCCCCCCACCGCATCGAGCACATCGAGTCCGTCCCCGACGACCTCCTCGGACGGTTCGCCGAACTCGATGCCGTGGCGAGCCTCCAGCCCGTGCACGGCACCCGGCACACGCGTGCCGACGCCACGGACAACTGGTCGCGGCGGATCGGACCCGACCGCGTCGCCCACGGCTGGCGCACCCGCGACCTGCTGGACCACGGCGCCGTAGTGGCACTCGGCTCCGACTGGCCGATCGGCCCCGGCGATCCGCGCATCGGTCTCGCCGACTGCCAGCTGCGACGCCCGGTCGAGGAGCCGGACACCGCACCCGTCCAGCCGGGCCAGGCGATCTCCGCCCGCGAGGCCTACACCGGCATGACGGCAGCGGCCGCGTACGCCGCCGGAGCCTCGCACGAGCTCGGCCGGATCGTGCCGGGCCACCTCGCCGACCTCACCGTCTTCGCCGCGAACCCGCTCGGCCTCGCCCCCGACGCACAGCCCGGCAACCCCGTCCTCGCGACGGTCGTCGGTGGGGCGGTGCAGCTCCACCCGAACAGCAAAGAAGGAAACCAGTGACCGCCATGTCCATCCCCCGCCCCGAGAACCGTCTTCACATCGAGGCCGCGGGCAGCGATCCGTACGAGCGCGGCGTCGCCCGGGGCGGATCGTTCGCGCTGTTCGACGGGACCGACGCCGTGCTGCTCGACATGAGCCCCGAGAACGGCACGCTGCTGCGTACGAACCACTTCCTGACGCCGACGCCGGCCACCGGCGAGAAGACCTGGCTCTACCAGCCCGATTCGGGCGAGCGCTACGACTTCGTCCGCGACCGCCTCGCCCGCAGGCAGCCGACCACGGTCGACGAGCTCGCGGACTTCCTCGTCACCGGGGCGGGCGAGCCCCCGGTGACCTGCCTGCCCGACCCGGACCTGCCGCTCGGCCGGCGCTGGGCCAGCCTCGCGACCATCACCCTCGAACCCGCGACGCGCACCGCCAGGATCCTCGACGGGACGCCCGCCGACATCGGCGTACGCGACTGGCGGGTCCTCACCGCCGGCTGATCCCGGCTCGGCGCCGACGGGCGCCGACGACGAAGAGCGGGCCGGCCGGGTCCTCATGACCCGCCCGGCCCGCTCGCGTTGTACGAATGGCGTCGGCGCACCCGCAGCAGCCGCCTACCGTACGGCCAGCAGCAGACCGGCGATCTCGGTGAAGCCGCGCCGCTCGGCGTGTTCGAGGGCTGTGACGCCCTCGCCGTCCGGCAGGTACGCCGTGGCACCGGCGGTGATCAGCAGCTCGACGATCTCCTGGTGCTCGGGCCCGCCGTCGCCGAGGATGACGGCCTCCAGCAGAGCGGTCCAGCCGAGCCGGTTGACGTGGTCGATGTCGATGCCGGTCTCGCGGAGCACGGCCCGGACATAGTCGACGTGGCCGCGCTCGCTAGCGGGGATGAGGGAGGTGCCGCCGAAGCGGTTCGTCACCTTCAGGTCGGGGCCCGCCGGGAGCAGGGCGCGCATCATGGCGACGCTGCCGGTGACGCCGGTGACCAGCCAGGGGCTGTCGAGGCGGTCGTCCTGGGCGTTCGGGTCGGCGCCGGCGGCGACCAGCGCCTCGGCCACGGCCACGTGATCGGCGAGCGCGGCCAGCAGCAGGGGGGTGCGCAGATGCGCGTCGCGGGTCTCCACCGCGGCGCCCGCGGCGAGCGCGGTCCGCACGGCGTCGGCGTCACCAGCCTCGGCGGCGTGCAGCAGATCGCGGTCTAGCTCGTTCATCGTGGTGCTCCTTGAGCTCCAGGGAGTGCGGGTGCGCAGCGCGGACAGGGTCGTCGTCATCGTCGTACGCACCGCGATCCCGATCCCCGCCCTCAGGGCCGCGCGGACGCGGGCGGACGAGAGGGGCGAGCGGCGGTGCACGGTAGGGGTTCCGTGCACCGCCGGGATGAGGGCGGCCGTACCTCTCAGAGGCGTCGGCATGGCCAATGGCTACTTGGCGAGCTCGGCGACGCCGGCCTGGGCGAACTTCTCGTCCAGGTCGCCCGACGGGGCGCCGGCCACGCCGATGCCGGCGATCGGGGCACCCTTGGCCGCGACCGGGGCGCCACCGGCGAGGAAGAGGGTGCCGGGGATGTCCTTCAGGGTCGGGGCGTTGGTCAGGCGCTGGGCGAGCACGGAGGTGGGGGCGTTCCAGGAGACGGCGGTGAACGCCTTCTTCCGCGCGGCCTCGTAGGACTGCGGGCCGGCGCCGTCGCCGCGCAGGGTGACGACGGTGTTGCCGTTGCGGTCGACGACGGCGACGGAGACGCGCTGGTTCTCCTTCTCCGCGGCCTTCAGGGTGGCCTCGGCGGCCTTCGTGGCGGCGGCGATGGTCAGGTGCGTCGTCTGCATCGTGTTCTTGTTCTTCACGTCGGCCTTGGCGACCGCGGCG
Source organism: Streptomyces sp. NPDC102437 (assembly GCF_044765565.1). Taxonomy (NCBI): domain Bacteria; kingdom Bacillati; phylum Actinomycetota; class Actinomycetes; order Kitasatosporales; family Streptomycetaceae; genus Streptomyces; species Streptomyces sp. NPDC102437. The sequence continues at coordinate 76,236 of NZ_JBIWKI010000025.1, read as the reverse complement.
GCCGGGGCGGCGGCCGGCGCGGCGTTCGCCGAGACCGCGCCGAAGGCACCGGCACCCAGCGCGGCGAGGGCGACGCCGGTGGCCAGGACACGGGTCCGCTTCGAGATCTTGTTCATGGTGACTGTTCCTTTGCGGTCGTCGCTCGGGTCCGGGGCCCGGGCGCTCCCGGGGCGGGGAGACCGGGAGGACCTGTGCCGTCCGGCTCCGAGATCAATCCGGGGGCCGCGGAGGGCCTCGACCCGTCGACCCGGCGGCTCGTCGTCGGCTTCCGCCCGGAGGACCCCGGGGTCAACCGATCGGTTGACCCCGCGCGGCACGCGCGACGGGAGTGCCACGGCAGCGTACGGCGCCCCGCACTCCGCACAAGCCATAGATGTCATCGATCAACGTCATCGACATTGAGTCTTAGACTCTATAGGGGCTGGTCGTGCATGGTGGATTACGTCAGCCCAACGGGGCCGGCAGCGACCGAGAGGAGTGAGCATGTACGACCTCGCCGAAGGTGTCGGGACCTTCCAGCGCGATGTCTTCCCGGCAAAGGCGGAGCTCTTCGCCCACCTGGCCGACACCCACCGGCCGTCGACACTGTTCATCAGCTGCTCGGACGCCCGCGTGGTGCCGGAGCTGATCACCAGCAGCGAGCCGGGCGAGCTCTTCGTCGTCCGCACCGCCGGAAACCTCGTACCCGCCTACACCCCCGCACCGGACGGCATCGCGGCCAGCATCGAGTACGCGGTCGCCGTCCTGGGCGTGCAGGAGATCGTGGTGTGCGGGCATTCGGCCTGTGGCGCGATGACCGCCCTGGCCGCACGCCAGGACCTCTCCGGCGCACCCGCGGTCGCCGACTGGCTGCGCCACGCGGACGCCTCGGTCGCCCGCACCGCCGCCGACGAGCAGGACGTCCGCGCTGGTGCGCGAGAACGTGCTCGCCCGACTGGCCAACCTGGCCACCCACCCCTCGGTGGCCCGCGCAAGGGCCGCGGGCGCGGTCACCCTGCGCGGCTGGGTCTACGACATCCCCACCGGCACCGTCGAGGAACTCGACGTCACGGGCCGGCCCGCCGCCCTCGTGGCCTGACCGCCGGCCCCACAGACCTGATCCCGCCGCCCCACCGGCATCCAGGATCACTCCTCACCCCGTACCCGCCGCTCCCGCCCCCCGTTCGGCGAGCGGCAGCCACGAAAGGAAACACCCCATGGTGCACGCCCAGTTCGACCCCACCGCCCGCCAGTTGCTCGCCGTCGCCGCCGTCGAGGCCAAGCTCCGCAAGGACCTGTCGTGGCAGCAGATCGCGGACGCCGCCGGACTGTCCGTCGCGTTCGTCACCGCCGCCGTCCTCGGCCAGCACGCCCTCCCGGCCGCCTCCGCCGAGGCCGTCGCCGAGCTCCTCGGCCTGGACGAGGACGCGGCCATGCTGCTCCAGACCATCCCGACCCGCGGCTCGATCCCCGGCGGCGTCCCCACCGACCCGACCATCTACCGCTTCTACGAGATGCTCCAGGTCTACGGCACCACCCTCAAGGCCCTGGTCCACGAGCAGTTCGGCGACGGAATCATCTCCGCGATCAACTTCAAGCTCGACGTGAAGAAGGTCGCCGACCCCGAGGGCGGCGAGCGCGCCGTCATCACCCTCGACGGCAAGTACCTCCCGACCAAGCCCTTCTGACAACGCGTCAGCGCCGGAGCGAACCCCGGGCGGCCGACGGAATCTCTTCCGTCGGCCGCCCGGCGTTCTACGGACCGAGCGGTGTCGCCCTCGGGGCGCGTCCCGGTCAGGGGCGGTTGGTCAGGTAGCCGCCCATGGAGGTGAAGTAATCCGTCGCGGGCAGTTCCCGGCCGTCCTCGGTCCGTACGCGGGTGATGGCCAGGCCGTGGTTGCGGCCGGTGCGCGCGTCGGCTCCGGCGACGATCACCACGCCCTCGCCCTCGCGGTAGAAGATGCGTCCCGGCGTGCCGCCGTAACGGCCCCGGGAGACCACCGAGGCGAGGACTTCGAGCCGCTTGCCCCGGTGGAAGGTGAAGGCGCTGGGGTACGGCTCCGACTGGGCGCGGACCAGGCGTTCGAGGTCCTCGGCCGGCCAGTTCCAGTCGATGCGGATGTCATCGGCGGCGCGCTTGTGGAAGAAGCTCGCCCGGGACCGGTCCTGCTTGGTGAACTCCGTCCGCCCGGCGGCGATGAGGCCGAGCGCTCCGATGGTGACCGGGGCGATGAGGTCGACGGTCTTGTGGAAGAGGTCGGTGGCGGTGTCCGTCGGTCCGACCGCGACGGCCTCCTGCCGGACGATGTCACCGGCGTCGAGCTCGTCGTCCATCATGTGCGCGGTGACGCCCACTTCGGACTCGCCGTTCATCAGCGCCCAGATCAGCGGGGAGAAGCCGGCGTACTTCGGCAGCAGCGAGTCGTGGACGTTCAGCGTGCCGTGGCGCGGGAGGCCGAAGATGTGCGGCGGGATCCAGGTGCGCCAGTTGTTGGCGACGATGATGTCCGGACCGGCCTCCTTGAGGCGCTCGAACAGCTCGTCGTCGTCGGGACGGTTGCGGATCAGGACCGGGACGCCGTGCTCCTCGGCGAGGTCGGCCACCGAGTCGCTCCAGATCTTCTCGTACGCGTGCTCGCTCCTGGGGTGCGTCACGACCAGTTCCACACTGTGCTCGGAGTCCAGGAGGGCTTGCAGGGTGCGGTGCCCCCAGGTCTGGTAACCGAACATGACGACCCGCATGGGGCTCCTCCTCAGGGCAGGGATGGACCGGCGGCAAGTAAAGCAAGGCTTACCTTAGTTTGCAACGGGGTGGTCAGGGACTTCAGTTGATGACTCGTCAGGTACGCCTGCGACGCCGGATGCCGACTTGACCTATCGACAGCGCCATGTGATTAGCTTAGGCTCACCTAAGTTTGGTCGGGTGGCCTGTTCGGCATGCCCGCCTCTCGCATCTTTCCTACGCCTGACAGGCGGCTTTCCCGCACGATGGGAGTGACATGTCACAGGTTCTTCCTGGCGACGCACCACTGGTCCACGACCTGATCGGCATCGGCTTCGGCCCCTCCAATGTGGCGATGGCGATCGCGCTGAGTGAACACAACACCCGCGTCGACAGGCAGGAGGCGGTCACCGCTCACTTCTTCGAGCAGCAGCAGAGCTTCGGCTGGCACCGCGGCATGCTGATCGACGACGCCACCATGCAGGTGTCCTTCCTCAAGGACCTGGTGACGCTCCGGAACCCGGCCAGCGAGTACAGCTTCCTCTGCTACCTGCAGAGCAAGGGCCGGCTGATCGACTTCATCAACCACAAGAACCTTTTCCCACTGCGGGTCGAGTTCCACGACTACTTCGAGTGGGCCGCGGCCAAGGTCGACGACATGGTCTCCTACGGGCACGAGGTCGTCTCCGTCACGCCCGTCGTCCAGGACGGCGTCGTGGAGTACCTGGACGTGACCGTCCGTTCGGCACAGGGCCTCTCGGTCCACCGGGGCCGCAACCTCGTCGTCGGAACCGGGCTGCGCCCCCTCCTGCCCCAGGGTGTGGAGCGCGGCGAGCGGGTCTGGCACAACTCCGATCTGCTGCTGAAGGTCGACGGCCTCGAAGCCGCCTCGCCCTCGCGGTTCGTCGTCGTGGGCGCGGGCCAGAGCGCCGCCGAGAACGTCGCCTACCTGCACCGCCGCTTCCCCGAGGCCGAGGTGTGCGCGGTCTTCTCCCGCTACGGCTACAGCCCCGCCGACGACAGCAGCTTCGCCAACCGGATCTTCGACCCCGGCGCCGTCGACGACTACTTCGCCGCGCCCGAGAGCGTCAAGACCCGGCTGATGGCCTACCACGGCAACACCAACTACTCCGTGGTGGACATCGACCTGATCGACGACCTGTACCGGCAGATGTACCAGGAGAAGGTCCTCGGCACCGAACGGCTGCGGTTCCTCAACGTCTCCCGGGTCACCGGGGTCGAGGAGACGCCCGGCGGCGTCCGTACCACCGTGAACTCCCTCGTCACGGGCGAGGAGACGCTCCTGGACGCGGACGTCGTGGTCTTCGCCACCGGTTACAGCCCCGCCGACCCGCTCGGCCTCCTCGGAGAGGTCGCCGGCCACTGCCTGCGCGACGACGCGGGGCGGGTCCGGGTCGAGCGCGACTACCGTGTCTCGACCGGCCCCGAACTGCGCTGCGGAATCTATCTCCAGGGCGGTACGGAGCACACGCACGGCATTACGACGTCCCTGCTGTCGAACACCGCGATACGGGTCGGGGAGATCCTGGACTCGCTCCTGGACCGGAGCGTCAAGTCCGCTTCCGACGAGGCCCGTCCGGTCGCCGACGGCACCGGTACGCACGCGTGAGGTGCGGGGCGGGACGCGCGGCCCCGGCGGATCACGAGGGATGACGGACATCGAGATGCGCACGACCGCAGTTGAGCGCCCCGCACCCGGGGGCACGGACCGGGACCGTCGGCGGCGGGTCGTGGGTCTGGGTGTGCTCGTGGTCGTCCTGGTGGTCGCGGCGGCCCTGTCGTTGGCCGTCGGTGCGCGCGCGCTGAGCCCCGCCGAGGTCTGGCACGGGCTGTTCACGGCGCCCGAGGCCGACCGGCGGCTCACCGAGGTCGGGCTCATCGTTCAGACCGTGCGGGTACCCCGGACGGTGCTCGCGATCGTTGCGGGCCTCGCCCTGGGCGCCGGCGGCGCGCTGATCCAGGGGTACACCCGCAACCCCATAGCGGACACGGGACTGTTGGGAGTGAACGCCGGCGCCTCGTTCGCCGTGGTCTCGGTGGTCGCGGTGTTCGGGCTCGCGAACCCGTTCCAGTACGTCTGGTTCGCCTTCCTCGGGGCGGCGGTCGCCGGTGTCGTGGTCTTCGGCCTCGCCAGCATCGGCCGGGGCGCGGGCAACCCGCTGACGCTCGCCCTGGCCGGACAGGGGCTCACGGTCTTCCTCGCGGCGATGACCACCGCGGTCGCGCTCTCCGACCAGAAGTCGCTGAACGCGCTGCGGTTGTGGAACGCCGGCTCGGTGGCCGGTGTCGGATTCGACGTCATCCGGCCGGTCACCGTGTTCATCGCGGTCGCACTGGTGCTGGCCCTGATCACCCTGCCCGCCCTCAACCTGCTCAACCTGGGCGACGACGTGGCGCGGGGGCTGGGTGTGAACATCGCGCTGAGCCGGACCGTCGGCATCGTCGCCATCACCCTGCTGGCGGGCGCGGCCACGGCGGCGTGCGGCCCGATCGCCTTCCTCGGGCTCATGGTGGCCCATGTGGCCCGGTACCTGACCGGGCCGGACTACCGCTGGCTGGTGCCGTACGCGGGTCTGCTCGGCTCCGTCGTCCTGCTGGTCTGCGACATCGCGGGGCGCCTGGTGGTGCGTCCGGGCGAGTTGGACGCGGGTGTCGTGGTCGCCCTCCTCGGCGCCCCGTTCTTCGCGGTTCTGGTGTGGCGAGGAAAGTTCAGGAGCGCATGAACGGGACGGACATGAACCCATCGGTGGCGCCGGGCATACGGATCGGCCAGGTGTCGTTCGTATGGCGGCCCTGGCTCGTCCTGGTCACCCTGCTGCTGGCGGCGGGCGCCTTCCTGGCGCTCTGCCTCTCCATCGGCGTGGGGGACTTCGCCATCGGGCTGCCCCGGGTGATCGCCACGATCCTCGGCCGGGGCGAACAGGTCGACGAGTTCGTGATCATGGATCTGCGGATGCCGCGCGCCCTGGCCGGTCTCGTCGTGGGATTCGCGCTGGGCATGTCCGGGGCGATCACGCAGTCCGTCGCACGCAATCCGCTGGCCAGCCCGGACATTCTGGGCATCACCGGGGGAGCGGGCGCGGTCGCGGTCTTCCAGGTGACCGTATCGGGCGGGGCGGCCGCGGCGGTCACCGGCTCGGTGGGCCTGCCTGCGGCGGCGCTCGCGGGCGGGCTCGGCACGGGACTGCTGGTCTACTTCCTGGCCTGGCGGCGCGGGATCGACGGCTTCCGGCTCATTCTCATCGGCATCTCGGTGAGCGCCGTGATGGAGGCGATCACCACCTGGCTGCTGGTCTCCGCCGACATCAGGGACGTGGCCAGGGCCCAGTCGTGGCTGGTCGGTTCGCTGGACGGCCGGTCGTGGGACGAGGTCCGGGTGGCGTTCTGGTGCACGCTCGTCCTCGTGGCCGTCGTGGCCGCGGTCGCGTTCCAGTTCAGACCGATGCATCTCGGCGACGAGGTCGCAGCCGGCCTGGGTGTCCGGTACTCGCGAGTGCGGGCGGTCCTGCTGCTGTGCGCGGTCCTGCTGGCCGCACTTGCGGTGAGCGCGGCGGGCCCGGTGCCGTTCGTCGCCCTCGTGGCGCCGCAGGTGGCGATGCGTCTGGCGAGGTTCCCCACGCCGCCGATGGTGGCCTCCGGTCTGGTGGGCGCGGTGCTGCTGATCGGGTCGGACCTGGTCGCGCGCACGGCGCTGCCGATCACCCTCCCGGTCGGTGTGGTCACCGCCGCGATCGGCGGCCCGTTCCTCATCTACCTGCTGGTGCGGGCGAATCTCAGGTAGGCGGAAAGAATGCAGAACAGACCCAGACAAGGGGGGCTCGTGGCCACTCAGTTCACCACCGGGACCGGGACCGAAGCCGAAGCCGAAGCCGAAGCCGGGGCCGTGGCCGGGGAAGTGTCACGGCTGGCAGCCAGGGGCGTCACGGTCGGGTACGGCGGCCGGACGGTCATCGACGACCTCGACGTGACGATCCCCTCGGGGGTGATCACCACGATCATCGGCCCCAACGGCTGCGGCAAGTCCACCCTGTTGCGCACCCTGACCCGGCTGCTGAAGCCGTCCGGGGGGACGGTCGTGCTGGACGGCGAGGACATCGGCAGGCTCCGGACCAGGGACGTGGCCAAGAAGCTCGGTCTGCTGCCGCAGGCGCCGGTCGCCCCGGAGGGGCTGACCGTGGCCGACCTGGTCGCCAGGGGACGCCATCCGCACCAGAGCTGGCTTCGGCAGTGGTCCTCCGACGACGCCGGCGTCGTGGAACGCGCGCTGGCCATGACCGGGGTGTCCGAACTGGCCGACCGTCCGGTCGACTCGCTCTCCGGCGGACAGCGCCAGCGCGTCTGGATCTCGATGACCCTGGCCCAGGGGACCGACCTGCTGCTGCTGGACGAGCCGACCACCTATCTGGACCTGGCGCACGCGATCGACGTGCTCGATCTGGTGGACGACCTGCACGAGTCGGGGTGCACCGTGGTCATGGTGCTGCACGACCTCAATCTGGCGACGCGTTACAGCGACAACCTGATCGTGATGCGGGAGGGTTCCGTCCTGGCGCAGGGTCATCCGCGCGAGGTGATCACCGCCGAGCTGCTGTGCGAGGCGTTCGGGCTGCACGCCACGGTCATCGACGACCCGGTGGGCGACCGGCCGCTCATCGTGCCGATCGGCCGTACACACGTCCGGCTCGACCCGTAGGGCCCGGCGACCGGTGGCGTGCACCCAAGTCATGTCCGGTAAAGGAAAGTTCAAAAGTTAGGCTAGGCTGGCCTAACTTGTGCGAGATAAGGTTTGGCTGCCCTTGCGAAGAGGTGCAGTGGGCCGTGTGAAAGCAAGGGATTCCGGATGCTCCTCCATCGAACGACGCGTGTGAAGCCCTGGCGGCGGGTGGCGGCGATACTGTCCGCCGCGACGCTCGGTGTCGGCCTCCTCGCCGGGTGCGGTTCCGACTCGGCGGACAAGAAGGGCGAGGACGCCCCGGCCGCCGCCTCCGGCGCGTTCCCGGTCACCGTGGAGCACGCATTCGGGTCCACGGAGATCAGCAAGGCCCCGAAGCGTGTCGTCTCCGTGGGCTACACGGACGACCAGGCCGTTCTGGCGTTCGGCATCAAGCCGGTCGGCATGGTCGACCAGTACCCGAACCCGGCGGGCAAGTCCCCCGACATCAACACCCAGTGGCCCTGGGTCAAGGACAAGTGGGGCGACACCCGCCCCGAGGTCATCATGAACAACGGTGACTCGGGCCCCAATTACGAGAAGATCGCCTCGCTTCGGCCGGACCTGATCATCGCGGTCTACTCCGAGATCGACAAGGCCGCCTACGAGAAGCTCTCCAGGATCGCCCCGACCGTGGGCCGCACCAAGGCCGAGAAGGAGCCCTTCAGCGCGCCGTGGCAGGACAACGCGGTGCACATCGCCAAGGCGCTGGGCAAGGAGGCCGAGGGCAAGGAGCTGGTGGACGGCATCCAGGCCAAGCTCGACGCGGCCGCGAAGGCCCACCCGGAGTTCGCCAAGCAGACCGCGGTGGCGCTGTCCTGGTACAAGGACTCCGTCGCGCCGTTCACCTCCACCGACGTACGCGGCCGACTGGTCACGGGCATCGGCTTCGAGTACCGGACCGAGATCGACAAGGTCGCGGACGGCAAGTTCTTCACCGTGCTGTCCCCCGAGCGGGTCGACCTGGTCGACGCCGACCGCATCTTCGTCATCAACGACAAGGCGGACACGGACGCACTGAAGAAGTTCGAGCTGTTCACCAACCTGCCCGCCGTCAAGAACGGCAAGGTCTCGTACCTGCTGGACAGCGAGGGACCGGCAGTCGGCGCAGCCATGTCCCAGGGGACCCTGCTCTCGCTGCCGTACGCGATCGACGAGCTCGTCGAGTCGGTCAAGTAGCCATGCCGGTCCGACCGCCCCGTTCCCGGAGAGATCTGGTCTTCGTGTGAGTGCCACCGACCCCCGCGCCGCTGCCGCGACCCTGCGCACGGCGACCAGCGGCGAGGCCACCGAGTGGGCCGTGGCGCACTGCCGCCGGGCCCCGTGGCTGACCGCCTCCACCCTGCTCACCACGGTGGCCGGGGCGGCGCTCCAGGTGCTCCCCGTGCTCCTGCTGAGCCGGGTGGTCGACGGGGTGACCGAGGGCGGATCGCGCTCGGCGCTCGTCACGGTCGGGGCGGTGATGGTGGCTGCCGCGCTGCTCGGCGCGGTGGCCACAGCCGTGTCGACGTACCTGATCGGGCGGCTGGGGGCGGATCTGCTCGCCCGGCTGCGGGAAGCGGCCGTCCGCGCGGTGCTGGGGATGCCGAGCGCACGCGTCGAACAGGTGGGCCGGGGCGATGTGCTGTCCCGGGTCGGCGACGACGTCGCCGTACTGTCCAAGGGGATCAGGGTGGCCATCCCCACCGTGTTCTCGGCGGGCGTGCTGGTCGTCATCGCCACGGCCGGCATGTTCGGACTGGACTGGCGGCTCGGCCTGGCCGGCGCCGGTGCGCTGCCCGCGTACGCGCTGGCCCTGCGGTGGTACCTGCCCCGCTCCGCCCCGCTCTACCGCAAGCAGCGGGCGGCCCAGGCCGACCGCGCGCAGGCACTGATCAGCGGTCTCGACGGGATCGACACCGTACGGGCGTACCGCCTGGAGGGCGCCGTCCGGGAGAAGGTGACCGAGGAGTCGTGGCGGGTGCGCGACTACGGCGTCGAGGTGTTCCGCTTCTTCGGGCGGTTCGTCGGCCGGGAGAACCGCGCCGAGTTCATCGGGCTGGTCCTCATCATCGTGGTGGGGTACGCCCTGCTGGAGGCCGGTGCCGCCAGCCTGGGCGAGGTGTCGGCGGCCCCGCTGATGTTCCACCGGCTGTTCACCCCGCTGGGCGCCATCATGTTCACCTTCGACGAGGCGCAGAAGTCGGGCGCGAGCCTCACCCGCCTGGTCGGAGTTGTGGGGGAGCCCGCGGAGGACCGGCTGGTGGGTGACGTGTCCGTCGCCCAGGCGGACGCCGGACCCTATCCGGTGACCGTTCAGGGGCTGACCTTCAGCTATCCCGGCGTCGAGGAGCCGGTCCTGCGGGACGTGAACCTGTCCATCCCGGCCGGGAGTTCGCTCGCCCTGGTGGGGGCGACGGGCGCGGGCAAGTCGACGCTGGCCGCGCTGATCGCAGGCACCGGAACCCCGCAGGCCGGTTCGGTACGCATCGGATCCCAGGACCTGGCCGGTCTGGACGAGGCCGGGGCGCGGGCCCTGGTGAGCATCCTGACGCAGGAGACGCACGTGTTCTCGGGTCCCCTCGCCGAGGACCTGCGGCTGGCCGAGCCCGGGGCGAGCGACGAACGGCTGCTGCACGCGTTGCGCACGGTCGGTGCCGACGGGTGGGTGGAGCTGCTGCCGGAGGGGCTGAACACCATGGTCGGCGAGGGCGGCGAGCGCCTGGACGTCACCAAGGTCGCCCAGATCGCCCTGGCCCGGCTGGTGTTGGCCCGTGCCCCGGTGGTGGTGCTCGACGAGTCGACCGCGGAGGCGGGCAGCGAGGGCGCGGCGGAGCTGGAGCGGGCCGTACTGGCCGCGTGCTCGGGCCGGACCACGCTGTTCGTGGCACACCGGCTGACCCAGGCGATGGCGGCGGACCGGATCGCCGTGCTGTCCGAGGGGCGCGTGGTGGAGGAGGGAACGCACGGGGAGCTGGTGGCTCTGGGCGGCCAGTACGCCCGCCTGTGGCGGGCCTGGCGAGAGGGTAGTTAGGTAACCCTGACTTAGGTTAGGCTAACTTGCATACCCCGGAAGGATGCTGAGTCTTCGATGACGGAACCGCGCGCTCCTCACGTGCTGCTCTCTCCCGCTCGCCTGGCCGGCGTACGCCGGCGGACCGGCGACTACGGCGACCGGACCATCGCCGGAGCGTGCGCCATCGGACTGGCGTACTGGGCGACCGGCCTCGGCCCCGAGGGCCTGGATCTCACCCCCGTTACGCGGTTCACCGACGTACTCGGCTGGGTCGACAACGGCGGTGGCGGGAGCGCGGGTTGGGAGGCCGGCCCGAACGGCCGGACCATCACCGTCCCCGGCGGCGTCGCACCGTCCGACGCGCAGCTCGCCCTGGACGACCTGGCCGACTTCCCGGACCGGCCCATCGGCACCATCGGCCCGTCCGGCCCGGCGGCGAGGATCGAAGCCCTGGCCGAGTGGAACGACACCCGGGCCGACCGGGTCCGCCCGACCGTCATGGAGATGTTCCAGGAGCAGGCGCGCAGCAGGCCGGGCGCCGTCGCGATCACCGATGAGCGCCGTTCACTGACATACCGTCAAATTAGTGAATACTCCAGTCAGTTGGCGAACCATCTGATCGAACGCGGACTCACCTCCGAACAGGTCGTCGGCATTTCGCTGGGCCGCTCGGCGGAGATGGTCATCGGGCTCCTCGCCGTGCTGCGGGCGAAGGGCGCGTTCGTGCCGCTCGATCCGCAGTGGCCCGCCGCGCGCCGCGCCGTCGTTGTCGAGGACGCCCGCGCCGTGCTCCAGCTCAACGACTCCGGCGAGCACCAAGCGGGTGAACCGGACGCCGTGGCCGTCGACCTCGACGACTGGCGGTTCGGCGACCAGCCCGTTCAGGGGCCGGACGCGAGCGTCCCCGGTACGGCGTTGGCGTACGTGATCTTCACGTCCGGTTCGACCGGACGGCCCAAGGGCGCCATGATCCGGCACGAGGCGATCAGCGAGCGCCTGCTGTGGCAGGTCGACGAGATCCTGGGCTTCGGCCACGACGACGCGTCGCTGTTCAAGGCGCCGCTGTCCTTCGACATCTCCATCAACGAGATCTTCCTGCCCCTGGTCTCCGGCGGCAGGCTGGTGATCCTGCGGCCCGGCGGCGAACGCGACCCGCACCACCTGCTGAGCGTGCTCGCCGAGCACCGGGTCACCTTCACCTACCTGGTGTCGTCGATGCTGGACGTGCTGCTGGAGATCGTGGGCGACTCCGGGCGCCTGGACAGCCTGCGCCACGTGTGGTGCGGCGGCGAGGTGCTGACTCCCGAGCTGTACGAGCGGTTCCGCACCCGGCTCGACATCCCGCTGTACCACGGCTACGGACCGGCCGAGACGACCATCGGTGTCTCCCACGTCATCTACCGGGGCGAGGCCGACCGCCTGTCGACCTCGATCGGGAAGGCCAACCCCAACACCCAGCTGTACGTGCTCGACGACAAGCTGCGCCCGGTCCCGGTCGGGGTCGGCGGCGAACTGTACGCGGGCGGATTCCTCCTGGGACGCGGGTACGTCAACGCACCCGGACTGACCGCCTCCCGGTTCGTGGCGAACCCCTTCGCCGATGACGGGTCCCGGCTGTACCGGACCGGTGACCTGGCCCGGTTCGCCCCGGACGGGTCGCTGGACTTCCTCGGCCGCGCCGACAACCAGATCAAGATCCGCGGTATGCGGCTGGAGACCGAGGACGTCGAGGCCGGCCTCGCGGAGCACCCGGGGGTACGGCACAGCTGCGTCGTCGCGAAGAAGAACGCGGCGGGCGGCACCTACCTGGTGGGGTACGTGATCCCGGCCGCCGGCCACGAGGACCTGCGGGCCGACGAGGTCAGGGCCTGGGCCGCCGGGCACATGGTGGAGTACATGGTGCCCGCCCATCTCGTCGTGATGAAGGAGTTCCCGCTCACCGCGAACGGCAAGCTCGACCGGGGCGCCCTGCCGGAGCCGACGATCGGCACCGGTCCCGTCGTGGCGCCCGCCACCGAGAACGAGCGGGTGGTGTGCGCGGCCGTCGCGTCGGTGCTGCGGCTGGAACGGGCCGGTACCGACCAGGACTTCTTCCGGCTCGGCGGCGACAGCATCCTGGCGATCTCGCTGCTCGGCGCACTGCGGGACGCCGGTCTCCACGTCACCGCACGGCAGATCTTCACCCACAGCGTTCTCGGGGCACTGGCTGCGGTGGCGAGCCGTGAGGAGGTGTCCGCCGCGGACCACGGCGATGTCGCGACCGGCCCTGTCGTGGGATCGCCCATCGTGCAGTGGCTCGGCCGGACCACCGACGCCATCGACGGCTTCGTACAGTCCGTCGTGCTCAACACACCGGCACAGCTGCGTGCCGAAGCGCTCGACGAGATCCTCGCCGCGGTGCTGGAGCGGCACGACATGCTCCGCGCCAGGCTGGTGCGCGGCGAGCGGTGGAGCTTCGACATCCCCGAGGCCGGACGGGGCGCCGCCGGGTGGCAGGAGAGCGACCGGCCACTGGCGGAGTGCGTGGAGCTCGCCACCGAGGGGCTCGACCCGGAGCGCGGTGTGATGCTGCGCGCCGTGTGGCGCCGCGAGGCGCGGCAGCTCGTCCTGGTAGCCCACCACGTCGTGATCGACGGCGTGTCCTGGCGGATCCTGATGGACGACCTGGCCACGGCATGGCAGCAGTACGCCTCCGGAAATCCGGTCCGACTGCCCGCTGTGGGAACGTCGTTCAGGCGCTGGACCCAGCTGCTGGAACGTACGTCCTTCGAAGCGGACAGCGCCCACTTCGAGCGGCCGCTGCCGGGAGCGGACACGCCGCTGGGCAGGCGCCCCCTGACCGGATCCGACACCGTCGCCCGGGAACGCACGCGGACCGTCGACATCGGACCCGAGGACACGGCAGCGCTGCTCGGCACCGTTCCCGCGAGGTTCCACGCGGGCGTCAACGACGTACTGCTGACCGCGCTGGCCGTCACCCTCGCCCGGTGGCGCCGCGACCGCGGCCAGGACCAGACCTTCGCCCACATCGAGCTGGAGGGGCACGGCCGCGAGGGACGGTTCGTGGCGGACGCGGCCGGCTTCGAACCGGAACTCTCGCGGACCGTGGGCTGGTTCACCACGCTGTTCCCGGTGACCGTGAACCCCGGCACGGCAGCCGACCTCACCGCCCCCGCGTACCTGGCCGCCGCGCTCAAGGCGGTCAAGGAGGACCTCGCCCGGGTGCCCGGCAACGGCCTCCCCTACGGCGTCCTGCGCCACCTCACCGAGTCGGGGACGGCCACCCCCGCACCCCAGGTGCTCTTCAACTACCTGGGCCGATTCGACGCGGGCACCGGCGGCGACTGGCAACTCGCCGGAACCACCGGGCAGTTGGGCGAGAAGCGCGACCCGAGGATGCGCCTGCCGCGCGCCCTGGAATTCAATGCGATCGCCGAACCCGACGCGAGGGGCGATTACCGGCTGGTCACCACCATCTCCTGGCCCGAGGGGATGTTCACCGACGCGGACATCACCACCCTCGGGCAGTACTTCCGGTCCGCCCTGACCGCCCTGGCCGCGCTCGAAGAGGGCGGCCGCACCCCCAGCGACTTCCCGCTGGTACGGCTCACCCAGGCCGACGTCGACGACCTGGACGGCCCGGCGCTGCTCGACGTCCTGCCGCTGACGCCCCTGCAGGAGGGCCTGTACTTCCACTCGGTCTTCGACGACGACGCCACGGGCAGCTACGTCGAACAGCAGCTGCTGACCCTGGACGGCGACGTGGACGCCGGCCGGCTCGCGACGGCGGCCACCCGGCTGCTCACGCTGTACCCCAACCTGGCGGCCCGGTTCACCGCGCTCGCCGACGGCCGGGTCGTCTCCGTACTCGAGAGCGGCACGGCGGCGCCCTTCACCACACTGGACCGCCCCCACCTCACCGACGAGGAGATCCGCGAACACGCCGAACGCGACCGCCGCGCCGGATTCGACCTGGCCACCGGGCCGTTGATGCGGTACACGCTCATCCGGACCGGCTCCGGGCGCAAGGTGCTGGTGCAGACCGTGCACCACATCATCGCCGACGGCTGGTCCGTGCCGCCGATGCTCCGCACCCTGCTGGCCGAGTACCACGCGCCGGGCACCGTGTACCCGCTCGGCGGCCACCGCGACTACGTGAGCATGCTCGCCGGACGCGACCAGGACGAGAGCGAGCGGGTGTGGCGCGGCGAACTCGCCGGTCTGGCCGGCCCCTCGCTGGTCGCCGAAGGGCACACCCCCTCCGAACGGTTCGCCGACATCGCTGTCGAGCCCGCCGACGACCTCGACGCAGCAGTCCGGTCGGCCGGAGTACCCCTGAGCGTGGCGGTGCACGGCGCTTGGGCGGTGACGCTGGGCGGCATCCTGCACCGCAGCGACGTGGTCTTCGGATCCACCGTCTCGGGCCGTGACGCCGAGGTGCCCGGCATCGGGGACATGGTGGGCCTGTTCATCAACACGATCCCGGTGCGCGCCAGATGGACGGGAGAGACCACGGCGGCCGAGCTGCTCGCGGCGGTGAAGGAACACCAGAGCACGGTGCTGGCGCACCAGCATGTCTCGCTGGCCGGGATCGCCCGCCAGGCGGGCACCGGCCCCTTGTTCGACACCCTGGTGGTCTTCGACGTCGCGACGGACGTGGACGCACTGCGCGGGCCCGACGACACCCTGACCATCACCGGCATAGTCAACGAGGGTGCCCCGCACTATCCGTTGACGCTGGTGGCAGAGCGCACCCCCGACGGCCGGCCGCGCTTCAACCTGATCTACGACGGGGAGCTGCTGCGCCAGGCGGGCGCCGAGGCGATCCTGCGCACCTTCACCGAGACCCTCACCACCCTGCTGAACCGCCCGGACGCCCGCATCGGCGAACCGGTCCCGCCCGCCGCCCGCCGCCCGGCGCCGGTCTCCCCGGCGACCCTGGGCGAGCTGTTCGACGCCGCCGCGCGACGCGACCCGGCGGCCACCGCCGTCACCCAGTGCGCCCTGGACGGCGCCACCCGATCCCTGACCTACGGCGAACTGGCGGACACCAAGCGTGAGTTGGCCTCGGTCCTGCGCGCCGCAGGGGTCGGCCCCGGCAAGCGGGCCGCCGTCGCCGTGCCGCGCTCCGTGGAGCAGGTCGTCGCCCTGGTCGCGGTCGTCAGCGCGGGCGGCGCGTACGTGCCGTTGGACCTGGCGTACCCGGACGAGCGGCTGGAGTACATCCTCGCCGACGCCGCCCCGCAGGTCGTGCTCGTGGACCGGGACCAGCGTGACCGCTTCACCCGGCTGCTGGTCCGGGCGGGTGTTCAGGCCCGGGTGCTCGTCCAGGGGGACGAGCTGCCGCGCGACACCACCGAACCCGGCACCGGCCGGCACGACCCCGCCTACGTGATCTACACCTCCGGCTCGACCGGACGGCCCAAGGGCGTCGTCGTCCCGCACTCCGCCGTGCTGACACTCCTCGCGAACGCCGGGCCCGGCATGGAGTTCGGCCCGCACGACGTATGGGCCCAATTCCACTCCTTCTCCTTCGACTTCGCGGTCTGGGAGCTGTGGGGCGCCCTGGCGCACGGCGCGGAGCTGCTGGTGCCGGAGTACGCGCTGACCCGCTCCCCGGTCGACTTCCACCGGCTGGTCCGCGAGCGCGGGGTGACCGTGCTCAACCAGACCCCGTCGGCGTTCTACCGGTTCATCGAGGCCGACCGGAACGCCGGCGCATCCGTCACCGCGCTGCGCCGGATCATCTTCGGGGGCGAGGCGCTGGACCTCGGGCGGCTGCGCGGCTGGGTCGAGCGGCACGGCACCGAAGCGCCCGAGCTGGTCAACATGTACGGCATCACAGAGACCACCGTCCATGTCACCCACCGGGTGCTGACCGACGAGGACTTCGCCGAGGACGGCGAAGTCAGCCCGATCGGCGGTCCGATCCCCGGCCTGGTCGTCCATCTGCTCGACGACATGCTCCGGCCGGTGCCGCCGGGCCGGGTGGGCGCCATCTACGTCGCCGGGGACCAGGTGTCGCTCGGCTACCTCGGCCGGCCGGGGCTCACCGCGGGCCGGTTCGTGGCCAACCCGTTCGCGTCCGACGGCTCCCGCATGTACCACACGGGCGACCTGGCCCGTCGCACGCTCGGCGGGGAGCTGGAGTTCGCCGGCCGGGCCGACGACCAGGTGCAGCTCAAGGGATTCCGGATCGAGCTCGGCGAAGTGGAGTCCGCCGTCCGGGAACTCGACGGCGTCGTCGATGCGGCCGTCACCGTGGCGGACGGCGGCGACCACCTCGTCGCGCACGTCGTGGGCCGGGTGCCCCGTGACCTCACCGGCCGGCTGGCCGCCAAGCTGCCCGCGCACATGGTGCCGGGCAGGGTGCTGCCGGTCGACGCCCTGCCACTGACGGTCAACGGCAAGCTGGACCGCGAGGCCCTGGCCGAACGCGCCGCCGAGGACGGGGCGGCGGTTGCCGCGCGGGGCACCGGCCTGGTCGCCACCGCCGACACCATCCCGGTGGCCGCGAGCGACTCGGCGCTGACCGCACTGGTCGGCATCTTCGCCGAGACGCTGCCCGGCGTCGCCGTGGACGCCGACACCGACTTCTTCGGCGCCGGGGGCGACAGCATCGTCGCCATCACCGTGATCAACCGGGCCAGGGCGCTCGGCCTGCCGATCGCACCCCGGGACGTGTTCCTGCTGAAGACCCCGCGTGCCCTCGCCGGCCACCTGGGCAAGCGCTCCCCGCAGCCCGTCGCGTCCGAGCCGTCCCGCCGCGAGGACGGCCCGCTGCCGGCCACGCCGATCATCCTGCGCCGGCGCGAACTGGGCGGGTCGCTCGCCCGGTTCGCCCAGGCCAGGGCGGTGGCGGTGGCCGAGGGCATCGGCCTCGCCGACATCCGGCGCGCCGTGAAGGCCGTCGTCGCCGCGCACCCGGTGCTCCGGCTGCGGTTGAGTACCGAGCACGGTGTCTGGGCGCTGCGCACCGAACCCGTCCGCGAGGTCAGCGTCGTACCGTCGGACGCCGCCCGAGCGACGGCCGCGGCGGACGAGGCCGCCGGCCGGCTCGATCCCGGAGCCGGGGACGTCATCGCGTTCTCCTGGCTGCCGGCGAGCCGGACCCTGGTCGTCACCGTGCACCACCTCGCCGTGGACGCGGTGTCCTGGCTGATCCTCCTCGACGACCTGGCCGCCGCGATGAGCGGTACGCCCCTGGCTCCGCCGACCACGTCGTACGCCGAGTACGCCGAGGCGCTGGCGGGGCGGTCCGCCCAGGAGACCGACGGCCTCGGGCACTGGATCACCACGCTCGGGGCGCCCGCGCCGCTGCCCGTGGCCCGGGGCCTGCGCTATACCACGGTCGTACTCGCCGCCGAGGTGAGCGACCTGGTGACCCGCACCGCCCCCGCCGCACTCGGCGTGGGCCTCACCGAACTGCTCTGCGGCGCTCTGCGCACCGCGCTGACCCGCGTCCAGCCCGCCCCCACCGATCTCGCGATCGACCTGGAGCGCCACGGCCGGGTCCCGGCCCTGGCGCACCACGACTACTCCCGTACCGTCGGCTGGTTCACCGCCATCGCACCGGTGCGGCTCACCGCGCACACCGACCCCGTCGCGGCGGCGCGCGAGGTCGCCGAACGCCAGCCGGACGAGTCCGGGCACGTCGCCTACGGCCGGCTCAGGTACCTCAACCCGCAGACGGCCCCGCTGCTGACCGCCCGCCCGCAGGTGCTGTTCAACTACCTCGGCCGCGGCGGCGAGTCCCAGGCCCTGCGCCTCACCGGCGGCGAACACGACAGCCCGTATGCCGTCGAGGTCAACGCCTGGACCGACGACACCACCGGAAGCCTGCACGCGCAGTTCACCCTCGCCGAGGGCATACCCGACGAGATCTCCGGACACTGGCTCGCCGCACTGGAGCACATCGCGGACGCGTCCGCCACGGCCGAGCGCACGGCACCGGTCACCCCGCTCCAACGGGGCCTGTTCTTCCAGGCCCAGATGGCGGGCACGGCCGGACAGTACGTCGCACAGAGCTGGTTCACCTTCGACCGGCGCCTGGACGCCGACGCGCTGGCCGAGGCGATGGCGTACGTGATCGCGCGCCACCCGGTCGTGGGCGCCGGCTTCACCACCGACGACGACGGGAACCCGGTCCAGGTCCTGGGGGCGGGCCGCCGGGTGGACGTCCGTACGGTCACCGCGGCCAGTGAGGCGGAGGCCGAGGAACTGCGCACCCGGGACCGCGAGTCGGGCTTCGACCCGGGCGAGCCGCCGCTGATCCGGCTGACCGTGGTGCGGCTGCCGGACGGCCGGGACGGCCTGCTGCTCAGCTACCACCTGCTGCTCTGGGACGGCTGGTCCCGCGAGATCGTGCTGCGGGACCTGTTCGAGGCGTACGAGGCCGTCCTGGCGGGCGAACCGCCGGTCCTGGCCCCCGCCGTGCCGGGCTTCGAGGAGTACGCCCGGACGCTCGCCGCGAAGGACCCCGAGGCGGCGAACCGCTTCTGGGCGGAGCACCTGGCGGGGCTGCCCGGTCCGACGCTGCTCGCCGGCCCCGCCCCGGTCCTCTCGGACGAGCTGCCGCACGCCCTCACGCACACGATGTCCGCCGAACTCTCCGACCTGCTGCGGGAGGCGGCCAGGGCACACGGCGTCACCCTGAACTCGGTGCTCACCGGCGCCTTCGGCCTGCTGCTCGGCGCCCGCACGGGCCGCGCCGACGCGGTGTTCGGGGTGACCGTCTCGGGCCGGGAGGGCGAGGGCCACGAGGGCATCGTCGGTGTGCTGCTCAACACGGTGCCCATGTGGACCCGGGCCCGGCCCGACGACACGGTCGGCGGGTATTTGTCGGCCGTACAGGCGGCCCGGGTCGAGGAGATGGACCACGAGCACCTGGGGCTCGGCGAGATCCAGCGTGCCGCCGGCCACGACGCCCTGTTCGACAACCTGTTCGTGCTCCAGAACTTCCTGGACCTCGACGCGTTCGCCGAGATGAACGCTAGGCACGGCATCACCTCCGTGCGGGCCGACGACTCCACGCACTACCCGTTCACCTGGGTCGTCACGCCCGGCGACCGGTTCACGGTCAAGCTGGAGCACCGCGACGGCGACCTCGCGGGTGCCCGCCGCCTCCTAGGCGACTACCTCCGCGTACTGGAGGACCTCGCCCGGTCGACGGGACGGGTCGGCGCCCTGCGGGGGCTCGCCCCGGACCCCGGGCCCGCCGAACGCACCGACATCGGCACGGACACCGTCGTCGACCGCTTCGACCGGGCGGCAGACCGCGATCCCGGCCGGCTCGCGCTCGTCGCCCACGGGTCGACCATGACTTTCGCCCAACTCCAGTGCCGGAGCCGGGCGTTGGCGGGCGTGCTCGCCCAGCGCGGCATCGGGCCGGAGAAGGCCGTCGGCCTCGCGGTCCCGCGCTCTCTCGACTCGATCGTGGCGCTCTTCGCCGTACTGCGCGTCGGCGCCGCCTACGTACCGCTGGAACTGGACCACCCGGACGAGCGGATCGCGGCGATCGTCGCGGACGCCCGGCCCGAGGTGATCCTCACCGTCAGCGCCGTGTCGCACCGGCTGAGCGGCGAGCTCATCGAGCTGGACCGCCCGCTGCCCGCTGCCGATCCGTACGTGACGTTCGCGCCGGACGACCCGGACCGCCTGCGCCACCCCGCGTACACGATCTACACCTCCGGCTCGACCGGGAAGCCCAAGGGCGTGGTGACCGAGTACGCCGGGCTCACCAACATGCTGATCAACCACCAGCGGCGGATCTTCGAACCGGTCCTCGCCGGCCACGGCCACCGGGTCTTCCGCATCGCGCACACCGTGTCGTTCGCCTTCGACATGTCGTGGGAGGAACTGCTGTGGCTCGCCGACGGCCACGAGGTCCACATCTGCGACGAGGAACTGCGTCGCGACGCCCCCAGACTGGTCGAGTACTGCGGTGAGCACGCGATCGACGTCATCAACGTGACCCCGACCTACGCCCAGCAACTGGTGGCCGAGGGCCTGCTCGACGACCCGGGACGGCGGCCGGCGCTGGTGCTGCTGGGCGGCGAAGCTGTCACCCCGACGCTCTGGCAGCGGCTCGCCGAGACCGAGGGAACGGCCGGCTACAACCTGTACGGGCCCACCGAGTACACCATCAACACCCTCGGTACCGGCACCTTCGAGTGCCAGGACCCGGTGGTGGGCGTTGCGATCGACAACACCGAGGTGTACGTACTGGACCCGTGGCTGCGCCCGCTGCCCGACGGGGTCCCCGGCGAGCTGTACGTATCGGGCATCGGCATCGCGCGCGGCTACCTCGGGCAGAGCGCCCAGACCGCGCACCGCTTCGTCGCCTGCCCGTTCGGCGCCCCCGGCGAGCGCATGTACCGCACCGGGGACCTGGTGATCCGCCGTCCCGACGGGAACCTGACGTACCTGGGCCGCACCGACCAGCAGGTCAAGATCCGCGGACACCGGGTCGAACTCGGAGAGGTCGAGGCCGTGTTCGCGGCGCACCCGGCGGTGCGGTTCGCCGCCGCGGTGGCCCAGCCCGACCCGCAGGTCGACGGCGCGTACCGGCTGGCCGCCTATCTCGTACTCGACGGCGCCGACCTGGCGCAGGTCGCCGCCGAAGTGGGCGCCGGCCTGCCGGACTTCCTGCGCCCGACGCACTACGCCCGGGTCAACGGCATCCCGCTGACCGTGAACGGGAAGGCCGACACCAAGGCGCTGCCGGAGGCCAGGCCGCTCGGCGCGCTGACCACGGCGGGCGAACGCCGCCCGGCGACCGGGACCGAGACCGTGGTGTGCGAGTACTTCGCCGAGGCACTCGACCTGGACGACGACGAGGTGAGCGCGGTGAGCGACTTCGTGTCGCTCGGCGGTCACTCCATGCTGGCGGTGCGGCTGACCGGGCTGCTCCGCCGCGAGTACGGCCCTGTGATCACGATCCGTGATCTGTTCACCCTGCGAACCCCCGAAGCGATTGCGCGCCACCTCGATGACAACTCCTGACACACGGCGCCTCCGGCCGGGGGACCAGATCCTGCGGACCGCGCTCGGCCGCAACGTCGGCGCCATGGTCCGGGGCACCATCCTCATGGGCCTGTACCAGGCAGGGGAGACGGCCTTCCCCATCGCGCTCGGCCTGATTGTCGAGCACACCATGCAGGACCGGAGCCCGGCCGCGCTCGGCCTGTCGATCGGCGCGCTGGCCGTGATCATCACGACGGTCTCGCTGTCGTGGCGCTTCGGGATGCGCGTCCTGCAGAAGGCCAACACGACCGAGGCGCACCGCTGGCGGGTGCAGGTGGCCGCCTGCGGGCTCCAGCCGGTGGCCAGGGACATCGACCTGAAGTCCGGCGAGGTGCTGACCGTCGCCACCGAGGACGCCGACCAGAGCGCCGACATCATCGAGGTGGTGCCGCTGCTGATCAGCTCCCTGGCCGCGGTGGTGGTCGCGGCGCTCGCGCTGGGTCTGGCCGACTTCCGGCTCGGCCTGCTGGTGCTCGTGGGGACCGTCGCGATCCTCTCGGTCCTCGCCGTGATGTCCAAGCGGATCGGCGCCAGTACCCGTGAACAGCAGGCCCGGGTGGCGCGGGCGGGCGCGAAGGTCGCCGACCTGATCACCGGCCTGCGCCCGCTGCACGGCTTCGGCGGCAACCACGCGGCGTTCGGCTCCTACCGGAAGGTCAGCAGGGACGCGCGGCACCAGGCGATCACCGTCGCCCGGGTGAACGGCGCGTACGCGGGCACCGCACTGGCGCTCAACGCGGTGCTCGCCGCCGCCGTGTCCCTGACGGCGGGCTGGCTGGCGTTCGACGGCCGGATCACCATCGGGGAACTCGTCATGGCCGTGGGCCTCGCGCAGTTCATCATCGAACCGCTCAAGATGTTCTCGGAGATGCCCAAGTACGTGATGATGGCGCGCGCCTCGGCCGAGCGGATGGCACTGGTCCTGTCCGCGCAGCCGGTGACGGCTCCCGGGACGCGACGCCCTGCGGCGGGCTGCGGTCTGGCGGTGGACGGCGTCCGGTACGGGGCGCTGCGCGGGCTGGAGTTCGAGGTGGCCGCCGGGGAGTTCGTGGCGATCGCCGCGTACCGGCCGCGCGCGGCGGCCGACCTCGCCTCACTTCTCGCGGTGAAGGTCGCGCCCGAGGCGTACGCGGGAGTGGTGCGGGTCGGCGGACAGGCGCTGGCGGACCTGTCGGTCGAGGCGGTCCGCGAGCACATGCTGGTGAACCCGTACGACGGGGAGATCTTCGCGGGCACGCTCCGCACGAACATCGACCCTTCGGGAACGAGCCGGACGATCGCCGAGGCCGTCGAGGCGTCCATGCTGACCGATGTCGTCGCCCTCCACCGCGACGGGCTCGACTACGCGGTCCGCGACCGCGGGGCGAACCTCTCCGGGGGCCAGCGGCAGCGGCTGTCCCTGGCCCGCGCCCTGGCCGCCGATTCCGACGTGCTGGTCCTGCACAACCCGACGACGGCGGTGGACGCCGTCACCGAGCAGCTCATCGCCCGCAACGTCGCGAAGCTGCGCCGGGGCCGCACCACGGTCGTGATCACCAGCAGTCCGGCCCTTCTGGACGCCGCCGACCGGGTGCTCGTCCTGGACGACGGCGTCATCACCGCCCAGGACACCCACCGCAACCTCCTGGCCGGCGACGAGAACTACTGCCTGGCCGTGGCCCGTTGAGAAGGCGGTGCCGGGGGCCTTTCAGAGCAGGGCCCAGGCGACGTCCCTGAGCAGGGCGTGGCGCCAGCCCGCCCGGTCGTGATCCGAGGCCGACCGCGACACCCGTACCGTCGCGCCGGCCTGTTCGGTCAGTGCCTCCGTCAGTTCGCAGTGCGGCAGCATCCGCGTCTCGTGCTCCCCGACATCGAACGCGCAGCGCAGACCGGACAGGTCGGGGCCGCGCCGCAGCCGCGCGGCGACGGCGCCGCCGACCGGACCGCCCAACGGGTCCGGCAGGTCCTCGGCCCCAGGCGACCACCAGAAGGACGGCGACTGACAGGCGACCCGCGAGACCAGGTCCGGGAACTCCAGCGCCGCGTACAGTGCGCTCAGCCCGCCCAGACTCTGCCCCGCGACCACCAGCCGGCCGGCGTCGGCGGGCACGCCGGACTCCGCGACCAGCGGCAGGAGTTCGTGCCGGACCGCCTCCCACAGCTCGGGCCTGCACCCGAACTCGGCCCGCCGGTCCTTGGCCGGAAGGAAGACCAGGGTGACGGGCGGCATCTCGCCGCAGGCGGCGGCCGAGTCGAACGCGGTCATCGCCGGGTGCAGATGCAGCCAGTCGTCCCCGTCGAGCAACAGGACCACCGGCCCGCCGCCGCCCACCGGGTGGACGCGCACGGTGCGCCGCCCGCCGAGCCGCTCGCTCGCCCAGCGGATCCGGGTGTGCGGGAGCGGCAGCACGTCGTCGGCGCCGACGACGGGCCAGTGCGGCTGGGCCGGGGCGTCCGGGGTCGCGGCGATGGACCGGTCGGCGCCCGCACCGGCCGGGTTGTACGGATCGGCACAGGCCGCGCCGCCCGCGAGGAACCGGTAGGTCACCCGCAGCCGCGCAGGCATGCGCACTTCGGCGTACCAGCAGTCGGTATCGGCCCACCGGCGCAGGGGGATCGGCTGCGACCAGCTCTCGAAGTCGATCAGCGCCTCGGACCCGCGCCACAGGAACAGGGCCCGCCAGCCGCCGTCACCGGCGGGCACGGGCACCGGTGTCCGTACCGCCGCCCAGAACTCGTCGGTGCCGGGCCTGCCGTGCAGTCCGAACCCGGCGAAGGCGTCGCCCCCGTCCTCGTCGCGGTCCCGCTCGGTCACCGGGCGCATCGACATCTCCTTGTGAGAGGAAAGGGGAAGAGGTTAGGCTCACCATGCATTAGGTGAGCCTAACCTAATATTCCTGCTCGCCTCAGCTCCGATCCAACCCGCACCCGCGCCCTGACGCACACTCACGACGCCGCCGTCATCGGCCCGTCGGCCCCGAGGAGGCACCGACACATGAGCACCAACCCCTTCGACGACCCCGAAGGCCGCTTCCTGGTCCTGGTGAACGACGAGGGACAGCACTCGCTCTGGCCGTCCTTCGCGGAGGTACCCGGCGGATGGACGATCGCCCTCGACGAGAACAGCCGCGATGCCTGCCTGGACTACGTCGAGACCCACTGGACCGACCTGCGCCCCCGGTCCCTCGCGGCGGCCACCGACTGACCCCGAAGCCTTGATCACTGCCACGCCGCGCCCGGCTCCGCTGCCGCCCGCGCCCTCCGCGCCGACGCACTCCGTGCGCCCCGCCCGCCCCCAGGACGCCGCCGCACTCGCCGGGCTGTCCCGGCCCTTCGTGCGCTCGGGGGCGCTGCGGGAGCGGCCCGTCTCGCTCTACGCCGCCCACGCGGCCGACTTCCTCTTGGCGCAGGCTCCCGGATCCCCGCTCGAAGGCTGCGTCGGCCTGCGGGTGTACCCGGCGGGTCCGGGGGAGGACCGCGGGGCCGTGGGTGTCGTGTACAACTTCTGCGTCGCCGGGCACCGGCAGGGGTTCGGCGTGGGAGCCGGGCTCCTGCGCGCCCTGCTGGCCACGGCGCGCGCCCGGTCGCTGGACACCCTGTTCACGGCGACGACCGGCGGTGGTGACCTGTTCCTCCGGTACGGCTTCGCGTCCACGACCACGCGTCCGGCGCCTACGTCCTGGGTGGAGTCCCTGGACCCCCGGCGTGACGCGCGGATCCTCGCGAAGATCCTCTGACCGCCCCGCGCGCATGCGCACCGATGGCGGCCCACGCGCAGGTGAACCGATGGCCGTTCCGAGGGTGTCCGACGCGGTCAGGCGGTGCCGCTGCCGTGCTCCGGGCCATCGCCGGGAACCACGGTTGTGCCGGGGCCGGCCCCGCCGAGGACACCGTGGAGCACGGCGTGCGGCACGCGGCCGTCGAGTACCTGCGCCCGGCCCACGCCGCCGCGGACGGCCCGCAGGCAGCCCTCCATCTTCGGCGCCATCCCGCCGGCCAGCCCCGGCAGCAGCCCCTCCAGCGCGTCGGCGGTCAACCGGCCGATCACCTCGGTGCTGTGCGGCCAGTCCGCGTACAGCCCCGCCACATCGGTGAGCATCACCAGCCGCTCGGCGTCGAGCGCCACGGCGAGGGCGGACGCCGCGAGGTCGGCGTTGACGTTGTAGACCTGTCCGTCCTCGCCGCGCGCCACGGGGGAGACCACCGGGATGTGCCCCTGCTCCAGGAGCGCGCCCACCATGCCCGGGTTCACGTCCACGATGTCACCGACCAGACCGATGTCCACCTCCCGGCCGTCCACCCGGGCCGGTCGCCGTACCGCCGTCATGGTGTGCGCGTCCTCGCCCGTCATGCCCACGGCGAAGGGTCCATGGGCGTTGATGTGACCGACCAGCTCCCGCTGGACCCGGCCGCTCAGCACCATGCGCACCACTTCCATGGTCTCCGGGGTGGTCACCCGCAGCCCCGCCTCGAAGCGGGTCTCCAGGCCGAGGCGGTCGAGCATCGAGCTGATCTGCGGCCCGCCCCCGTGCACGACGACCGGGCGCAGCCCCGTGTGCCACAGCTCCACGACATCGCGGGCGAACGTCCGTTGCAGTTCCGGGTCCACCATGGCATTGCCGCCGAACTTGACGACGACCGTGCCGCCCCGCGGTTCCTCCGGCCGGTGAAGCTGCCTGGCGGACGGATGCGCGTCCGCGCGCTCCGTGACGACCGGTCCCATGTCTGCCCCCACCCTGGTCGTTCGTCCGAGCCACTCCTGATGTCCAATTAGCTTAGCCTAACCTAAATTAACATCGAGGGTGCGTGAATGCGGGGCGGTGGAGTCCTGTAACTCGCGGCAGAGCAGGGCGTCGGGCGTCTTCCCCATGGCTCACGCGCCGGTGAAGCCGCTTCCGGCCGGCGGTGCGCCAGTCCCCGCCGTCGAGGATGCCGGCGCGCTTGTCGTCGGTGTCGTGGCGGAGCGGGCGACACACTGAGGGCTTTCGGGCGATGGCCGCAAGTGGCTTTCCCTGGAGGCCGGTTGAAAACACATCGCCACGGTCGGCGGAATCACAGCCATCCGTTGCGCTGCGCCTGCAAGGCCATCTGGAAGCGGTTCGCGGCGCCCAGCCGGGCCATCAGGACCTGGAGGCGGCGGAAGAGCGTGCGGCGGCTGATACCCAGTTCCCGGGCGATCACGTCGTCGCCGGCGCCGCCCGCAAGGAGCCACAGCAGACGGCGGTCGGCGGGTTGCAGGCCGCCCGGACGAGTGGTGCGGCCGTGGAACGGCAGCGCGTTGTGCCAGGACTGCTCGAACAGCGCCATGAGTGCGGAGAGCAGCCCGCACGGCTGGACGATCAGCATGGTGTTGTGTACGTCCGCCTCCTGGATCGACAGGGACACCAGTGCGTACGCCTCGTCGATGATCACGAGCTTGACCGGCACCGACGGCAGCACCCGGGCTCGCTCGCCGGCCCTGATGCACGGTTCGATGGCATCCTTCAGACGGCCCGGATGCTCCAGCGACTCCCGCGAGTACACGACCCGCTGCGTCACCCCCCTGGCGAGGGTGGCCAGCGCGTCGTCCGTGGCCCCGGGCAGGGGGAAGTACGGCGGTGACTCCAGCTGCCGGATCTGCTCGCGGGCGCTCGCCCAGGCCTGACGCATCCGGGGGCCGATGGCCTCGCCGGTGACGACCTCCACGAGATCGTCGTTGTACGCGGCGAGCCGCTGCCGCCGGAACGACTCGAACGCGCCCCCGACGGTGATGCGCGACTCCTCGACCTCGGCCGCACGGTGCCGGGCGAGGACCTCCAGCCCGGCGGCCGGCGGAACCGGGGCCACCACGTCCTCGCCCTCCTCGGCGGCACTGGCCAGACCGGCATCGACCAGTGCCCCGTACGCGGCGGCCAGGTCCGCACCGTCCAGACCGGCCGCTTCTGCGATCGCTCTCAGCGGCGCGGGGGCCAGTTCGAGCAGTGCCAGATAGACCCGGCCCGCCTCGTGCCCGATGCCCAGCAGCCGAAGCGCCTCGCCGAGTCTCGCGTTCCTCATGCGCCCCATTATCGACGCCTCCGGGCCGGCGGATGTGGCAGATCCGTGCCAGTGGCACTCCTGGGCACCACACGCGCGCGGTGCGGGATACCGTCCTGGAGCCGCCGACGACCGGCGGCGACGAGGGCGCCGGGTGCCACCGCGAGCAGGGCCGTCGGTACGGCCGCGCTCCACCCCTCGCCGGCGAGGAACCCACCGAGGAACCCGCACGAGGAACTCATCGAGAGGAAGGCGTACGCCGTGGCCAAGGGGCGAAAGAACGGTCTCTACTCAGGGATCTCCGAGGAACTGTCCGCTCTGATGCGGACGGGCTGGGCGGACACCGAGCGGCACGACCTGCGGCTCGACGAGCAGGCCCCGTACGCGGCCCGCCGCCGCGCCGCGCTCTCCGCGCGCTTCCCGGGCGAGCGCCTCGTGATCCCTTCCGGGAACCTCAAGACCCGTTCGAACGACGACACCTACCCGTTCCGCCCGTACACGGGTTACGTACACATGACCGGTGACCAGGCCCGGGACGGTGCTCTCGTCCTCGAACCCCGCGCGGACGGCGGCCATGACGCCTACTGCTACCAGCTGCCGCGGGACAGCAGGAACAACGACGAGTTCTGGACGGGCTCCACGGCCGAGCTGTGGATGGGCAGGCGCCGCTCCCTGGCCGAGTCGGAGCTGGTGCTCGGCCTGCCCTGCCGGGACGTCCGCACGGCGGCCGCCGACCTCGCCGCCCCCTCCGGTGCGCCGACCCGGATCGTCCGGGGCATCGACCCGTCCCTGGAGGGCGCCGTGACCACCGACGAGGAGCGCGACGCCGAACTCGAAGAGGCGCTCGGAGACCTCCGCCTCGTCAAGGACGACTGGGAGATCGGAGAGCTCCGCAAGGCCGTCGACTCCACGGTACGCGGATTCACCGACGCGATCGGTGAGCTCTCCGGCGCGGTGGAGACGTCCGAGCGGTGGATCGAGGGCACCTTCTTCCGCCGCGCCCGCCTCGAGGGCAACGCGGTCGGCTACGGCTCGATCTGCGCCGCGGGCGAGCACGCCACGATCATGCACTGGACGGACAACGACGGTCCGGTGCGCCCGGGGGAGCTGCTCCTGTTCGACGCGGGTGTGGAGACGCACACCCTCTACACCGCCGACGTCACCCGCACCCTGCCGATCAGCGGCATCTTCACTCCTGTGCAGCGCAAGGTCTACGACGCGGTGTACGAGGCCCAGGAAGCCGGCATGGCGGCTGTCAAGCCGGGCGCCGCGTACCGGGACTTCCACGAGGCCTCCCAGCGCCACCTGGCGGTACGACTGGTCGAGTGGGGCTTCATCGAGGGCCCCGCCGACCGCGCGTACGAGCTCGGCCTCCAGCGCCGCTTCACGATGGCCGGCACCGGCCACATGCTCGGCCTGGACGTCCACGACTGTGCGCAGGCCCGCAACGAGGAGTACGTCGAGGGCGTGCTGGAGCCGGGCATGGTGCTCACCGTCGAGCCCGGCCTGTACTTCCAGCCGGACGACCTCACCGTGCCCGAGGAGTGGCGCGGCATCGGCGTCCGGATCGAGGACGACCTGGTCGTCACCGAAGACGGCCACGAGAACCTGTCGGCCGGACTGCCCAGGTCGGCGGACGAGGTCGAGGAGTGGATGGCCCGGGTCGCGGGCTGAACGGTTCGGGGCGGTGAACGCGTGAACCGGGTGCACCTCATGCCCAGAGCCGTTCACCGAGGGTCCCGGGGGATCCGGCACCGGGCAGGACGTAGGCCACGGCCGAGGCCCGGTGCTGGAGGAACGGGTTGAGCGCGTCGCGGGCGGCCAGCCGGTTCTGGACGCGGGTGAACTGGGCGGCGTCGCGCATGAAGGCACAGAAGAGGAGGCCGCGGTCGCCCGGTCCGTCGTCGTAGCTGTAACTGCGGCGGAGCATACGGGCGCCGCCGTCGAAGCGGGGGCTGGCGAGGCGCACGTGGGCGGTGGCGGGGATGACATAGGAGCCGTCCGGGTTCTTGGCGTAGATGTCCGGCTCGTCGCGCTCGGCGGTGCCGGTGAGGGCGACTCCGTCACGGGCGCGGCGGCCGATCACCCGGTCGCGCCGGTCCTCGGAGAGGGCCGCGAAGCCGGAGACGTCCATGTGGATCCGGCGGTAGACCAGAACGGTGCCGTCCCCGTGGGCTCCGGGCGGGCCCCAGACCCACTGCTCGGCCGCCGGGTGATCGGGGTTGGCGGTGCCGTCCTTGGAACCGAACAGGTTGCGCGGGGTGGTGCCCGGGGGAGTGTGGGGCAGGAAGCCGGACTGGGTCCAGCGCGGCACCGCACCGGCGGCCTGCGCGGCACTGCCGACGAGTTCGGCGACGACGGTGAGCGTCCAGCGGTCGGCCGCGCTCACCTGGACCAGGACGTCGCCGTTGCTGCGGCGCGGGTCGAGGCGGTCGCCGGGGAACGGCGGTAACTCCGCCAGCGAGGCGGGGACATCGAGGTCCAGCCGGGCGGCGAGGGCGGGGCCGATGGCGACCAGGGAGGCGAGCCGGGTCGTGCCACCGCCTTGGAGCCGTGGGTCCGGCGGGGAGTCGGCGGCCGCGGTGGCGAGCGTGTTGCTCAGTGCACCGAGGACGCTGCGGAGAACCTTCCGGTCGGCGGCGGCCGAGGTCCGGGGGAGGTCGAAGGAGAGCAGGTGCGTCGCCGGCTGCTGCGGCGCCGTGACACCTGCCTGCCGGGCGCCGTGGAAGGGGATCGCGGCCTCGGCCGGCGGGGGACCGGCAGTCGCCCGGCCCGCTGCCCGGTCGTCCCGCAACAGTTCGTCGGCCGCCGCACCGGCCCCGGCGGCGAGCACCGCCCCGGCTGCGAGCAGTGCTCGACGCCGCCCGAAAGCGGTGGCCGCGGGCCGGGGTGGATCCTGGGCTTTTCCCTGTTCGGTGGGCATGGGGCTATTGGAGACGATAAAACATCTTCCATGCAAACCCTGTCTGCAGAACGCCTGTTGAACCGCTCGACAGTCCCGAGGGCGGTGTTCAGGGCGATGTCGCGTCTGTCGGTGATGCTCGTCCCGCTCGCGCTGGCGGCCACCGCATGCTCCGGTGCGGGGCCGACATCCACCGATGCGCGCCATCCAGCAGGGAGTGTGCTGCGCGTTCCGCAGGATTACCGCTCGGTGCAGCAGGCGGTTGACGCCGCCCGCGCGGGTGAGACGGTACTGATCGGCGAGGGCGTGTACCGGGAGAGCGTGCGCGTCACCAAGCCCCGAGTGGTGCTGCGCGGAACGGACCGCAACAAGGTGGTCTTCGACGGCGGTGTACGGCTGGCCAACGGCATCACCGTGACCGGTGCCGGTTCGGTGGTGGAGAACCTCACTGTGCACGGCTACCTCGCCAACGGCGTGCTGTTCACCGGCGTCACCGACGAGCGGTTGCAGCAGCGCGGCGCGGGCGGCTCCGCCTACGACCCGCTGGACACCACCCGTTTCCCTCCCGTACGCGGCTTCAGGGCGACCAGGGTCACGGCGTACAACAACGGCCTGTACGGCATCTACGCCTTTGACGCGCGCGACGGTGTGATCGAGGAGTCCTACGCCTCCGGGCACGCCGACTCAGGCATCTACGTCGGCCAGTGCAAGCCCTGCTCCACCGTCGTCCGCGGCAACACCGTGGAACGCAACGCGGTCGGCATCGAACTGACCAATGCCTCGGACGGCCTGCATGTGCTGGGTAATCGCGTCGCCCGCAACCGGGTCGGCGTCACCGTCAACTCCAACGACCTGGAAGCCCTTGCCCCTCAGCGCGGCGCGGTGATCGCGGGCAACGTGGTGGCCGACAACAACGCCGCCGACACGCCCGAGCAGGCGGACGGGGGCTTCGGTATCGGTATCGGCATCGGCGGCGGCACCGCGAACCGCGTCCAGCGCAACCTGATCCGGGGCAACCGGGCCGCCGGAGTGGTCGTCACCGACCCGCCGGGACACCCGGCGAGCGGCAATCGCGTCGAGGGCAACCGCGCCACCGGCAACGGCATCGACCTCGTACTGGCCTCGGTCGACCCCAAGAACTGTTTCGCGGACAACCGGCCCGGCACCCAGAGCCCCAACAGGCTGGAGAAACAGGCGAGTTGCGCAACGAAGGGGCGGGGTGCGCTGCCCACCGGCCGGACCGCGTCGGTGCAGGCGCCGCCCGGCGTCCCGTTCAACAAGGTACCCGCCCCGACCGCCCAGCCGTCCATGCCGGACCCGACTGCCCCGGGCCGCCCGGCGACCGGTCTGCCCGGGGCCGTCGACGAGGCCGCGTATCCGCTCCCGAAGGACGTGGACGCCGTTCCGCGTTCACGCTGAGCGCGGCGGCGCGGTCGACCACGGCACAGGACGGCCGCCGGCACCGCGATGTCAGCCGGTGGCCCACGGCGCCTCGGGGAGCTTCGCGCGGGCCTCGCGCCCGGCGAACTCCACGGTGGTCGGCGTCCCCAGGCCCGGCATCCGCATCGTCACCCGCCGCAGACCGCCGTCACCGTCGACCCAGTAGGTCAGCGGCGACCGTCCGCCGCCGGAACCCGCACCGGGCGTGGCGCCCTGGGCGCGCGGCCCGGCGAACCGGTCGTAGCCGCGGCCGTCGATGCGATCACGGCCCAGCCATCGGGCCCCGGACTGGGCGAGCAGCATCGGGTTGTCCGGGCGGTCCGCACCGAGCCCGATCAGCAACTGGAGCCCGGCGTCCAGGGGATCGGTCGTGTAGGAACGCGAGGACCAGCCCGAGCGCGGAATGTGCTCGGCCTGCTGCCAGGGCGGTCCGCTGTCGTCCTTGGGCACGGGGGCCAGGCCGAGGCCGCCGGTGTCCCAGACGATCAGCCCGTGGTCGAGCTGCCCGGTGGCGGTGCCGGAGGGACCAGAAGATCCAGTGGCTCCGGTGACCTGGTAGCTCCCCACGGCGCGATGGGTCCGGTAGTCCACAACGCCCTTGACCCGCACCGTCACTTCGCCGCCCTCGGCGGCGGTCAGCGTCACCGCCACCGGGCTGGCCTGGTACAGATTCAGCCGCGACAGCGCCAGTCTGGACGCTTCGTCCGTCGTCACCGGCCGCTCGGCGGCGGTGTCGTCGTCGGAGTGGGTCCGGTAGGCGGCCAGGCCGCCCACTGCGGTGCCGCACACCGCGATCGCGATCAGTGTTCTCAGCCAGAGGGCCCGACGCGGCGTAGGGCCGTCCGTCTTCCTCTTCCGAGCCTTCCGAGCCATGCGGTCGCCTTCTCTCATCGGTCGGTCGCGCAGGAGGGCGGGTCCGCGAACCGCTGGTTCGCGAACCCGCCCGAGTCGGACAAGATGCCCTAGCAGTGCTGTGCTTTTCGCCTGCGCACCACCACGACCAGTGCCGCACCGAGGGCGGTGAGCACGGCGCAGCCGGCCAGCGCCAGCGATACCGCCTGGCTCATGCCGGTGGCCGCCATACCACCCGAGTGGGATGCGGGGCCGGGGTTGTTGCCCGGACCCTGCGGCGGGGCCGGTTCACCCGGTTTGCCCGGGGCCGGCTCGGTCGGTTTCGGCGTCGGCTCGGTGCCGGGAATCCGTCGGTTGACCGCTGTCACCGAGACCCCGTCGTCAAGGTTCTCGGAGGTCAGCACGAGCGGCCCGAACACGTCCTCGTCCGGTGCGGCGTAACCCGCGGGCGGGGCGATCTCCTGCCAGTAGTACGTACCCGGCGCGCCGCTGCCGAGGCAGTTGCCGTCGGCCCTCGTCACGCAGGGCTCGCCGACCTTGGTGTCCGGCTCCTCGCCCGTGGTCTGCAGTTCTTCGGAGCCGTTCGTCTCCTTCCACAACTGGAATTTCGCCCCGGCCAACGCCTTGCCGTCCTGGTCGTGCTTGACCAGGCGCAGCACGCCTTCCTGCTGCCGGAAGCCGAAGTCGTAGGTGTGGTCGTTCTCCCCGGGCCCGCCGGTGGTCAGCGCGCGCTCCGGGAAGCGCGCGTTGCGCGGGACAATGCCCTTGGAGTCGACGAAGTGGTTGTCGCCGACATCCGCTTTCGTGGGCACCCACTGGTGGAGCGGACCGCCCTCGGCGTAGTCGGCCGGTTTGTCGAGGCGGATGGTGTACTTGGTCTTCGGCTGGAGACCACCGGTGACATTGGAGTCATCGAAGTAGTACTCGCCGCGCGCCGTTGTCGTGGTCGTTCCCACGAGCTTGCCCGACTCGTCGTACAGGTTGACGGTCGCGCCCACGACCGGGCGCTGGCCCGGTTTCTGGACTCCCGTGCGCTCGGGGTCGTACCAGACCCGGTTGCCGATCTGGAGCGGGGCCTGGTCGCAGAGCACCTCCAGGTCGCCCATCGAGGCGCCCTTGCCGAACGGGGCCACAGTACCCGCCGGGTTGAGGCGCAGGCCGAACTTCGGGTCCTGCTTGCCGTCGCGCTGGAGGAACGACGTGCCGTACCCGAGGGCGGTGTGGTTGGGGTCGAAAGCGGAGACCGCGATGGTGTTCTCGACCTTGGAGAGCGCCATGCCGGCGAACGCCGTGTTGCGGTGACCACCCCAGCTGGTGTCGAAGAAACGGGTGCCCCGGGGGGAGAGCCCGCAGCCGTTGTTGGTGTCCATCACATACATGCCGTCCGCCTGGCAGGCCTTGTTCAGGTCACCGCCCGACATGACGACGGCGGCGGAGCCCGGCGTGGGACCGGCCGGCGCGCGGTCGCCGAAGCGGTCGCGGAAGGCCAGCAGCATCGAGCCGTCGGACTCGAAGCCGATCTCGCCCAACTCCGGTTCGGGGTTGGCGATGGTGGAGTTGCCGCACGGACGGCCGTTCTGCGAGTCCGGGTAGGTGTTCGTCCACGGGAACCAGCCCGCGCCGTCGCACGGGCCACCGC
Source organism: Streptomyces sp. NPDC102437 (assembly GCF_044765565.1). Taxonomy (NCBI): domain Bacteria; kingdom Bacillati; phylum Actinomycetota; class Actinomycetes; order Kitasatosporales; family Streptomycetaceae; genus Streptomyces; species Streptomyces sp. NPDC102437. Next base: position 41,956 of record NZ_JBIWKI010000025.1, on the reverse strand, counting down.
CGACCGTGGACTGGCGCGGGTAGTCCAGCGGCTGGTCCAGCACCGGCTTCCGGAACGCTCCGGTGGCGAGGTCGAACGGCATGACCACCGCGCGCAGGTCCGACACCTTCCCGGTGGACTCGCCGGAGCACACTCCGCCGAGGTAGCCGACGCCGTCATGCAGGCCGAGGCCGAACGGGCGCCAGTCCACCGCCGTCGGACAGCCCGGGTCCGGGATGGCGTAGGCGGCCTCGGGCTCCGCTGCCGTCGCCGCCGTGGCGTCATAGCGGTAGAGCTTGCGGTTGTTGAGGTTGACGACGAACAGGTCCTTGCCGTCATCGGTGATCTTGATGCCGCCGAGGCTCTGCTTGCCGGGCACGGGGAGGAAGGCGTCGTCCGTGCCCTGGCCGTGCTCCGCCGCCCCCGCGTCCGGGACGACGGTGAATCGGGTGGTCTTCTTCTTCGCGAGGTCGGTCACGTAGATGCCCCCGGCGCCGCCCGGACCGTAGTCCGTGGTGCGCTTGGCGAGCGCCGAGGAGAACACCCGCTTGTCGGCCTTGTTCCAGGCGATGCCGAACAGTGTGCCGGTCTCGGCGTCGTTGGCGATGTTCGTGACGTTGACGTCGACGCCGTCCTGGCCGCGTGCGTCGTAGGGGAAGGAGACCAGCGTGCGCTGGGACCCTCCCTCGCGTGTGGCGGGCTGACAGGTCGTCACCAGCGGTGCGTTCTTCTGGCAGTAGTCACCCGGATTCCACAGCCCGGTGGTGTACGCCACGTTCTTGCCGTCGGAGAGGTCGACGAACTCCTCATTACTGCTCAGCTGGTTGGGTGCGCCGTCCAGTCCCTGGCGCGAGGCGAAGGCCGGGAACAGCGCACCCGGCTTCGGATTCACCACCTGCACCCGGTACTTGCCGCCACTGGGCCCGTCCGCCGCCGGGGTGAGCGTCACGGTGCCGTCGGCCGCCGTGACCCCCTCGATGCCGGCCCCGGCGTCGTCGGTGAGGGTCACCCTGACGCCCGCGATGCCCGGTTCGAGCGCGGGGGTCCACACTCCGGTGTTGTCCACGGCCCGGATCACCCGGACCGTCACCGCCCCGTCCCCCGCCTGTGAGTGCGCCACGGGCGCCGCGGCTAACGAGCCGGTGCCGATTCCGAGGGCGAGCGCGGCCAGAGAGCCGGCGGTACGGCGACCGGGCATGCCCGACCTCCGCCGACGCGTCCTGGGCGCGGCTCCCTTCACTTCTTCATTCGTTGATTTCATCTCCTGCTCTCAGTGTTCAGAAGGACCTGAGGCCCTGCCAGTGAGGGAATACATAGAGATGCGGAGAACCGCCTTTACGAGGATCTTAGAAGGGCTTTGGGCAAGATCACGGAGGAATGGTGAACTCGTCCGCCGCTGAATCTTCATGCAGTCACCACCGGTCGCGTCGCGGGCAGGGTGCCGAAGCGGTGAGCGAAATTCGTACTCCTGTCTCATTGGCCACTGTGGTGCCGACGCTGTCCTGGTTCCGGCCGGGCTCGCAGGGTGCACGCGCCGTAGCGGCCAGGTGCGCAGCCCTTCGCCCGGGAGAATCCCCAGCGCTTGCGAGGCCTCCGTAATGCTTCCCGTTCCGCCCCGGGCGGCTTGAATGCGTGCGGGACTTCACTGCACTTTCGGCCACTGGACGGTCTGTCCGTGCAAGGGGACACCAGGTCATTTCGAGGCAGCGCCCAATGAATCCGGTCCAGCCGGCAGCGCACGTGTCCGCGAGGACGTGTCCGGGGGAAGACGGCGACACCCCGGCGACGTGAGATCTCGTGCGCTATGGGAGCGTGAGCGGGTGAGTGAGACGACGACTGAAACCCTGCAGTACCGCTTTGACGGGCCGGACGACGCGCCGATCCTGGTCCTGGGGCCCTCCCTCGGCACCTCGTGGCACATGTGGGACCGGCAGATACCGGAGCTCACCCAGCACTGGCGGGTCTTCCGCTACGACCTCCCGGGCCACGGCGGCGCCCCCGCCCACCCCGCCATCGCCATCGCCGACCTCTCCGACCGGCTGCTCGCCACCCTCGACGGTCTCGGCGTCCAGCGCTTCGGGTACGCGGGCTGCTCCATCGGCGGTGCGATCGGCGCCGACCTCGCGCTGCGCCACCCGCAGCGGGTCGCCTCGCTGGCCCTGGTCGCCGCCTCGCCCAGGTTCGGCAGCGCCGACGAGTTCCGCCAGCGCGGTGTGGTCGTGCGCACCAACGGTCTGGAGCCGATGGCCCGCACCTCGCCCGAGCGCTGGTTCACCCCCGGGTTCGCCGCCGCCCAGCCGGCCATCGTCGACTGGGCCGTCCAGATGGTCCGCACGACCGACCCCGGCTGCTACATCGCCGCCTGCGAGGCCCTCGCCGCCTTCGACGTGCGCGGCGAGCTCGGCCGCATCGGCGTCCCGACCCTCGTCCTCGTCGGCGCCGAGGACCGGGTCACCGGACCGGGCGACGCCCGCATCCTGGTCGCCGGCATACCGGACGCCCGGCTCGCCCTCGTACCCGGCGCCTCCCATCTCGCCCCGGTCGAGCAGCCCGGAGCCGTCACCGATCTGCTGCTCACCCATTTCTCCTCGGCCTGGCAGGACACCCTCGCCGCCATCCCCGCTCCGTCCGTCATCCCGCAGCTCTCCGCGCCCGTGCTGCCCGTCGCGGAGATCACCGCCGCCACGCCGCAACCCGACCCCGGGACCACCGGACGCGTCGACCCGCACGAGCGCGGCATGAAGGTGCGCCGCGAAGTGCTGGGCGACGCCCACGTGGACCAGGCCATGGCCGCCTCCGACGACTTCACCGAGGACTTCCAGGAACTGGTCACCCGCTACGCGTGGGGCGAGGTGTGGACCCGGGAGGGGCTGGACCGCCGGACCCGCAGCTGTGTCACGCTCACCGCGCTGGTCGCCTCCGGCCGCCTGGAGAGCCTGGCCGCGCACGTCCGGGCCGCCCTGCGCAACGGCCTCACCCCGGCCGAGATCAAGGAGGTGCTGATGCAGACCGCCGTGTACTGCGGGGTGCCCGCCGCCGGCGCCGCCTTCACCGTCGCGCACACCGTGATTCAGGAAGAAACGCGGCTCCGCCCGTAGCAGTATGGGGCCCATGAACGCCGCGAATCCCATGAACGTGACACTGACCAAGAAGACGCACTCCTGCATCCGGCTGGAGAAGGACGGGCGGACGCTCGTCATCGACCCGGGCGGCCTCTCGGAGGAGGACGCGGCAGTGGGCGCCGACGCGATGCTGGTGACGCACGAGCACTTCGACCACTTCGACGAGGGACGGCTGCGCGCCGGTATGGAGGCCGACCCGGCCGCCGAGATCTGGACCCTGCGCAGCGTCGCCGACCGGCTCACGGCCGCCTTCCCCGGCCGCGTCCACACCGTCGGCCACGGCGACACCTTCACCGCGGCGGGCTTCGACGTACAGGTGCACGGTGAGCTGCACGCGGTGATCCACCCGGACATCCCGAGGATCACCAACATCGGCTTCCTGGTGGACGGTTCGCTCTTCCACCCGGGCGACGCGCTCACCGTCCCCGACCGGCCGGTCGACACCCTGATGCTCCCGGTGATGGCCCCCTGGAACAAGATCTCAGAGGTCATCGACTACGTACGCGAGGTCAATCCGCGCCGCGCCATCGACATCCACGACGCGCTGCTCGCCGATCTCGCCCGCCCGGTCTACGACAACCAGATCGGCAGCCTCGGCGGCGCGGACCACAGCCGGCTGGTCCCGGGGGACTCGACCGGACTGTGACCGGTGCCGGTCCGTCGGCTGTCAGTGCCAGCGGCTAGGTTTACGTACATGCGCATCGCCACCTGGAACGTCAATTCGATCACCGCCCGGCTCCCTAGGCTGCTGGCCTGGCTGGAGAGCACCGGCACGGATGTGCTGTGCATCCAGGAGACCAAGTGCGCCGCCGAACAGTTCCCGGCGGACGCGCTCCGCGAGCTCGGTTACGAGTCCGCGGTCAACGCCACCGGGAGGTGGAACGGCGTGGCGCTCGTCTCCCGCGTCGGCCTGTCCGACGTCGTCCCGGGACTGCCGGACGGCCCGGACTACGAGGGGGCGCAGGAGCCGCGGGCGATCTCCGCGACCTGTGGCCCGGTCCGGGTCTGGTCGGTCTACGTGCCCAACGGCCGCGAGGTCGAGCACGCGCACTATGCGTACAAGTTGCGCTGGTTCGAGGCCCTGCAGAAGGCGGTCGCCGCGGACGCCGCGGGCTCGCAGCCGTTCGCGGTGCTGGGCGACTTCAACGTGGCCCCGACCGACGAGGACGTCTGGGACCCGGCCCTGTTCGAGGGCGCCACGCATGTCACCCCCGCCGAGCGCGCCGCCCTCGCCGCGCTGCGCGAGGGCGGGCTGTCGGACGTCATGCCGCGCCCGCTCAAGTACGACCGCCCGTACACCTTCTGGGACTACCGGGAGCTGCGCTTCCCGAAGAACAAGGGCATGCGCATCGACCTGGTCTACGGAAACGCGCCCTTCGTCGCGGCGGTCGAGGACAGCTATGTGGACCGCGAGGAGCGCAAGGGCAAGGGCGCGTCCGACCATGCCCCGGTGGTCGTGGACCTCAGTATCTGAGGATCCGTTGTCAGTGGTGGCCGCTAGCGTGGTTCCTGTCCTTATTCCGCTTGCTGGCTGCTTGCTGTGAACAGGACGGCCCCGCCCGTTCAGCGCCGGGCGGGGCCCCATCCACCGCCGCCGGTCAGGCGGTGGCGGTGCGGCGCATACCCAGTGACGCCCCGGCGGTGCCCAGCGCCAGGACCATCAGCAGGGCGCTCACCCACAGCGGCGACCGGAAGCCGAACCCCGCCCCGATCGCCAGCCCGCCCAGCCAGGGGCCGAGTGCGCCACCCACATTGAACGCGGCCGTGGCGAACGAGCCGGACAGCGTCGGTGCGTCGGCCGCCAGCCGGAACACCCACGAGATCAGCGCGGTCCCGGTACCGAACGCCAGCATCCCCTGGACGAGGACGAGCGCCACCGTCGCGAACGGGCTGCCCGCCATCAGCGCGAACCCGGCCCAACCGACCGCCAGCGCCACCAGACCGGTCGCGGTGAAGGCGACCGGCCGCAGATCGACGAGCCGGCCCGCGGCCGTGACGCCGATGAACGAGCCCAGCCCGAACAGCGCCAGCAGACCGGGCACCCAGGCGGCGGCGAGCCCGGTGACACGGGTGGCGAGCGGCTCGACGTAGGAGAACGCGCAGAACGTCGCCCCCTGCACCAGGGCGCTGGTCAGCAGGGTCAGCAGCAGCCGCGGACCGGTCAGGGTCCGCAGCTCGACGCTCGCAGGGGCGGGGGCGGACTCGGGACGCCCCGCCGGAACGGTCCTGGCGATCACGAGGACGGCCGGGACGGACACCAGGGCCACGGCCCAGAACGCCGACCGCCACCCCCAGTGCCCGCCCAGCGCCGCACCGGCGGGCACCCCGGCGACACAGGCGATGGTGACGCCCCCGACCACCACCGAGGTGGCGCGGGCGCGGGCCTCGGGCCCGACCATGGAGACCGCGGTCACCAGGGCCACTGCCCAGAAGCCCGCGTTGGCCAGCGCCCCGACGACCCGCGTCGCGAGGAGCAGCCCGTAACCGGGTGTGAGCGCGCCGATGACATGGACGGCGCTGAAGACACAGAGGAAGAACACCAGGGCGCGGCGGCGTGGCCAGTTCCGGCTGAAGAGCGCCATCAGCGGCGCCCCGACGATCATCCCGATCGCGAAGGCCGAGGTCAGCAGCCCCGCGGCGGGAATGGAGACGTGCAGGTCGGCGGCGATGTCCGAGACCAGCCCGGACAGCATGAATTCGGATGTGCCCTGGGCGAAGACGGCGAGCCCGAGCGCGTAGACGACGAATGGCATGAAGGAACCCCATGGATGACTGACGGATGGACCAGGCAAGGGGTGTGGGCCCGCACCCGCCCGTCATGACAGGCGGCGACGCGGAAGAACGTCCGGGGTACTCAGGGACGTGACCGGCAACGCGGCATGTGCCGGAGCCGGAGGAGCCGCGCGCGGTGCACCGGGAGCGGTTCACGAGCGCGCAGGGAGGAGCGCAGCCCACACAGTGGCGGTCCTTGCGGCGGCGGCCGGTGAGAATCGCCCCCGGCCGGTACTCGGCGTCACTGGAGCGATTCGACGGCGGTTCAGCCACCGGAGGACCGGTGGCTAACCTCTGTCGGACTCGGGGCTGGACATGATCGCGAAGCTACCAGCCCGGATCGCCTCGCCTCCACCCCTTTTCCCGCCGGAACCGTGCGACGGTGGTACTCGGCGCGTGCGGAGGCGCGCGAGCTGGCGCCTGCTTCGGATTCAGTACTCGAACGACAGGCCGCGTGCCCTGTGGTGCGTACCACAGGAGGGATGCGACCCTGAGTGGTATGAACATCCCTTTCTTGGGCAACTGGCGTAAGCGTCACGAAGGTGCGCGGGGGGCGGGGCTCGCCGCCGCGGTCGCGGCCGATCCCGACGGTGTGGCCGAGCTCCTCGCCGAATGCGAGCTGCTGCGTGTCCGAGCGGGGCAGCGCGGGCTCGAACTCGACGACAGCCCGGCGTCGTTGGCGGCCCTGGACCAGTTGCCGCCGCGCTGGCGGGACGACCCCGAGGAGCTGCCCTGGCTGGGCAACGACGCGGGGCTGTACCTCGGGACGGTCCTGGTGCGGAACGTCCCCGGCGCGGTCTGGAGCATCCGGCCGGGCGGGCAGCCCGTGGTGCGGCTCGCCTCCGGGCGGGAGATCGACGTGGTCGAGGCCGGGCTGGACTGGGCGATGGCGGGCAGTCCCGAGCTCTCCCAGGCCTATTCGGAGTCGGCTGAGAAGTAAGAGCTCCCATGACAATCGAATAAGAAGCCTTATGCCCCATTTGTGCGTGTCGGCGGCGAAGTCCCTTTTCAGGCTGGATAGTTTGCGCTGACCTCGACACAGCGAAAAGTGGGTAGGGCAGCGTATGGCCGTCGATCCGTTGATCGAGCTGCGGGACGTCAACAAGTACTACGGACAGTTGCACGTACTGCAGAACATCAATCTCACCGTCGGCCGCGGGGAGGTGGTGGTGGTCATCGGCCCCTCCGGCTCCGGCAAATCGACCCTCTGCCGGACCATCAACCGGCTGGAGACGATCGAGTCCGGCCATATCGCGATCGACGGCAGACCTCTCCCCGAGGAGGGCAAGGGGCTGGCCCAGCTCCGGGCCGAAGTGGGCATGGTCTTCCAGTCGTTCAACCTGTTCGCGCACCGCACGGTGCTGGCCAATGTCTCGCTCGCCCAGCTCAAGGTCCGCAAGCGGAAGAAGGACGAGGCGGACCGGCGCTCCCGTGAACTGCTGGAGCGGGTCGGACTGGCCTCGCAGGCCGACAAGTTCCCCGCCCAGCTCTCCGGCGGCCAGCAGCAGCGTGTAGCCATCGCCCGTGCCCTCGCCATGGACCCCAAGGCACTGCTCTTCGACGAACCCACCTCGGCGCTCGACCCGGAGATGATCAACGAGGTGCTGGAGGTCATGCAGCAACTCGCCCGGGACGGCATGACGATGGTCGTGGTCACCCACGAGATGGGCTTCGCCCGCTCAGCCGCGAACCGCGTGGTCTTCATGGCCGACGGACGCATCGTCGAGGACCGCTCTCCCGACGCGTTCTTCACCGCTCCCGAGAGCGACCGCGCCAAGGACTTCCTGTCCAAGATCCTCAAGCACTGACGGGAGGCTCCGTGTTGCGTTCGAGAAGAGTTCTGGCCGTCTGCGCCGGCCTCCTGCTGGCCGTGCTCGCCGCCGCCTGCGGCAAGGAGGGCAGCCCGCCGGTGAAAGGCCCCAAACCCGAGCAACTGCCGGTCTACAAGGTCGACACCGCCTTCCGGCTGCCCGCCTCGCCGACCTGGACGAAGGCGAAGAAGCGCGGCTACCTCCGGGTCGGGGCCAAGGAGGACCAGCCCTACCTGGGCGAGAAGGACCCGGCCACCGGCGTCTACTCCGGCTTCGACATCGAGATCGCCAAGATGATGGCGGCCTCGCTCGGCTTCGACCCGAAGACGATCCACTTCAAGACCATCGCCTCCGCCAACCGCGAGACGGCGCTGCAGAACGGGCAGATCGACTACTACGTCGGCACCTACACCATCAACGACATGCGCAAGAAGCTCGTCGGCTTCGCCGGTCCCTACTTCATGGCCGGACAGGGCCTCCTCGTCCGCACCGACGAGCACGACATCAACGGCCCGCAGGACCTGGCCGGCAAGACGGTCTGCTCGGCCGCCGGGTCGACCCCGTACCAGCGCATCGCCGCCGACTACCCGAAGGCGATCCTGGTGGCCTACGACACCTATTCGATCTGCGTCGACAACCTGCTGACCTACCAGGTGGACGCCGTCACCACCGACGACGCCATCCTGTTGGGCTTCGCGGCCAAGGCGCCCAAGGAGATGAAGGTCGTGGGCAAGCCGTTCTCCCAGGAGCCGTACGGCATCGGCGTCCCGCGCAGCGACAACGCGTTGCGGTTCGCCCTGAACGACGCCCTGGAGGCGAACGAGAAGAACGGCAACTGGAAGAAGGCGTTCGAGGCCACGCTCGGTCTGTCCGGGGTGCCCGCGCCGACGCCGCCGCCCATCGACCGCTACCCGGCCACCTGAGAGGGCGGGCGTCGACCATGGACGTACTCACCGAGAATTTCTCGCTCTACGGCAAGGGTTTCCTGGGCACGGTCGAACTGACCGTCTACTCCTCGATCCTGGCCCTGGTCCTCGGCTTCATCATGGCCTCCTTCCGGGTGGCCCCCGTCGGCTCGCTGCGGGTGCTCGGCACGGTCTGGGTGACGGTGCTGCGCAACACCCCACTGACCCTGCTCTTCTTCGCGGTGCTGCTCGGACTGCCGCGCTTCGGCCTGGTCCTCCCCTTCCAGCTCTTCGCGGTCCTCGCGCTCGGCTGCTACACCTCCGCGTTCATCTGCGAGGTGCTGCGCTCGGGCATCAACACCGTGCCGACGGGGCAGGGTGAGGCGGCCCGCAGCCTCGGCATGACGTTCGGCCAGACGCTGAACACCGTGGTGCTGCCCCAGGCCTTCCGGTCGGTGATCCCGCCGGTCGGCTCCACGCTCATCGCCCTCGCCAAGAACTCGGCGATCGCCGGAGCGTTCAGCGTCACCGAACTGCTCGGCACCTACAAGACCCTCAACGAGCTGGGATACAGCATCATCTGGACCTTCGTCTGGATCGCCGTCGGCTACCTGATCATCACCCTGTCCATCAGTGCGCTCTTCAACGTGATGGAGAAGCGCTGGGGAGTCGCCCGATGACCACCCGCACCGCGCCGTCCGCCACCGCGCTCTACGACATCCCGGGCCCGGCGACCCGCAAGCGCCATCTTCTGTACGGGATCGTCTCGACGGCCCTGATCCTCGCCCTGCTGGGCTGGGTCGTCTATCTGCTCTTCGACACCGAGCAGTTCACCAGCGCCAAGTGGTCGCCCTTCACGTACAAGGGAATTCAGGAACTGCTGCTGCGCGGACTGGGCAACACCCTCAAGGCGTTCGCGTACGCTGCGGTGCTCTCGCTCCTGCTCGGCGCGGTCCTCGCCGTGGGCCGGCTCTCCGACCACCGGCCGGTGCGCTGGATCGCGACACTGCTGGTGGAGTTCTTCCGGGCCATGCCCGTACTGGTGATGATCTTCTTCATCTTCGTGGCGCTGAAGGTGCAGCCGCTGCCCGCCCTGGTCACCGGTCTGACCCTGTACAACGGCTCGGTGCTCGCCGAGGTGTTCCGCACCGGGATCGTCTCGGTGGAGCGCGGCCAGTCCGAGGCGGCTTACGCCCTGGGGCTGCGCAAGACACAGGTCACCACGTTCGTACTGGCCCCGCAGGCGGTGCGCGCCATGCTGCCCACCATCATCAGCCAACTGGTCGTGGCGCTGAAGGACACCTCGCTCGGCTTTCTGATCACCTACGAGGAGTTCCTCCACGCGGGCAAGCTCATCGCGTCCAACCTCGACTACGATCTTCCCTTCATCCCGGTGGTGATGGTGATCTCGCCGATCTACATCGGGATGTGCATGCTGCTCTCCTGGTTCGCGACCTGGGTGGCCAAGCGGGAACGGCGCAATCCGAAGATGAAGGCCGTGAAGATCGCACCGGCCGAACCAGGAACGCTGCTGCCGGGAGTGCAGTAGCCGGGGCCGCCGCCAAGCGGTTCCAGCAGAGCGGTGCCCACCCGGCAGCAGTCGGTGATCACTTCTCGCGCAACGGCACGGACACGTACGACGGGTCCGCCGGGCACGAGGAGAAGGTCAGCTGCGATCCGGTCGGGTCGTGCTCGATGCAGAGGGGGTCGACGGTGTCGACCACCAGGGTGAGACGGCGACCGGCCGGAACGTCGTAGGCGGCGGAGACAGCTCCGGGCCCACGGGGAACGGCCGGTCCGGCGTCGGCCCGTGGAAGGTATAGGGGGCGTTGCTGACCAGCTTGCCGAGTCCGAGCGGCCCTTCGTCGTGGAGATACGCGACGAAGGTGCCGCTCCCCTTGTTCGGGCCCACCGTGCCGCAGACCTGCTGCTCCACCGGATGCTTCCCGGACTGCCAGACGCCCGCGAAGGCACGGGGGAGCAGAGCGAGGGAGGCGATCGGCGGCAGCCTGTAACCGGCCATCACACAGCCGGAGTCGGCGAGCTGCGTCTGCGTGAAGTGTCCGACCTGCGTCAGGCACCAACTGGTGGGCAGCACGCTACAGCGCGCTCTTCGCCTGCCAGTCTGCCCACGACACGTTCCACGCCCCGTACCCGTTGCCCTCCGCGACCGTGCCCTTGGCGTCCGCGCCGGTGATCTCGAACGGGTCACCGACCCGCACCTGCCCGTACAGCGCGCCGGCGTCGGCGTCGCTCATCCCGACACAGCCCGAACTGCGGTTGGCCAATCCGAAGTAGCCCGCGTTCCACGGCGCCGCGTGGGCGTACATCCCCGACCAGGTCAGCCGCATCGACGAGTCGACCATCTTGTCGTAGGCGTCACCGAGGCCGACCGTCTCGGAGCGCATGTTGATCGTGCCCTCCTTCGACATCAGCACGGCCGTCCCGCGCCAGGACGCCTTCTCGCCGCCGGGGGTGCCGGCCGACATGGGCACGTCCATGACGGTCTTCCCGTCCCGCTTCAGCGCCAGCCGGTGGCGGTCCAGGTCGACCTTGACCACCTGGCCGACGCCGATCGTGAAGGTGGTCCGGTAGTCGCGCACGAACCAGCCGCCGGACGGGCCCGAGTCGATGCCGTTGAGATCGGCGTCGAGCGTGACCTTCGTACCGGACTTCCAGTACTCCTTGGGCCGCCAGTCGACGCGGTCCTTGCCGGAATAGTCCTGCAGCCAGCCCCAGGAGCCCTCGGTGTTGTTCGAGGTGGAGACCTTCAGCGCCTTCTCCACTGCCACCCTGTCCTTCACCGGGTTGTCGAAGACCACGGACAGCGGCTGGGCGACGCCGACGGTGGTGTTCTTGCCGGGTGCCAGCGTCAGCTTGTTGACCTTGTCGGCGGCGGCGGTCGTGAAGCCGGCCCTGCCACTGCCACCCTCGGTGTTCTTCGCCAGGACGTCGTACGTGGTGCCGGGGGCGGCCGCCCGGACCGACGTCCACGTCCTGCCGTCGGCGGATATCCGGCCGGTGAGCGCCTCGCCCCCGTCCGCGCGCACCGTGACCGACTTGAGCTCTCCGGTGCCGAGCGTCACCTTCACCGGCGTGCCCGGGGCGGCCTGGGCGCCCCGCAGGTTCACCGAGATCCTGGCCTCCGAGGACGCTGCCGCGCCGCTCTTGTCCGACTCCGAGTCCGAGGTGGCGGCACCGGAGCAGGCGGTGAGCATGGCGCCGAGCGCCGCGGTACCGGCGACCAGGGGGAGCCGGACCGGGCGGCCGGACGGAGCGGTGCGGCGTACGGGCCCACGTGCAGCGATCAACGGAAAAACCTCCAAGGCATTGCTTCTCGCCGAGGGAGAGGGGCACATCCGGTGTCAGGTTCCGCAAATCACCCGAAAACCGAAAATGCCCTGTGTGACATGCGCCTCGGCACAGCGGTCGCCGTCCGTTCGCATGCGTCGTCGTCGGCTCCACCGCGGATTGCCGTGGGGTCCGGTGCGATACCCGGCGCGGGGTACCCTCCACCCCTTGACCCCGACGACCGCGAGTGGGAGACATCGGTGGGCAGAACAGCGAACAACACGTCGTACCGGGCGCAACTGGCCCGCCGGTGACCGCCGCCGAAACGACAACCACGACGGTCGCGGACCACAGACCCCGCTCGGTGCTGCACAACGGCGCCGTCATGGCGGCCGGCTCCGTCGTCTCCCGGGTGACCGGCTTCATACGCTCGGCGGTCGTCGTCGCCGCACTCGGCACCGGGCTCCAGGCCGACGGCTACAACGTCGCCAACACCGTGCCCAACATCCTCTACACCCTGCTCATCGGCGGCGCGCTCAACGCCGTCTTCGTCCCCGAACTGGTCCGTGCGGCGAAGAACCACGCCGACGGCGGAGCCGCGTACACCGACCGGCTGCTCACCGTCTGCACCATCGGCCTGATCGCCCTCACCGGCCTCACGGTCCTCGCCGCCCCGTGGATCGTCTCGGTCTACGCCCCCGGCTACCACGGCCGACAGGCGGAACTGACCGTCGCCCTGGCCCGCTACTGTCTGCCGCAGATCCTCTTCTACGGACTGTTCACCCTTCTCGGACAAGTGCTGAACGCCCGGGGCCGGTTCGGCGCGATGATGTGGACACCGGTCCTCAACAACGTTGTGATCATCGGTGTGTTCGGGCTCCATCTGAGCATCGCGGCGGGCTCCGACGGCTCGCTGACCGCGGATCAGGCCCGGCTGCTCGGCTGGGGCACGACGGCCGGGATCGTCATCCAGACGCTCGCCCTGGTGCCCGCGCTGCGCGCTGCGGAATTCCGCTGGCGGCCCAGGTTCGACTGGCGGGGCAGCGGCCTCACCCGGCCGCTGCGCGCGGCCGGCTGGCTGGTCACGCTCGTGCTGACCAACCAGATCGCCTACTGGGTGGTGACCCGGCTCTCCACCACCGTCGGCCAGCGCGCCGACGACATGGAGCTGTCGGGCGGCGTCGGCTACACCCCGTACAGCTACGCCTTTCAGCTGTGGGTCGTCCCGCACGGCATCGTGACCGTCTCGCTCGTCACCGCGCTGATGCCCCGGATGAGCCGGGCGGCGGCCGACGGCGACCTGCCCGGCCTGCGGCGCGACGTCTCGTACGCCCTGCGCACCTCGGCGGCGGCCGTGGTGCCCGCGGTGGCTCTGCTGTTCGCGCTGGCGCCGTGGGTGATGGGAGCGGTGTACGGGTACGGGCGCACGGACGACGCGGACATCGACGCGATGGCGGTCATGCTGATGGCGTTCGCGCCCGGACTCATCGCCTACTCGGGGCAGTACGTGCTCTCCCGGGCGTTCTACGCGATGGGCGACACCCGCACACCGTTCTTCCTCAACCTGGTGATCGCGGCGCTCAACGCCGGGCTCTCGGCCGCCGCGTATCTGTTGCTGCCGGTCCGCTGGGCCGTCACTGGGATGGCCGGGGCCTACTCGGTCGCGCTGTTCGCCGGTTTCGCCGCCACCGCGTACGTGCTGCACCGCAGGGTCGGCGGCGGCGCGGCGGCACCGCTGCGCTCGCCCGCCCTGTGGGCGCAGTCCCGGCTGGTGGTGGCGGCTGTGCCCGCCGGTCTGCTCGGGTTCTGCGCTGCGCGGGCCTGCGCGGGGTACGGGGACTTCGTGGCGGTGGGAGTGGGCGCCCTCGTGCTGCTGCTCACCGTGGCGTTGCTGGCGCGTCCCCTCCGGCTGCGGGAGGTCAGCGCCGTGCTGGCGGCGGGGAAGCGGCGGCTGCGGCGGGCCTGAGCGCGGCGGCGAGGAGCTCAGCCGGTTGCCCGGTGCGAGTTGCGGGGGGCCGGCACGGGGGTCTGTGCTGCGCGGGTCACGTCGGCGACGAGTTCCACCACATCAGGGCCGTACGCCTGCGAGTTGACCACCTTCAGGAGCAGGCAGAAGGTGTTGTTGCCGTGTTTGCGGGCCAGCTTCTCGTGGTGGCGGGCCAGATAGCGGGAGGCGGCCTGGTTGGTGATCGCCTGCTGTCCGCAGAACAGGAAGACCGGCCGGGCATGCTGACCGGCCGTCAGCCTGGCGAGAATTACGTACTCGGCGACGCCTTTCTCGACCCGGTAGCGCTCGGAACCGATCTGGAAGGCGTTGCGGTCCGGGCCGGGTTCCGGGTCGGTGTTCACCTTCACCCCGGGCAGCAGGGAGTGGAGGTGGGCGGCCATCCGGCGGTTGGACACCGGCCCGCCGACACAGAACTCGGTGCGCTCGCCTATGCCCTGCTGTGCGATGTCGTGGGACAGGATCTGCGCGTGTGCCGAGCAGTCCTTGACCAGCGCGGAGAGTTCGAGCAGGGCGAAGACGTCGTGGCGGTGGACCGAGCCGTCGCCGCTCGCGTCGCGGTTGACGACGAGCAGGCACTCGGAATTGCCCGGCAGGCCGAAGAAGGCCTGCTTGCGGCGGAGTTTGCGGCGCCAGAGACAGGTGCGGGCGATCCAGCCCAGGGAGGCGCTGATGCCGGCGGCTATCACTCCCAGCAGGACATTGCGTACGTCGTCAGTCATGGGCCGGCATGTTAGCGGGCATTAGGGCCCGGCTTCACGGCGGACCTGACGGGGTGGGCGGCGCGGCGTTACCCTGCGCGGACGATCCAGTACTGGAGGTGCGCATGCGACGTTCCGTTGCGCGGAATGTGTCGTTGTCGGCTGTTCTCGCCGCTGTCGTCACCATAGGGGCGGCGGCCCCGTCCTCGTCCGCGCCGCCGTCGGCCCCACCGCCCAAGTCGCCCGTCGCGGTGGGCTACGGAGGGGCGGTCGCCAGTGTCGACGCGGATGCGTCGGCCGCCGGTATCGAGGTGCTCCGCAAGGGCGGCAACGCGGTGGACGCCGCGGTGGCGACCGCGGCCGCGCTCGGTGTGACCGAGCCCTACTCGGCGGGCGTCGGCGGGGGTGGCTACTTCGTCTACTACGACGCCAGGAGAGGCGCCGTGGAGACGATCGACGGTCGGGAGACCGCGCCGCGCAGCGCGGACTCCTCGCTGTTCCTGGAGAACGGCAAACCGCTCGCCTTCGATCAGGCCGTCACCAGCGGTCTGGCCGTCGGCACCCCGGGCACCCCGGCCACCTGGGACACCGCGCTCGACGCCTGGGGCAGCAAGTCGCTGCGGCAGGTGCTGAAGCCGGCCGAGCGGCTCGCCAGGGACGGCTTCGTCGTCGACAGCACCTTCCGCTCGCAGACCGAAGGCAACCAGACCAGGTTCGCCGACTTCCCGGCGACCCGGGAGCTCTTCCTGCCCGGCGGCCAACTGCCGGTGGTCGGATCCGTGTTCAAGAACCCGGACCTGGCACGTACTTACGAAGAGGTGGGGCGCAAGGGCGTCGACGAGCTGTACCGGGGCGAGCTGGCCGACGACATCGTACGGACGGTCCGCAACCCGCCCGTCGACCCGGCGGCCACCCGGGTGGTGCGGCCCGGCGACCTCACCGCGAAGGACCTGCGGTCCTACCGGGCGCTGCGGCAGGCGCCGACGAGGACCGGCTACCGCGGTCTCGACGTGTACGGCATGGCACCCTCCTCGTCCGGCGGCACCAGCGTCGGTGAGGCGCTCAACATCCTTGAGTCCACCGACCTTTCGAAGGCGAGCGAGGCGCGGTATCTGCACCGCTACATCGAGGCGAGCCGGATAGCCTTCGCGGACCGCGGTCGCTGGGTGGGCGACCCGGCGTTCGAGGACGTTCCGACGCGGCAGCTGCTCGACCAGCGGTTCGCCGACTCGCGGGAGTGCCTGATCAAGGACGACGCGGTGCTGACCAGCCCGCTCGCTCCGGGCGACCCGCATCACCCGGCCGACTGCGAGGCGGGGGGAACGGCCGCGCCGACGACGTACGAGGGAGAGAACACCACTCATCTGACCGCGGCCGACAAGTGGGGCAATGTCGTCGCGTACACCCTGACGATCGAGCAGACCGGCGGCAGTGGGATCACCGTGCCGGGGCGTGGCTTCCTGCTCAACAACGAGCTGACGGACTTCTCGTTCGCGCCCGCCAACCCCGCCGTCCACGACCCGAACCTGCCCGGTCCGGGCAAGCGCCCGCGCTCGTCCATCTCGCCGACGATCGTGCTGAAGCACGGCGAGCCGGTGCTGGCGCTGGGGTCGCCCGGTGGTGCCACGATCATCACGACCGTGCTCCAGTCGCTCATCGGAACGGTCGACCGTGGGCTCCCGCTGGTCGACGCCATCGCGGCGCCGCGCGCCAGCCAGCGCAACTCGGCGACGACGGAGCTCGAACCGGGGCTGTGGAACAGCCCGGTCCGGGCGGAACTGGAGTCGCTGGGGCACGCCTTCAAGCTCAATCCGGAGATCGGGGCGGGGACAGGTGTGCAGCGGCTGCCGGACGGGCGGTGGCTGGCGGCCGCGGAGAAGGTGCGCCGGGGCGGTGGCTCGGCGATGGTCGTGCGGCCGAGCGAACGCCCGTGACGGTTGACGGCCTTCGAGCGCAATCGGTGACGAGACGTCAATAGTGGGCTGTGTGGGGCTGGTTCCTGGTGAGCTTTCACCTGGAACGAGCCCCGCGGTCTTGACGGAGGTGGCCGCCCGGGGCCATGTTGTGCGCGTCGGTAAGGAAAGTTTCCTAATGGAAGGGCACCCCCCACTGTGCGTACCCGAACGCTAGCCCTCGCCGCCGCCTCCGGCGCCGCCCTGCTCGCGACCGTCACCCTGACCCCGGCAGCCCACGCCGGGTCGGCCCCGGCCGGAACGGACCTCAAGGAGGGCTCGGTCAGCGCGGCGGAACTGCTGGCCAAGGTCACCTCGTGTTCGCAGATATCCAACGGCAAGTACCGTACCGACGAGGAGACTTCGGCGACCATTGCGGTCTGCGGCAAGAACGGAGCCGTGTTCTGGAAGGCCGACATGGACATCGACTGCGACGGCGAGATCACCGCCGCCTGCAACGAGGACACCGACCCCTGGTTCCAGAACGGGACGGCGTTCGAGACATCCGCCGGAAAACCCCTGAACGCCGAGAAGCTGCCGTACGTCGTCGTACCGAGCGTCAGCAGCATCTGGAACTACGGCGATGCGGGAATCAAGGGCGGTGGCGTCGTCGCCGTCATCTACAACAACAAGGTCGAGTACGCGGTCGTCGGCGACACCGGCCCCAACAAGATCATCGGCGAGGCGTCGTACGCCACCGCCAAGGCCCTCGGCATCGATCCGGATCCGGAGACCGGCGGTGCGGAGTCCGGCGTCACGTACATCCTGTTCAAGAACTCAAAGGTGTCTCCGATCGAGAGCCACAGTGCCGCCGTCACCGCGGGTGACGCCCTCGCCAAGCAGTTCATCCAGAACAACTAGGGTCTTTCCCGGGTCGGAGGCGGTCACAGCGCGGTAAGGATGCGCGGACCGTCGTCGGTGATCGCCACCGTGTGCTCGGCGTGTGCGGCACGGCTGCCGTCGGACGTGCGCAGCGTCCAGCCGTCGCGGTCCGGGTGGAAGGCGTCGTTGCCGCCGCCGATCAGCATGGGCTCGATCGCCAGCACCATCCCGTGCCGCAACGGCATGCCGCGACCCGGTCGTCCCTCGTTGGGGACGGCCGGGTCTTCGTGCATCGACCGGCCGATGCCATGGCCCCCGAACCCCTCCGGAATGCCGTATCCCGCGCCGCGGCAGACCGTGCCGATCGCATGCGCGATGTCGCCGATCCGATTACCGACCACCGCCGCGGCGATGCCTGCCTCCAGCGCCTCGAAGGCCGTCTCGACGAGCCGGGTGTCGGCGGGCCGGGCGCGCCCGACGACGAAGCTGACCGCCGAGTCGCCGGCCCAGCCGTGCAGCGTCGCACCCGCGTCGATGCTCACCAGGTCGCCGTCGCGCAGCCGCTGGTCGGTCGGGATGCCGTGCACGATCGCGTCGTTGACCGAAGCGCAGATCACGGCGGGGAACGGGGTGGGCGCGAAATGCGGCCGGTAGTTCAGGAACGGCGACCCGGCGCCTGCGTCACGCAGCACGACGCGGGCCACCTCGTCCAGTTCGCGCAGCGAGACGCCGACCTCCGCCGCTTCCCGTACGGCGGTCAGCAACTGGGCCACGACCCGGCCGGTCTCGCGCATCGCTTCGATGGATGTGTCTGTCTTGAGCTTCACCATGCCAATTACTATACCGGTCGCAGCGGTATTAGAATGACGGCATGGTACGAACGCCCCTGACCCCGGAAGAGCGCCGCCGCGGCGAGCGCCTCGGCGTGCTGCTGCGTGAGGCACGCGGCGGGCGCAGCATGGTCGAAATCGCGGCGAGCGCCGGAATCTCCGCCGAGACGCTGCGCAAGATCGAGACGGGTCGCGCCCCCACCCCCGCCTTCTTCACGGTCGCCGCCCTGGCCGGGGTGCTCGGACTCTCGATGGACGAGATCCTCGCCCGCTGCGCTCCGGAGCCGGACGTGGTGCCGCTGGCGGGGTAGTGGCGGCCCCGACGGTGCGCGGGGCCGTGCTTCGACCGCAGCGCGGTCGAAAGGCGCGCGTAGCCGTGCCGTGACGCGGCTGATGTCGAATGCCTGTGGACCGGAAGGCTCCGGCCGGCGTCGGCGACGGCAGAGGTGACGGCGTGTCAAAATGATGGGGAAGTAAGGGAGTTCTCTCGCTGTCTACGGGGACTCGTGATACTGCTGGGGGCCGCCCGGGGAGATCGCCGACGCGGCGGTGGCCATGGAGTGAGCGGGCCGGGGGCAGGCGGAAGCGTTGCTGGACGCCTTCGTCCGCGTACGGACTCCGCAGGACGTGGCGCGGGTCGCGGCGGGCGATCCGCACCGGCTCGTACCGCGACTGCTGGTCGTGGCCCGGGCGGTCTCGCCCGCCAGGGAAAGGCATGTCGTCCACGCCCTGCGGGTGGCGGGCGTCGCGGGGCGCCCTGAGCGGGTGTGCCGTGAGCGGTTGTCCCGAGACGCCCGGCGGGCTCGCGGCCCCGGCTACTCGGATACCGACGGGTAGAACCGCCGGGCCCAGCGACGGAACGGGCCGATCGGGCCGTCGCCGGGGGCGAGCCGCGGTGGCTGCTGGTACTGCTTGTGGTTCCAGATCGGGAAGTCCGCGGCGGTGAACTCGCAACTGGACCGGAAGACGGCGCGGTCCAGGACCCTGGCCGCGGTCCGGCTCACCGCACGGGCGAGCGGGGCCGGCAGCCGGGACGGCTCGGCGAACGCGATGCGGTTGCGCTGCCGGAACTGCATCCGGTTGGGCGCGATGGCCGTCGGCAGCACCATCGTGCACATCCGCAGGCCCAGCCGGGGAGTGTGGACATCGGCGTGCAGACAGCCGAGTCCGTACCCGTCCACTTCCACGTCGACGACGAAGCCGCCCAGGAGCGGCGCCGACTCGTGGGCCCGCATGGACACGTGGAACGAGGCGTCGTCGTAGACCACGGGCCCGCCGATCTCAGCCTTCGTCCAGCCGTGCAGGGTGGCGAAATGCCCGAGGTCCACCGAGTTCTCGATGACTTCCTGGACATTGCCGGCCAGCTCCCAGGCGGCGCTGCGGGCGGGCCGGTGACCGATCTCGTGCCAGACGGGAATGGTCCAGTCCGGAGCCCGGCCGTCATGATGCCGCCAGACGAACACCGCGCCGTTGACCTCCAGGACCGGCAGCTGCGACAACGGCGACTTCGGCGGCTTCGTGTCGTAGCCGGTGCGCACGCACGTGCCGTCCGGGCCGAACGCGAAGAAGTGGAAGGGGCAGACGAGATCGTCCCCGTCGACCCTGGCCAGTCCCAGATGGGCGCCCAGGTGCGGGCAGTACGGACGGATGGCGCGGACCGCCCCCGTACCGAGCCGGTACAGCACCACGTCCTGGCCCGCCAGGGGCCGGGTGAGCACCGTGCCCGGCCGCAGCTCCTCGGAGAACGCCAGCGCGGACCAGCCGCTCGGACAGGGCAGGGCGGGCGCGCCCGCGGCGTCGGCCGGTGTCGGCCCTTCGCTGATGGCGCGCCCGTACTCGCGTGACAGTCCCACTGCTTACCCTCCCGGAATCGGTCCCTGGAGACTGCCCAGGCCGTTCCAAGATCCTCAGCAAATGCCTCATATCACCCGAACGGGAACAAATTCGGCGGGAGTTGACGCAAGGTGGGGCCAGAGACCTTAGCGGGCCCGCTGCTCGTAACCCACGAGCCTGACGCAGACGGCGAGCCCCGCGATCGCCTGCTCCAGCTCCGCGAGCCCCGGGTAGCTGGGCGCGATCCGGATGACGGCGTCGCGCGGGTCGTCGCCGTACGGGTGGGTGGCGCCGGCCGGGGTCAGCACGATGCCAGCCTCGGCGGCGCGGCGCACGACCTCCTTGGCGCAGCCGTCCGGCACCTCCAGGGTGACGAAGTACCCGCCCTTGGGCGAGGTCCAGGTCGCGAGCCCGGTCCCGCCGAGCTCGGCGTCCAGGATCCGGGCCACCACCTCGAACTTGGGCTGGAGCAGGGCGCGCTGGCGCTCCATGTGGCCCCGCACCCCGTCGGCGTCCCGCAGGAACATGACGTGCCGCAGCTGGTTCACCTTGTCCGGGCCGATCGAACGCTTGGCGTTGTTGCCGAGCAGCCACTGGAGGTTCGCGGGCGAGGAGCCGAAGAACGCGACGCCCGCGCCCGCCGCGGTGATCTTCGACGTGGAGCCGAACACGAACGCCCGGTCAGGGTTCCCGGCCTCGGCGCAGGCGCCGAGCAGATCGGCGATCTCGACGGGCTCGTCGGTGAGGTGGTGGGCGGCGTAGGCGTTGTCCCAGAAGATCCGGAAGTCGGGGGCGGCGGTGTCCATGGCGGCGAGCCGGGCCACGGTCGCGTCGCTGTAGCAGACGCCGTCCGGGTTGCTGTACTTCGGCACGCACCAGATGCCCTTGATCGCCGGGTCCTCGGCGACGAGCCGTTCCACGGTCTCCATGTCCGGGCCGTCGGGGGTCATCGGGACCGGGACCATGTCGATCCCGAACCGCTCGCAGAGGGCGAAGTGCCGGTCGTAGCCGGGCACCGGACACAGGAACGCGACCCGCTCCTGGTCCACCCAGCGCGACTCCGCGCCCGGCACCACGCTCAGCAGGGCGTGCACCAGGCAGTCGTGCATCAGCTCAAGGCTGGAGTTCCCGGCCGCGAGGAGCTGGCCGGCCGGCACCTGGAGCACCCCGGCGAAGATCTCCCGGAGTTCGGGCAGCCCCTGGAGCCCGCCGTAGTTGCGTACGTCCACGCCGTCGGCGGAGGTGTGCCGCCCGCCCGGCAGGCTCAGCAGGTCCTCGGAGAGGTCGAGCTGCTCGGGAGCCGGCTTGCCCCGGGTGAGGTCGAGCGAGAGTCCGAGTCCCGCCAGGTCCTGGTAGTCCTGACGGGCCCGGTCGAGGAGCCCGGACAGGGCGTCGGGGCTCAGCTCGGTGGTCATGGTGTTTCCTCTCGCAGGTGCCACTGTGATGGGGGCGCCTGCCGAGAATACAAACCGGCGCGGAGCGCCGGTGCGCCGGAGTCCTCGCCCGCCGTTGGCCGCCCCGCCGCCCGACCGGCTGAACGTGTGGACCGCACGGGTGTGAAACGTGATCGACTCAGCCGGTTCACGGCGATGGTCTTGCCCCGCTGTGTGACGGGGCTTACGTTCTCCTCTACGCACGTGTCTACGGGCGTAGAAACGCGTTGAGGCTCTCTGACGCCGCGTCGAAGGAGCAGCTCTTGTCCCAAGTCGTACGCGCCGCACTTGTCCAGGCGACCTGGACCGGCGACACCGAATCCATGATCGCCAAGCATGAGGAACACGCGCGCGAGGCCGCCCGGCAGGGCGCGAAGATCATCGGCTTCCAGGAGGTGTTCAACGCCCCCTACTTCTGCCAGGTGCAGGAACCCGAGCACTACCGCTGGGCCGAGCCCGTCCCGGACGGCCCGACCGTCCGCCGGATGCAGGAACTCGCCCGCGATACCGGCATGGTGATCGTCGTGCCGGTCTTCGAGGTCGAGCAGTCCGGCTTCTACTACAACACCGCCGCCGTGATCGACGCCGACGGTTCCTATCTCGGCAAGTACCGCAAGCATCACATCCCCCAGGTCAAGGGGTTCTGGGAGAAGTACTACTTCAAGCCCGGAAACGTGGGCTGGCCGGTTTTCGACACCGCCGTCGGCAAGGTCGGCGTCTATATCTGCTACGACCGGCACTTCCCCGAGGGATGGCGCCAACTCGGTCTCAACGGAGCTCAGTTGGTCTACAACCCGTCCGCCACCTCGCGCGGCCTCTCCGGCTACCTCTGGCAGCTGGAACAGCCCGCGTCGGCCGTCGCGAACGAGTACTTCGTCGCCGCGATCAACCGCGTCGGCCAGGAGGAGTACGGCGACAACGACTTCTACGGAACCAGTTACTTCGTCGACCCGCGAGGGCAGTTCGTCGGTGAGGTCGCCAGCGACAAGGAGGAGGAACTCCTCGTCCGCGACCTCGACTTCGGCCTCATCGACGAGGTCAGGCAGCAGTGGGCGTTCTACCGGGACCGCCGCCCCGACGCGTACGAAGGACTGGTGGAACCGTGAGCAGCCTGCACCAGCGGCATCTCGCCGTCAGCCCCGAGTGGCTGGCGCTCTATTACAAGCAGCCCCTGGAGATCACCCACGGCGAGGGCCGCCACGTCTGGGACGCCAACGGCAGGCGCTACCTCGACTTCTTCGGCGGCATCCTCACCACCATGACCGCCCACGCCCTGCCCGAGGTGACCAAGGCGGTCAGCGAGCAGGCCGGCCGGATCATCCACTCGTCCACGCTCTACCTCAACCGTCCGATGGTCGAGCTGGCCGAACGGGTCGCCACGCTCTCCGGCATCCCGGACGCCCGGGTCTTCTTCACCACCTCCGGCACCGAGGCCAATGACACGGCGCTGTTGCTCGCCACCACGTACCGCAGGTCGAACCAGGTCCTCGCGATGCGCAACAGCTACCACGGCCGGTCGTTCTCCGCCGTCGGGATCACCGGCAACAACGCCTGGTCGCCGACCAGCCTGTCACCGTTGCAGACGCTGTACGTGCACGGCGGCGTCCGCACCCGGGGGCCGTACGAGCACCTGAGCGACGCGGAGTTCATCAAGGTATGCGTCGCCGACCTGGAGGACCTGCTCGGGCACACCCGCACACCGGCCGCCCTGATCGCCGAACCCATCCAGGGCGTCGGAGGGTTCACCTCACCGCCCGACGGGCTGTACGCGGCATTCCGCCGGGTCCTGGACCGGCACGGCGTCCTGTGGATCTCCGACGAGGTGCAGACCGGCTGGGGCCGGACCGGCGAGCACTTCTGGGGCTGGCAGGCGCACGGTGAGAACGGTCCGCCGGACATCCTCACCTTCGCCAAGGGCATCGGCAACGGCATGTCGATCGGCGGCGTCGTGGCCCGTGCCGAGGTCATGAACTGCCTGGACTCCAACTCCATTTCGACGTTCGGCGGTTCCCCGGTCACCATGGCGGCCGGTCTCGCCAACCTCTCCTACCTCCTCGAACACGACCTGCAGGGCAATGCCCGGCGCGTCGGCGGTCTGCTGATCGAGCGGCTGCGGGCGGTCGGCGCGGGTTCGAGCTGCGTGCGGGAGGTGCGCGGCCGGGGCCTGATGATCGGCATCGAGCTGGTGAAACCGGGCACCGACGAGGCGAACCCGGAGGCCGCCTCGGCCGTGCTCGAAGCGGCCCGCGAGGGCGGTCTGCTCATCGGCAAGGGCGGCGGCCACAACACCAGTGTGCTGCGGATCGCGCCACCGCTCTCGCTGACCATCCCGGAGGCGGAGGAGGGCGCGAAGATCCTGGCCGAGGCCCTTCGCTCGGTGGACTGAGCGACGGGGGTGCGGGCGGCGGCCCGGCCGGCGGCTTTGCGGTCTGGCCGCCGTCGCACCTTCGGAGCAGCCCAGGAGCACCACCATGTCCGAGAACACCCACTGCCCCGTCCACCGCCCGGCCTGCCGGCGGGTGCGCGCGTCGGCCGGGGCCGTGTCCGGCGCGCACGTGACGGCCGGGCCCCGGCCGGTGGTTCCGGGGCCCGGCGGGTCGGTCAGCCCCGGTGGCCGGTGGGGCGGGTGAGGTCCAGGGAGCGGACCGCGTCGAGCTCGCCGTAGTACGCGAGCTGCTGGTGGCGCACATCGGTGACGGTCAGTGTGGCCTCGGTGATGCCCCGGCCCACCGTGGCCTTGAAGCGGACCGATCCGTCCTTCTTCGTGGTGCCGGTCAGCCTGTGCACCTTGCCGTCGGCCGTCAGCTCGGCCGTGACCGCCGCCCCCTTCACCGGCTTGCCCTGAGCGGTCCTCACCACGCCATTCGCGGTGACCTTCCAGGCCGATTCGGAGCCGGGCCTGCCGAGCAGCACGGTGTCGGCCTCCAGCGAGGCGACGGCGAGATCCGAGGGCGGGTGGGGCTGGCCGAAGGCGACCTGGTCGACGGTCCAGAAGGCGCTGTTGGTGCCGGTGTAGCGGAAGCTCAGCCGGGCCGTCCTCGCACCGTCCGGAACGGCCAGCTCAAGCCGCTCGACGGTGTTGCGGTCGGCCCGGTAGGACTTCACGAGCTGCGGCGTGCCGCCGTCGTACGAGACATGGACGTCACCCGTCTGAGGGCCGTCGACCCGGTAGTTCGTCGCGTACGACACGATCGCCTTCGCCGCGCCGTTGAGCTTGTAGGCGGGGCTGACCAGGGTGGAGTCGAACTGTCCGGCACCGTGTGCCTTGTCGTCCCACTCGTCGGAGTCGGCGACCGCGAACACGTCGCGGGCGCGGACGTTCGTCTCGCGGCCCTGGCCGCGCTCGGCGTTGGTCCAGAACTCGTCCGTGGCGAAGGACCAGCCGCGCCACTCGGTGACGCCACCGGCCGGCATCTTCGAGTTGTCGATCGACCAGCCCTCGGGCGCGGTGTTCGTCCACCCCTTGGCGTCGGCCGGGAGCTTGGTCTCGTCGACGGGGGCGCGCAGCGAGGGGCGCAGCGCGTCGAAGGCGTCCGGCTCCGGCTCGGCGAGCGAGATGCCGTCGAGGTTCCAGGCCGGGTCGGTGGCGACGCCTTCGTGGCGCAGCACGGTGGGCGCGATGTCGGTGATCTCGACGTCGTCGCGTACCGAGCCGGGGCGGATGCCCTTGCCCTGGGCGATCACGAACGTGCCGCGCTCCAGCGGGGTGTTGCCGCCGTGCCCGCCGGTGGGGGTGTGGCCGTGGTCGGCGGTGAGGACTGCCAGCCAGTCCTCCTTCGCGTACGTCGGACGCGAGGTCACCGCGTCGAGCAGGCGGCCGATCTGGCCGTCGGCGGTGTTGAGGGCCTTCAGGTAGGCGTCGCTCGCGGAGCCGGTGCTGTGGCCGGCGCCGTCGACCTCGTCGAGGTGGACGAAGGTGGAGTCGGGGTTGCCGTGCGCGAGGTAGTCGGCGGCCTTGGCCGTGGTGCCCTCGTCGTTGCCGCCCGCGATCCGCAGATCGGTCCTCGCACCGAAGACGATCTGGGGGATCGGGCTCCAGGTGCCGACGACCAGGGTGGACGTGGCCGGGTCGGCGGTCTCCAGCCGGGTCGCGTAGTCCGGGTACCGGCCGTAGTTCGGGGCCGTGAAGTTGTTGTCCTTCACGTTGTGCTTGTCGGGCCAGACGCCGGTGGCGACGGACGACCAGCCGGCGCCGGAGACGGTCGGGGCCATCGGGTCGGCGTACAGATTGCTCCGGGCGGTCAGGCCCTTGGCCATCAGGTGCCGGATGTGCGGTACGCCGGCGCGCGAGAAGGCGTCGAAGGTGGCACCGTCGATGCCTATGACCAGGGTCTTCGCCTGCTTGGTGCCGGACGGCAGACCGGCGTACGGGGCAGCGGCCGGCGCCTGGGACCCCTGGGCGTGGGCGGTGGTCGTGGCGAGCGGCAGTGCGACGGCGGCGACGGCCAGCACCGTACGCGCGGAGCGCGACAGGGACACGTGATCCTCCGGGATCGGTCGTTGGACACCGGACCACGGGGGCGTCCGGTGATGTGTCCGAGGCTCGCCGTCGGTGGTGATCGGATCACGCCACGTACGGGACGGGCGCATGAACCGTACTCAACATTTGGACCAGACCCGTAATCATTCCGTTATTCGTGGTGGTCGTGGTCATCGCGGCGCCTGTGGGCCGGTGGAGTGCCGGGTGAATGAAACAGAAACGTCTTCAGCGGTTAGCGGCAGCGGTATTGCCACAGTGGGTAACCCACTTCTACGTTCTTCATCACGCACCTTGTCTACGTGCGTAGACCCATTCCGCCACGAGTGAGGAGGGGTACATGAGCCGCACCGTCATCCACGGTGGTCTCGTCATCACCGCGACCGACGAACTGCATGCCGACGTACTCATCGAGGGCGGCCGCATCGTGGCCCTCGCGGCGCACGACAGCGACGCGGCCGAGAGCTGGAGTGCCGACCGCAGCATCGACGCCACCGGCAAATACGTCATCCCGGGCGGTGTCGATGCGCACACCCACATGGAGATGCCGTTCGGCGGCACCTACGCCGCCGACACCTTCGAGACCGGAACCCGGGCGGCCGCCTGGGGCGGCACCACCACGATCGTCGACTTCGCCATCCAGTCCGTGGGCCGCGCGGTCCGCGAAGGCCTCGACGCCTGGTACGCGAAGGCCGACGGCAATTGCGCCATCGACTACGCCTTCCACATGATCCTCTCCGACGTGAACGAGTCCTCGCTCAAGGAGATGGACCTGCTGGTCTCGGAGGGGGTCACCTCCTTCAAGCTGTTCATGGCGTATCCAGGCGTCTTCTACAGCGACGACGGCCAGATCCTGCGCGCCATGCAACGGGCCTCCCACAACGGCGGCCTGATCATGATGCACGCGGAGAACGGCATCGCCATCGACGTGCTCGTCGAACAGGCCCTCGCCGAGGGCCGCACCGATCCGCGCTACCACGGTGACGTGCGCAAGGTTGCGCTGGAGGCCGAGGCCACCCACCGTGCCATCCAGCTCGCGCGAGTCGCCGGATCGCCGCTGTACGTCGTGCACGTCTCCGCGGACGAGGCGGTCGCCGAGGTCGCCGCCGCCCGCCACAAGGGACTTCCCGTCTTCGGTGAGACCTGCCCGCAGTACCTCTTCCTCTCCACCGACAACCTCGCCGAGCCGGACTTCGAGGGCGCCAAGTACGTCTGCTCCACCCCGCTGCGGCCCAGGGAACACCAGGAGGCGCTCTGGCGGGGGCTCAGGAACAATGAACTCCAGGTCGTCTCCACCGACCACTGCCCCTTCTGCTTCTCGGGCCAGAAGGAGATGGGCCGGGGCGACTTCTCGAAGATCCCCAACGGCATGCCCGGCGTGGAGAACCGGATGGACCTCCTCCACCAGGCGGTTCTGGACGGTCGCATCTCGCGCCGCCGCTGGATCGAGATCGCCTGCGCCTCCCCGGCCCGGATGTTCGGCCTCTACCCGAAGAAGGGCACCATCGCCCCGGGCGCCGACGCCGATGTCGTCATCTACGACCCGGCGGCCGAGCAGACCATCTCCGCCGAGACCCACCACATGAACGTCGACTACTCGGCGTACGAGGGAAAGCGGATCACCGGCCAGGTCGAAACGGTCCTCTCGCGCGGTGAAGTCGTCATCGACGCAAGGAAGTTCACCGGCCGGGCCGGACACGGCATGTACACCCCGCGAGCCACCTGTCAGTACTTGGACTAGGAGCACCCGTCATGGAATTCGGACTCGTCCTCCAGACCGATCCGCCCGCCTCGGCCGTCGTCGGCCTGATGCGCCGCGCCGAACGCAACGGCTTCCGCTACGGCTGGACCTTCGACTCGACGGTGCTCTGGCAGGAACCGTTCGTCATCTACAGCCAGATCCTCGAACACACCGAACACCTCATGGTCGGACCCATGGTCACCAACCCCGGCACCCGCACCTGGGAGGTGACCGCCTCCACCTTCGCCACCCTCAACGACATGTTCGGCAACCGCACCGTCTGCGGCATCGGCCGGGGCGACTCGGCGATGCGCGTCGCCGGCCGCAGACCCAACACGCTGGCCCGCCTCGGCGAGGCCATCGATGTCATCCGCGACCTCGCCGAGGGGCGCGAGGCGACCGTCGACGGGCAGCCGGTCCAGATCCCGTGGGTGAAGGACGGCAGACTGCCCGTCTGGATGGGTGCGTACGGCCCGAAGGCGCTCGCCCTGGCCGGACAGAAGGCCGACGGCTTCATCCTCCAGCTCGCCGACCCGTTCCTCACCGAGTGGATGATCAAGGCGGTACGGGACGCGGCGGCCGAGGCCGGCCGTGCCCCGGACTCCGTGACGATCTGCGTCGCCGCCCCCGCCTACGTGGGCGACGACCTCGACCACGCCCGCGAGCAGTGCCGCTGGTTCGGCGGCATGGTCGGCAACCACGTCGCGGACCTCGTCTCCCGGTACGGGGCGCACTCCGGGCTCGTCCCCGAGGCCCTGACCGAGTACATCGCCGGGCGGACCGGCTACGACTACAGCCACCACGGCCGGGCCGGGAACCCCGACACCACCTTCGTGCCGGACGAGATCGTCGACCGGTTCTGCCTGCTGGGCCCTGCCGAGGCGCACATCGAGAAGCTGCGGGCCCTGCGTGACCTGGGAGTCGACCAGTTCGCCGTATACAACATGCACGATGCGCGGGAGGCGACGATCGACGCCTACGGTGCGCGGATCATCCCCGCCCTGTCCGACTGACCCGCGCCTCTCCCGCTCTCCGGCTGTCCCGCTCCGGCGTACTCCCCATGGCTGTCCGCACCCCCGTCCCCGACCGCCGCTTCCCGCTGCTTCTCGCCGTTCCTCGCCGTTCTCGCACTCCGCCCCGCACGGCACCGTTCCCGAGCGAAGGGTCCAGCCGCCATGACATCGTCCGTCCCACCGGTATCACCCGTTCCACCGCAGGACCCGATACCCGACCCCTCGGGCCGCGTCGAACTCGCGCCCGGCGCCGTTCCCACCGACAACCGGTTCGTCAACGAGGACCTGTTGCCCGTGCCGCTGGAACGGCGCCGCTGGACGACGTACAACTTCACCGCGCTCTGGGTGGGCATGGCCCACAACATTCCGTCCTGGCTGCTCGCCTCCGGCCTGGTGGCCCTCGGCATGGACTGGAAACAGGCCGTGTTCACCATCGCGCTGGCCAACCTGATCGTGCTCGGCCCCATGCTGCTCACCGGGCACGCCGGACCCAAGTACGGGATCCCCTTCCCGGTGCTGGCCCGCGCCTCCTTCGGGCTGCGCGGCGCCAATCTGCCCGCCCTGATCCGGGCCGCGGTGGCCTGTGCCTGGTTCGGCATCCAGACCTGGATCGGCGGCGTCGGCATCTTCACCCTGCTGGGTAAGATCTTCGGCGGCTGGGCGAAGGCGTCCGAGATCGGCGGCCAGCCGTGGACGCTCTGGCTCTGCTTCGTCCTCTTCTGGGCGCTCGAACTCGCCATCATCTACCGGGGGATGGATGCCCTGCGGCGGTTCGAGAACTGGGCGGCACCCTTCGTCATCGTCGGTGCCGTCGTGCTGCTGGTCTGGATAGCCGTCAAGGCCGGCGGCTTCGGCCCGCTGCTCGACCAGCCATCGAAACTCGGCTGGGGCAAGGAATTCTGGCCTGTCTTCTTCCCCTCGCTGATGGGCATGATCGCCTTCTGGGCCACACTCTCGCTGAACATCCCCGACTTCACCCGCTTCGGGGCCGGCCAACGTGCCCAGATCCGGGGCCAGTCGCTCGGCCTGCCGACCACGATGACGCTGTTCGCCCTGCTCTCGGTCCTGGTCACCTCCGGATCCCAGGCGGTGTACGGGGAAGCCATCTGGGACCCGGTCCAGCTGGTGGCGCGGACCGACAACGTCTTCGGGCTGCTCTACGCCCTGGTGACGGTGCTGGTCGCGACGGTCTCCGTGAACATCGCGGCCAACGTCGTGTCACCCGCCTATGACCTCGCGAACCTCGCGCCCCGGTTCATCAACTTCCGTACCGGCGCACTGATCACGGGCGTCGTCGGCGTCCTCATCATGCCGTGGAAGCTCACCGAGACCCCCGAGCTGTACATCTTCACCTGGCTCGGGCTGGTCGGCGGACTGCTCGGCACGGTCGCGGGCATCCTGATCGCCGACTACTGGATCGTCCGCCGCACCGTGCTCGACCTCGCGGACCTCTACCGCCCCGGTGGCCGCTACTGGTACACGAACGGCTGGAACTGGCGGGCGGTCGTGGCGTTCGCCGTCGGCGGCGTCCTCGCGATCGGGGGCTCCCACTCCGCCCCCGGGGCGGGCCCGTTCCCGGCCGACGGCCTGATCCCGTTCCTGAAACCGCTCTCGGACTACGGCTGGGCGGTCGGGCTCGCCTCGTCGCTCGTGCTGTACGTGGTGCTCAGCGGGCGGTCCGGCGTCACACCGGCGAGGACGTACGGCCCAGCAGGGCGCTGATGTCGTACGTCTGGTCCGGCGGCGGCGTGGTCGTGGGCACCGGCTTGTCGAAGGCCGAGAAGCCCACGACCGCGTCCGCCCCGCGGCCCTGAACGGTGATCTTCAGGGGGTACGGCTTGCCGGTGGCCGCGACGTACGTGGTCACCGTCCGGTCGTCCCGCACCCTGGTCACCGGCACCACCGGAGCCCCGTCGAGCGTGGTCTTGTGGCCCTTGTTCAGCGTGCCCCGGTCGTTGTCCGCGTTGTCGCTGATCAGCTTCCGGAACGTGTCCAGATCGCAGCCGTTCGCCAGATCGCGCAGCCGCGGGTCGTCGGCCGAGCCCTTCATGTAGCGCCCGTTCAGGATCGCGGCGAAGGCCGAACCACCGCCCGGGACCTGGTTCTTCCAGAAGTTCGCATCCGGCTTGACCCAGACTTCGTCACCGCGCTTCACGATCCGGACCGATCCCTGGCTGTGGCCCAGATCCACCGATCCGTTGCAGTTGCCGTCCCGGTCCAGGGTGAGCTCCAGAGTCATCGGCGGGGTGTCGTCCCCCAGCTCGCCGCGGGCGCTCAGGTGCAGGGAGTGGGTGCTCAGGAGGGCCTCACGCGAGCGGTCCGCGATCTGCTGCGCGGAAAGCTTGTCGATGCCGTTGTCCGCCTGTGCCGCGCCGCTGCCCAGGACGCTTCCGCCGGTGATTCCCAGCACGACGACCGCCGCCCAGGCGGCCCGGCGTGTGCCCCTGTGTCGACCGGTCACGTCGCCTCCCTGGTAGTGCCCATAGGGCCCGTACAGGTGCCATCCGATTGCCGTACGACCCTTCCGAGCGTACGCCGGGGCGGACGCGGTTGCGCGGCGGAGCGCACTCCCGAGGACGCATACGACACATACACAGTGTGAGGTTTTGCCTCGCTTTGAGCCATGGAGTGGTGGGCCGCGCACTGTGCCGGCATCGGCGAGATCACCGTCCAGCCGCAGGCCGCGCAGGCCGCACCGGCACATCCGCCGGTGCGGCCGCTGCGGCGCCCCGGGCCACCGCGGTGCTACGGAACGCTCTGCCCCAGCAGTCGTGGCAGCGCGGTGGCCAGCCGCTCCCGCAGATGGTCCGGTCCGCCTTCCACCCACGGATGCCCGGCGTGGAACGCGGACCAGTCCACCAACCAGTCCAGCACCGCCCCGGGCGTGAATCCCGGCGCGTGCGGCCCCAGGACCGTGCGCAGCAGGCGGGGCGACAGACGGGTCGCGTGGTGCTCCGCGAGCAGTACCGCGTCGTACAGGTCCTTGGCCCCCGACCGGCCCTCCGCCTCCTGGTCCTCGGCGAGCCACAGCAGCTTCCAGGCGAGCGAGAGCCCCGGGCTCGCGGTGCGGACGGGTGTCGGGGGCCCGCCGTCGCCGCGCGGGCAGGCCGTCCACCCCGGAGCCTGGGGGAGCCGTTCGTCCTGGGCGAAGTCCATTCGCAACTCGCCCGGCGGCAGCCCGTTGGCCTCCCAGGGGACGACGACACGCACCCCCGGCGTCTCGTACGTCCGGTACATCCATGTGCCGTCCGGCTTCACCCGGAGCGGATCGATGCGAATCCCCTCGGACAATTGCGGGCCGGCTGCCAGTGCGGCCACGACCTCCGCGGCGGGGGAGGCCGGGGGATCCTTCTCCTCGGCCTCGATCCAGTGCAGCCCCTCCGGCGCCGGCACCGGCCGGGCACCGCCGGTGTCATGGCACTCGCCGTCCGTCGGCAGCTCGGGAGCGGCCGCGCCGTGCGCGGCCTCCGGCCACTGCTGGACGGCCTCTGTCGAGTTGACGTAAGGGTACGGATCGAGGCCGTCGACGAAGTCGTCCTCCGACGGCTCCAGCACGATCCAGTCCAGGTCGGCCGGCTCCCGCGCGGCCGCGCCCACCCAGGCCTGGAGCGGGACGCTGCCGCGCAGGACCAGACCGTCGCCCCAGGCCGACTCGGCGATCACGCGCAGCAGATGGTCCTGGACGGTACGCCGGGCGGCCCGCCAACGCGGCGCGAGCGACGGGTCGTCGTACTCCGGCTCCCCGGGGAAGGGGCGGTCGTCCGCGCTCACAGGGAGACCCCGGCCCGCACGTCCAGCCAGCCCGCGTCCACCGCCGGATGGTCGTCGTGCACCACGAACTCCTCCTCGATCTCCAGCACTTCGAGTCCGGCGGCGGCCAGCCCGCCCAGCAGCGCGTCGAGCTCCGCCCTCGCCTCCGCACGGCCCACCGCGTGGCAGCGCTGTGTGACGAACCGCTCGTGGCGTCCTGGACCGGTCGTGCGGCGGGCATTGCGCGACAGGCGCGCGCCGTGCCGCCCGGCCACCGCCCGTGCGACGGCGAGCTGCGGCTCACCGGTCAGCAGCAGCTTGACATGATGCTCGAAGTGGCAGTCGGGAGAGAGCGCGGCGGCCTCGTCGGCCGTCCGCGGTATGTCCTCGTTCCACGGAGCGGCCTCGATCTTCACGCGTATGACGGCGAAACCCGCGGCGCGCAGCTCGGCCGACCGGAGCCCGGCGGCGGCCCGCTGACCGGAGAGCGATCCCCGTCCCCGTTCTGTCAGCATGGGCTGATCGGGCGTGGCACCCCGGTCCAGGAGGATACGGGTGAGCTTCAGGCCGTTGAGCTCCGCCCAGCACCCCAGCCGGTCGGCCTCCCGCGCGTCCCGCGTCCCGTCGTCGGCGCGGGGATCGAGACGCACCGTCAGATGCGTCTCGAACTCGCCCTCGAACTGCGCTTCCACGGCGCCCTCCAGCAGTACTTTCTCGCTGTCCTCTTCCGCTGCAGAACGTAGCAAGCGGCACTGACACTCCCCGGATGCGACCGGGCACTCCCCGAGCGCGCGTGGGACGTGCCTCGGCCCGCTTTCCACCGAACGGTTGAGCGGAGTGCTCATTCCTCATTACCCTCCGGTAAGTTCGTTCGGGAGTACCAGGCGCGTGGTGCACCGGCCCTGTGCGGGTGTCCTCAGACACGAGGAAGGCGGTCAGCCCATGTCCTCAACGGAAGCGGTGGAAACCACCGGACCGGCCGGACCGGCCGGACTGGCCGACAGCGCACGGGAGCTGGCCGAGGGCCGCACCACCTCGGCCGAGCAGGTGTCCGCGGCGCTGCGCCGCATCGAAGGGAGCCAGGCCACCCTCAACGCCTTCCGGCACCTGCGTGCCGAGGCCGCGCTCGCCGAGGCCGCCGAGGCCGACCGCCGGCTCGCGGCGGGGGAGCGGCTGCCGCTGCTCGGCGTACCGGTCGCCGTCAAGGACGACACGGACGTCGCCGGGATGCCGACCTACTTCGGCTGCGACGGCGATCTGCCGGCCGCGACCACGGACAGCGAGGCCGTGCGCCGACTGCGGGCTGCCGGGGCGGTGATCGTCGGGAAGACCAACTCCTGCGAGCTGGGTCAGTGGCCGTTCACCGAGGGCCCCGCCTTCGGTGCCACCCGCAACCCGTGGCACACCGGCCACACACCCGGCGGCTCGTCCGGTGGCTCCGCCGCCGCGGTCGCGGCCGGTCTGGTGCCCGCCGCGCTCGGCTCGGACGGCGCGGGGTCCGTACGCATCCCGGCGGCCTGGACCCATCTCGTCGGTATCAAACCCCAGCGCGGCCGGATCTCCGGTCACCCGCACACCGACGCCTTTCAGGGCCTGACCGTCAACGGACCGCTGGCCAGGACCGTCGCCGACGCCGCACTGCTGCTCGACGCGGTCGCCGGTGCCCACCCCGACGACCAGCACCGGCCGCCGCCCGTCGCCGCCGCGGCCGCCGCCCGCCGCGACCCCGGCCGGCTGCGTATCGCCCTCGCCTGGCGCCCCCCGCTCACCCTCACCGGCTCCGCACCACACCCCGATGTGCGCCGGGCCGTCCTCGAACTGGCCGAGGCCCTCGCCCGCCTGGGACACGACGTCGAGGAGGCCAGGCCACGGTACGGGCTGATCGGCCTCGGGTTCGTCCCCCGCGCCACCGCGGGGATCGCCGAACTCGCCGCCCGCCACCCCGACCCCGCACTCCTCGACCCGCGCACCCGCAGCGCGCTGCGCACCGGCACCCGGCTCGGCGGCCGGGTGGTGCGGGCCGCCAGGGAGCGCGAGGTGCGCCAGCACCGCAGGATCGGCGGGTTCTTCCGCCCGTCCCGCGCCGGCGCCGGGTACGACGTGCTGCTCACCCCGACGACGGCCCTGCCGCCGCCACCGATCGGCCGTTTCGACGGGCTGAGCGCCTGGCGCACCGATCTGGCGATGACCGAGGCATGCCCGTACGCCTGGCCCTGGAACGTGCTGGGCTGGCCCGGCATCAACGTCCCGGCCGGGTTCACCGCCGACGGGCTGCCCGTAGGGGCACAGCTGCTCGGCCCGTCCCGCAGCGAGGTACGCCTGATCTCCCTCGCCGCCCAGCTGGAGGCCGACCGGCGCTGGTACGAACACCGGCCCCCGGCCCCGTCCGCCCGGTCCGGGCCGGGCACGGTGCTCTGACCGCCTCCCGCCCCCGCCCGGCCGCGGCCCTCCCCGTCGTCGCTCGCACCTGAGCGCGGGAGGCGGGATCATGGACAAGGAGCGGATGGGTGGTGTCAGGTATGGCGTGTGCAGGCCCGAAGCCGGAGCCCGGCGAACCCTCGCCGCCCCGCACACCCCGGCACTCCCACGACACGGCGAACGACGCGACCGCGGTGGTCGCCGGCAGCGGAACCGTCGTCGGCTGGACGCACAGCGCGCAGGAACTGCTGGGCTACCGGGCCGCCGAGGTGGTCGGGCGGTCCGCCGGCTTCCTGCTCGCCATGCCCGAGGATCCGGTACGGGTGGCGGGGATCGCCGAGCGCTGCCGGGCCGGCGTGGGATGGCGCGGCGTCGCGCACGTGCGGCGGCGCGACGGCAGCCGGATCGAGGTGGACCTGCGGGTCTCGGCCGCGTTTCACCTGGATGGCCGTGAGTGCTTCCTGGTCTCCGGAAGCGAACGACGGCCGGAGTGGATGATCGGGCAGTCCGTGCTGGACGCCTTCCTGTCCGGTTCACCGATCGGCGTGGCGGTGATGGACCCGGATCTGCGCTACGTCTGGATGAACGACACCCTGGAACGTTTCGGCGGCGTCCCGCGCGAACAACGGGTGGGCCACCGGCTCAGCGAGGTGCTCCCGGGGCTGGAGACCGAGGCCATCGAGACGCTGATGCGCGGTGTGCTGGACACCGGGGTTCCGGTCATCGACTACGAGTACCTGGGCTGGACCTGGGCCGATCCGCGCCGCCAACGCGCCTACTCCACGTCGTACCTCCCGCTGACCGACAACGAAGGCGTGGTCACCGGCCTCTGCTACATGGTCCTGGACGTCACCGACCGGTGGAACGCCCAGCAGCGCCTGGCCCTGGTCAACGACGCCGGAGCCAGCATCGGTTCCACCCTGGACGTGATGCGCACGGCTCAGGAACTGGCCGACTTCGCGGTGCCGCGATTCGCCGACTTCGTGATGGTCGACCTGCTGGAGCCGGTCGCCAGCCCCGGCGCGCCCGGCCCGTGGCCGCTGGGCACGGGGCTGTCCGGTCAGGAGCTGGTCCGCTCGGGTGCCTTCAGCTCTGCCCGGCCGAGGATGCGCCGTGCCGGGATGAGCTCGGTGCGCGAGGGCTGTCCGGAGGCGATCCGCCGGGTCGGGGACCCGGTGGACTTCGTGCCCCCGCCCCACGACATGCGGTACCTCATCGACGGCGAACCCCTTCTCATCCCGGTCCTCGATCCCGACGACCATCTGTGGACGGCCGAACAGCCCGCCAGGTCGGCGAGCATCCGCGAGTACGGACTCCATTCCGTCATCTGCGTACCCATGCGGGCCCGTGACACCGTGCTCGGACTGACCACCTTCGTACGGTCGTTGAATCCCGCATCCTTCGAACCGGAGGATGTACTTCCGGCGCGCGAGATGGTGGCGAGGGCCGCCGTATGCGTGGACAACGCCCGCCGCTACACCCATGAGCACGCTGCCGCGCTGACCCTCCAGCGCAGCCTGCTCCCGCACACACTGCCCGGCGGAATGACCCTGGACGTGGCTTCCTCCTACCTCCCGGCGGACGCCAAGGACGGTGTCGGCGGCGACTGGTTCGACGTGATCCCGCTGTCCGGCGCCCGGGTCGCCCTCGTCGTCGGCGACGTCGTCGGCCACGGCATCGCCGCCGCGGCCACCATGGGCCGGCTTCGCACCGCGGTGCACACCCTCGCCGACATGGACCTGCCGCCCGACGAACTCCTCGCCCACCTCGACGACCTCGTGCTCCGGCTGAGCGACGAGGAAACCGAGAGCGGGGAGCAGGGCACACCCGTACTCGGCGCCACCTGCCTCTACGCGGTCTACGACCCGGTCACCCAGCGCTGCACCATGGCACGCGCCGGTCACCCGCCACCCGTCGTCGTAGCCCCGGACGGCCGCATCACCTTCCTCGAACTGCCCGCAGGGCCGCCCCTGGGCCTGGGCGGGCTGCCCTTCGAGACGGCCGAGACCGAACTGCCCGAGGGAAGCCTGATCGGCCTCTACACCAACGGCCTGATCGAAGGCAGGGACCAGGACCCCGAACTCGGCATGTCCCGCCTCGGCGGCGCCCTGGCACAGCGCGGACTCTCGCTCGACGCCCTGTGCGCGGCGGTCGTGGAACAGCTGGTCCCGGTGCCCCAGCCCGACGACGTGGCCCTGCTGCTCGCCCGGACCCACGAGCTGAGCGCGGATCACATCGCCTCCTGGGAAGTGCCCGCCGAGCCGGCCGTCGTCGCCGGTGTCCGGGCCTGGACCGCCCGCCAGCTGAGCGCCTGGGGTCTGGAGGAGCTGGAGATGACGACCGAGTTGATCGTCAGCGAACTGGTCACCAACGCGGTGCGCTACGCCAGCGGGCCGATCCGGATCCGGCTGCTGCGCCAGTCCGTCCTGATCTGCGAGGTCGCCGACACCAGCAACACCTCGCCCAGGCTCAGGCACGCCCGTACCACGGACGAGGGCGGCCGCGGGCTCTTCCTCGTCGCCCAGCTCACCCGGCGCTGGGGCACCCGCTACACGGCCGAAGGCAAGATCATCTGGACCGAGCAGGAACTGCCGACGCCGGGTGCCTGACACCGCGACCGGCCTCACGGCACCCGACCGGTCTCACGGCACCCGGGCGGTCCATTCCTCGGTGCCGAATTTCGTCCGCACCAGCTCCTGCGCACGGGCCATCTCCTGCGCTGTGACCGCACCCGTGGCCAGCCCGTAGCGGTCGCGGAAGGAGGCGATCATGTTCTCGATCACCTGCTCCCGGGCGAGGCCGGTCTGACGGCGGAGCGGGTCGACGCGCTTCTTGGCGCTCTTGGTGCCCTTGTCGGACATCTTCTCCTTGCCGATCCGCAGCACCTCCAGCATCTTGTCCGCGTCGATGTCGTACGACATCGTCACGTGGTGCAGGACGGCTCCAGGGCCACCGTCGGGGCCGACGATCCGCTTCTGGGCGGCGCCGGCGATCTTTCCGGCCTCGGTGGCGATGTCGTTGAGCGGCTGGTACCAGGCCTTGATGTCCATGTCGCCGAGCGCGCCCAGCACCCAGTCGTCGAGGTAGGCGTAGCTGTCGGCGAACGACAGCCCGGAGACCAGCGACTCCGGCACGGACAGGGAGTAGGTGATCGTGCTCATGGGCTCCACGAACATGGCCCCGCCGCCGGAAATACGGCGCACCACGGTCATGCCGTGCTTCGCCGCCCCATCAGGATCCACCTCGTTGCGCAGCGACTGGAAGCTGCCGATGACCACGGCGGGCGAGGCCCATTCCCAGACCCGCAGCGTGGGAGCCCGCCGTCCGGCGGCCACCTCGGTGGTGAGGACCTCGTCCAGTGCCATGTGCAGGGCCGGGTGTTGCGGTTCGGTGTGCACCAACTGCCAGTCGTAGTCGCTCCACTCGGTCGCACGGGCCAGCGCTCGCCGAACAGCGATGCCGACGCCCTCCGCGGTCAGTCCGAGCATGACGGTCGACTCCGGCAGACCCGCCGTGATCCGGGCCGCCAGCCCTGCGGCGTCCGTCGAGGACGGGGCACCCTCCAGGGCCCTGTTGATCGAGAGGATCGCCTCGTCGGGCTCCAGGAAGAAGTCCCCGGCGACGCGCACGTTGCGCAGTACGCCTTCCTCGACGTCCAGATCCACGACGACAAGCTTGCCGCCGGGCACCTTGTACTCGCCATGCACGGTTTCGTTCCCTTCCGGTGTGCGGCGTGGCCCCTGCGTCTGTTGCTCCGACATGGGGCAGAAGCGCACATACTGTGCACCGCACTTTAGACCTTGCCCTGCCGGCATGCCGCGGCCCCCGGCACCCTTTCCGGAGCGGGCGAGCCAGGGGAGCCGGAACCGGCCGGCCCACCGCCCGTCCGTCTCTAGCCTTCTGCCTCCCGCCTCCCGCCTCCCGTCCTAAGACCACCGTAAGTCGGCCTTTAGACACGCTCCGCACGATGACGCCGGGAGCCCATGAACATCTGAGGAAGGACCGCGATGGAGATCCCGGACATCCATATACGCTCGGTCGGAAGCGCTCTTCCCGGCCCGCCATCGACAACTCCGCCCTGGCCCGCCGCTTCGGCATGGACGCGCTGTGGGAGCAGTGGGTGGACGCGTTCATCGGCACCCGCTCCCGGCATCTGGCGATCGACCTGGACTCCGGTGAACTCGCGGTCTCCCTCGCGGAGCTGGCAGCGGAGGCGGGCAGCCGCGCGCTGGCCGCGGCCGGTCTTGAGCCCGGTGAGATCGATGTGCTGGTCATGGGAACCGCCACCCCCGACCAGCTGATGCCGGCCACCGTCAATCTCGTCGCCGACCGCCTAGGCATCAACGACGTACCGACCTATCAGCTGCAGTCCGGCTGTTGTGGCGCCGTGCAGGCACTGGACGTCGGCCGTCGGATGCTGCAGTCGGCCGGGCACACCAACGCACTGGTGCTCGGCGGTGATGTGTGTGCCCAGTTCTTCGACCTGGACGCCGACCTGATGAGCCTGCGGCCGGAGGAGCTCGTGAACGCGGTGCTCTTCGGGGACGGTGCCGGGGCGGCCGTGCTCACCACCGAGCCGGCCCCGGGGCGTCCCGTCATCCGCAGGGTGCTCAACCGGCTCATCGGGCTCGGGCAGCAGCCGGGACAGGTCCTGCGCTGGTACGGACCGGCTCAGGGCAAGCCCCCCGAGGGGGCCGGGGTCGCCGAGGACTACAAGGCGATCGAGGAGCGGGTGCCCACGAAGCCGGCTGGACGGGGCGGGACGAGGACGGCTACCGCACCAAGGACGGCGGGCTCGGACAAGTCCCCCGGTGAGTATCTCGGGGCGGCCTCCTGGCCTCCCGCCGGTACCACCGAGGTGCCGGTCGAGGAGCTCTACGCCCAAGGGAGGGTGGGGCTTGCGGACGGACAGCAGTCGGCGCCGCGGGAGCGGGGTAGCGGCCATCGGGCCACACTCTGCGAGTGTGGCAGCTCCGTCCGCCCTTACCCCCGAGGTAATCGACGCCCCGTCAGCGACCTGACAGTCTGGGGCACATGAGGCCCACGGACACCGCCGACGCCACCCGTGCCACCGTTCAGAAGTTTCTCGGCCTCCGCATCGCGGGGGACACCGAAGGGCTCACCGCGCTCTTCGCCGACGACGTCGACTGGCTGCTCGCCGAGAACCCCGCGGTGCCCTGGATCCGACCCCGCTCCACTGCCGCCGAATGCGCCGCCCAGTTCGTGGAGTTGGCCGATCACACCGTGCCGGAGGACGCCCGTGCGTCCATCGACACCTTACTCGTCGACGGAACCGACGCCGTCCTGATGGGGCATCTCGCGGGGACCGTCCGTGCGACCGGAAAGTCCTTCGAGGGCCCCTTCGCGCTGCGCCTCACCGCCGAGGGCGGCCGGATCACCCGGCTCCATCTGTACGAGAACAGCCTGTCGATCTCGCAGGCGTGCACGCTCTGATGGGGCCGGGCGCCGGCCGGACCGGCGGTCCTATCTGCCCCGGGGCTGCTGCCCCGTATCCGGTTCCGGGGATCCGGCGTCCTGACGGCCGACGGTCTCGCCGCGGATGACGCGGGGCGCCCCCGCCTCACCTTCGGCGCCCTTCGTCCCCTTCATGGCCTTCGCCTCGGCCTTGAGGATGCGGGCCGACTTGCCCGCGGAACGGGCCAGATCGGGGAGGCGCTTGGCGCCCAGAAGGACTATCACCACGATCAGGATGATCGCGATCTCGCTGATTCCGAACATCAGTCGTCACCACCCTCGTCATCGCCGTCGTCGTTGTCGCCCTCGAAGAAGTCCCCGGCCTCGTCCACGACTTCGGCGGCGACCATGCCCCCGACGACGCCGACCGCGAGCCCGGCCGCACCCACCGCGACGGCCGTTCCCAGGCCCGGTCCGGAGCGGTGACCGTCGTGGTGATGCCGGTCCTCGTGGTGCCCGTGACCGTTGCCGTGGTGCCCGGCGTACGGGTCACCGTGCCCGTACGCGGAACCCGCCGCGTACGCCGACCGGTGCTCGATCAGCTGCTGGAGCCAGCCTTCGACGAGCGCCCGCCAGTCCTGATGGTCGATTCCGTCGTGCGCGACCGTGAACCGGGTGAGAGCGTCGTGCCCGTCGGAGAACAGCCCGCCGCGCCTGTCCGCCTCCAGGACCACCTCCATGCCGCCCGCGGTGGCGAGGAAGGTCACCTCGATCTCGTCGACCGCGTGCGCGTAATGCGGCGGCGGGGTCAGCTCGATCTCCTGGTAGAAGGGGAGTTGCTGGCCGGTGCCGCCGATGCGGCCGTACTCCAGATCCGCGGACCGGAAACCGGAGCCGAGCTGTCCGAACGCCTCGAGGATCGCCTCCTGCACCGGCAGTGGGCTCACGGCGAGCCGGTCGAGATCACCGTTGTCCTTGGCCCCGGAGACCGACAGCTCCGTGTGCACGCCGAGCACGATGCCGAGGCTCTGCCCGTACAGCTCGGTGATCGGCGTCTCCCACGGCACCGTGACCGTGAACGGAAGGCTGAGCAGCTCACCCTCGGCCAGCCGGAAGCCGCCGCCGACGATGAAACGCTCGAAGGCCACTACGCGCTCGTCCTCTCCCTCCTCGTGCTCTGCCTCCACCTGCGCGACGAGCTCCAGCGCGATGTGGTCGATGTCGAAGTCGGCGCTGCCACCCTTCAGATGGACCTGGCCGGACAGGGGGCCGCCGGGAGCGATCGCCCCGGTGGTGAGGACGGTGTCGACGGTTGGGCCGCCCACACCGAGCGAGCCGAGCAGTCGTTTGAACACCATGGCGGCGTCCACTCCCTTACGTGCGTACGAGGGTACGAGGGAGCACGGGAAACACCGAGGGGGCTCCCGTGCTCTACAGACGTGTAGAGCATAAAGCTGGTCGCCGGGCTTCCGGAGCAGGGAGGGCCCGGTGGGCGGGAAAGTCCGAAAAGGATCGCTCAGACGGTCCGGGCAGCCGCTTGACGAGCGCGTTTTGCCATGCTTTTACTCTGGCCGCGCTGGCGCTCGCGGCAGCAGGCGAAAAACGGTCCGGGGCCGTGGGGGGGGGGGGGGCCACACCGCCCCCGCCCCGGGGGTGGGGGGGTTTGGGGGTTGGGGGCGCTGAGGA
>NZ_JBIWKI010000024.1:0-122912 GCF_044765565.1 Streptomyces sp. NPDC102437 | reverse complement strand
TGGGCAGACCAGCGGACACAACCTGCCCTCACCCGGCCACCCGACCCGAAGCCGATCAAAAGACCGCTCTCAAACCACCTCGGTGGATCAAGGCTAAGGCCGCAGTGCGCGCAGCAGCAGATCGGCCAGGTGGTCGGCGACCTCCTGCTGGCTGAGCGGGCCGTCGGGGCGGTACCAGGTGGACAGGTGGTGGACGGAACCGAAGTGGTAGTCGACGATCAGGTCGGCCGGGGTGGCCGTGGAGAACACCCCGCTGCGCTGCCCCTCCTCCACCAGCGCCCGGAAACGCTCGTGGTAGCGGCGCCGCTCCACTCGGACCTGCTTGTTCTTCTCCGGGCTCAGGTGGTGCATGGACCGGAAGAAGATCGAGGCGTCGTCGAGGTTCTCGATGGTCGTGACGACCACGTCCGCCGCGGCGTCGCGCAGCCGCTGCTCGACGGGGGCGTCGGCGTCGGCGAAGGCGTCGAGGCGCTCCTGCTGGAGACGGAGCACCCGG
This sequence comes from Streptomyces sp. NPDC102437, assembly GCF_044765565.1. Taxonomy (NCBI): domain Bacteria; kingdom Bacillati; phylum Actinomycetota; class Actinomycetes; order Kitasatosporales; family Streptomycetaceae; genus Streptomyces; species Streptomyces sp. NPDC102437. The sequence goes on along the minus strand of NZ_JBIWKI010000024.1, from coordinate 122,416 downwards.
GCGTAGACCTCCTGGAGGAGGTCCTCCTTGGAGCCGAAGTAGTGGTAGAGCGCCCCCTTGGTGACGCCTGCCGCCTCGACGATCTCCTGGACCGAGGTGCGGTCGTAGCCCTGCTCGGCGAAGAGCCGGGTGGCGGCGGCCAGCAGCCGCTGAGGGACGGGAGCCGTGTCCCCGTCCGTCGCCTTGGCCATTGCCGCCACCTTCCTTCCGCGTGAATCGGTCATCGAGGGGAACGCAGTTCCCGCCTGAGGATCTTCCCACTCGCCGTCTTCGGAAGTTCGGCCAGGATCTCGACCTCGCGCGGGTACTTGTACGCGGCGAGCCGTTCCTTGCAGTACGCGCTCAGCTCCTGCGGCCCGGCCGAGGCGCCGGGCCGCAGGCTGACGTAGGCGCGGACGGTCTCGCCGCGGTAGGCGTCGGGGACGCCGACGACGGCCGCCTCCCGGACCGCCGGACGGGTGTAGAGGACGTCCTCCACCTCGCGCGGCCAGACCTTGAAGCCGGAGGCGTTGATCATGTCCTTCTTGCGGTCGACGACGTAGAGCCAGCCCGCGCTGTCCATGAACCCGATGGCGCCGGTGCGCAGTTCGCCGTCCGGGAAGGCGGCGGAGGTGGCCTCGGGCAGCCGCCAGTAGCCGGAGACGACCTGCGGGCCGCGGACGGCGATCTCGCCCTGCTCGCCGAAGGGCACCTCCGCGCCGTTCCCGTCGAGGATCCGGACCACCGTGTCGGGGCCGGGGACTCCGACGGACAGGGTTCCGGAGACCGGGTCGACCGGGGCCTCGCGCTCCGGCGGCACCGAGGCGCAGGGGGCGGTGCACTCGGTGAGGCCGTAGCCGTTGCGGATGTACGGGCCGAAGCCCGCCCGGAACTTCTCGACCAGTGCGGGCGGCAGCGGTGCGCCGCCCGAGGAGATGACCCGGAAGGAGGCGAAGTGCTCGGGGGTGACGCCGTGGTGGGCGGCGAGCGCCATGAAGTCGGTGGACGGGCCCACGGTGTAGGCGGGGCGGTGTTCGGCGAAGGCTTCGAGGACTACGCCGGGGTGGAAGCGGTACGCGAGGACGAGGGTGCCCGCGTTGGTGAGGCAGGCGGCCAGCTGGCACACCATGCCGGTGATGTGGAAGAGCGGTGCGAGCGCGAAGTAGGAGGAGCCCTCGGCGACTGGGTGCCCGGTCCGCTGGCGCTCGGCGTTGATCACGATGTTGCCGTGGGAGTTCATGGCGCCCTTGGGGGTGCCGCTGGTCCCGGAGGTGTAGCTGATCAGCGCCACGTCGGCGGCGGCGGGTTCGCGGCCGACCGGGGCCTTGTCGCCCTGCCGGGCGACGGCGACCAGGTCTTCGGTGTCCTCGGCCACGGGCAGCCGTTCGAAGCCGAGCACGCGTGCGTCGTTCCGTGTCTGGAGGTCGAGCTCGCTGGTGGTGAGCGCTGTCCGTGCCGTCGGGGCGCCGGCCGCGGTGTCCCTCAGATACGCCGCCCAGGCCCGGTCCGCGCAGATCAGCGCGGTGACCTCGGCGTCCTTCAGTACGTGGCCGACCTCGCCGGACTTGTACATCGGGTTGAGCGGGACGACCGTGGCGCCGGCCTTCCAGGCGCCGAGCAGCGCGATCACGAACTGCGGGGTGTTCTGCAGCATGATCGCGACCCGGTCGCCGCGCTCCAGGCCCGGGTGGCGAGATGGCCGGCCACCGAGTCGGAGAGCGCGTGGGTCTCGCGGTAGCTGAGCCGTCCGTCGAAGTAGGCGAGCGCGGGGTGCCCGGGGCTGCGGGCGGCGGAGTCCCGGAAGGCGTGGACCAGGGTCGCGGCCGGGTCGACGGGGGCCCGCTGGGCCTCGCTGAGCAGCGCGACCCAGGGCTTGGCGGCGTAGACGGACTCGGCTGCGCCCCGGTCTCCTCCCGATTCGACGGAATCGGTCATGCGCCGGTCTCCTCCCACTTCTGCTGAAGGTGGTTCATGCTCCCGAGCCAGTGGTCGGTGTCCTTGCTGCGGGCCCTGTAGTACCCGGCGACCTCGGGGTGCGGCAGGACGAGGAAGCGGTCCTCGGCCATGGCGTCGAAGAGCGCTTCGGCGACCGCCTCGGGCTCGATGGCGCTGGGGGCGAGGACGAGTTCCCCGGCCGATCCGGCGGCGGTGAGCATGTCCGTCCGTACGCCCTGCGGGCAGATCGCGTGGACCTTGACGCCGCGGTGGCGGTAGGTGAGCGAAAGCCATTCGGCGAAGGCGACGGCACCGTGCTTGGTGACACTGTACGGCGCGGCGCCGATCATCGTCAGGAGTCCGGCGGCGGACGCGGTGGAGACGAAGCGGCCGCTGCCGCGTTCCAGCCAGTCCGGCAGCAGCGCCCTGGCCGCGCGGACGTGGGCCATCACATTGACGTCCCAGGCCGTGGCCCAGACCTCCTCGTCCGCGAAGGCGTCGCCGGGCGAGGCGAGGCCGGCGTTGGCGCAGTAGACGTCGACGGTGCCGCCGAGCGCTTCCCTGGCGGCGTCCACGATCCGCGAGGCGTCACCCGCGACGGCGATGCCGCCGATCTCCTCGGCCAGCGGCTCGATCCTCGCCTCGTCGAGGTCGTTGACCACGACCCGTGCGCCCCGGGCGGCGAATCCGCGGGCCAGGGCGGCTCCGATGCCGCCTCCGGCCCCTGTGACCACCACGCCCGCGCCCTGCACCGCACTCATCGCTCCCGCCTCTCTCAGCCGACCGCCCTGGCAGACTAACCAGTCGGTATGCCGGAACGGAAGGGGTGGAGAGCGCTCTGGAGACACTCCCGTCACAACCGTCCCGTCCGGCTCGTTCCGTATGGCCTGAACGCGCGCTAGCGTGCGTGACCATGACAGAGGTCGCGATCATGGAGGTAGCCGAATGAGCCTGTCCAGACGTGGTTTGCTGGCCGCCGGCGGTGCGGTGGGGGCCCTCGCGGCGACGGCCGCCGGGACCGGTGCCGCGAGCGCCGCCCCCGCCGCGGGCAAGGGGAACAGCCGGGTACGTACCGGCTTCGACCGGCTGGCGGCGGACGGTTATGCGCTGCTGAAGGGCGAGAAGGTCGGGGTGGTCACCAACCCGACCGGGATCACCTCCGACGTGCGCCACATCGTCGATGTGATGCACCCGGACGAGCGGGTGGACCTGATCGCCGTCTTCGGGCCCGAGCACGGTTTCCGCGGCACCGCGCAGGCGGGCGGTTCGGAGGGGCGGTACGACGACCCGGCGACCGGACTTCCGGTCTACGACACGTACCTGAAGAGCGGTCAGCCACTCGCCGATGTCTTCACGGCGTCCGGCGTGGACACGGTCGTCTTCGACATCCAGGACGCGGGCGCCCGCTTCTACACGTACATCTGGACGCTGTACGACTGCATGGAGGCGGCGGCGCTCGCCGGGAAGCGGTTCGTCGTCCTGGACCGGCCGAACCCGGTGACCGGGCGGGCGGCGCTCGGCCCGGTGCTCGACCCGGCGTTCGGCACCTTCGTGGGCCGCCGGGAGATCGCCCAGGCACACGGCATGACGGTCACCGAGCTGGCCCTGCTCTTCAACGCCCGGTTCCTGGCCGAGCGGCCGGTGGACCTGCGCATCGTGAAGATGTCCGGCTGGAAGCGCTCGGACTTCTTCGACACGACCGGGCTGCCATGGGTGCCGCCGAGCCCCAACATGCCGACGCCCGACACGGCGCTCGTCTACTCGGGGACCTGCCTGTTCGAGGGCACCAATCTCTCCGAGGGCCGCGGCACCACCCGGCCGTTCGAACTGCTCGGCGCGGAGGGCATCGACCACCGCTGGGCGGCGGCCGCGAACGCGCTCGACCTGCCCGGGGTGGCGTTCCGCGAGGCGTACTTCGCGCCGACGTTCTCCAAGTTCCAGGGCAAGACGGTCGGCGGTGTGCAGGTGCAGGTCCAGGACCGCGAGGTCTTCGATCCGGTACGTACCGGGATCGCGCTGCTGGTGACGGCGAAGCAGACGTGGAGCGGGTTCGCCTGGCGTGCCGACAACTGGATCGACAAGCTCACCGGCAACACCCGGGTCCGCACGATGATCGACGCGGGGGCGGACACGGACGAGGTGGTGGGGGCCTGGGCGCAGGACCTCGCCGCGTTCCGTGCCGTGCGCAAGCGGTATCTCCAGTACCGGTGACACGGCGCCGGGCGGGCCCGAGGAACTCGGACCCGCCCGGCTCGGTGGTTCGTCCCCCTACCGGTGGGCGGGGAACTCCACCACCTGCTGGTACGTCGGGCGGTTCTGCCAGTGGACCGCCTTCTGGCCGATCCCGCCGAGCGGCCGGTGGACGATCGAGTCGGCGCACCACTGCCGGCCCGCCTTGCAGTTGTCGTCCCCGGGGTAGACCTCCGTCGCCGGCTGGGCCACGGCCTGCTTCAGGGACGCGAGCATCGCGTCACGGCAGTTGCCCGCATCGCCGTCGCCGCAGTACGTCCTGGCCAGCGGCCCCTTGACCGGCTTCCCAAGGACCTGGCGCAGGTCCTTGTCCACGAAGCCCCACCAGCCGTACTGGAAAGCGGATCCGCTGTGCGCCCCGCTCGCCCCGTGGCTCGCCGCCGGGGACTCGTCGGTGGCGACGTTGACGGTCATCGCTCCGTACAGGTCGTCACCGAGCCCCGGCTTGAACTCGGCCTCGACCAGTTTCGGCCACCACGCGTCCATGATCCGCACCGCGTCGGCGTGGGTGTAGGTGTGTGAGCCGGGGCTGCTCTCGCGGCGCTGCGATCCCGAGGCCCGCCAGGACTCCAACTGCTGGACTGCATCGTTGACTTCGGGATCGGTCACCGGCTCGGAGCGGATCACTTCAAGCAGTTCGGGCAGCAGCTGCTCGCCGCGCAGATCGGTGACGGCGGCCTCGGCCATGGCCCGGGTGAGGGACGCGCGGGTCACCCCGCCCTCCTCGACCAGCTTCGCCACCCGGTCGTCCAGCAGATCTCCCCGGTGCACGGCGCTGAGGCCGAAGCCCGCCGTGGCGTACGCCTTGGCCTGCTTGTTGTTCCAGGAGATGTAGTAGTCCTGCCCGCTGGAGTGCGGGTGCGCGGCGAACGGGGTGTACGCGGCGGTGTTGGCGACCGGTTCGTACCCCTGCCACTCGTAGGCCCGCACGGCCCGCACCGGCAGCGCCGGGTCGACGCCCGCGGCGCGCACCGGGTTCATGCCGCTGTTGTAGTAGGAGGCGGTGCGGGAGTCGGCGTAGAACCAGTTGAAGGCGTAGTCGATGTTGCTCGCCGCCTGCTGGAAGGAGGCGGCGTCCTTGACGTACGACGGGTCGTTGAGCATCTGGAAGCCGATGATCGAGTCGGCCTCGTGGCGGTAGGTGGTGCGCAGCGAGGTGTACGCGACGGGCTTGCCGCCCACGGTGGCGCGGTGGGTGACGATGCCGTAGTTCGTGCGCCTCACCTGCATCCGGTAGGAGCCCTTCGCCGTGGAGTCGGCGACGGTCGGCTTCCAGGAGTTGGTGTGCTCCAGCGTCTCCATGGCGGTGCAGGCGCCGTGGTAGACGTAGTGCGTGGAGTCCTTCGTCGGCGTGGAGCCGCCGGGCTCGCACAGGTCGATGGCATAGGTGTCGCTGATGTCCTGGCCGGCCGAGGTGGCGCTCCAGGCGTAGTCCTGGCCGCGGCCCATCTGGATGTACATGCCGACACCGGCGAAGGAGACACCGCGGGCGCTGATGCCCGGCCCCTGGAGTTCCTGGAGCATCATCAGCTGCGGGGCGAAGTAACCGGTCTGCGGCCCGAACACGGCGATGGGGTTTCCGCTCGCGGTGTTCTTCCCGGAGACCAGCAGGGCGTTGGACATGCCGCGCTTCTGGGCGCCGGTTCCCGAACCGGGCAGCGAGCCCTCGGGGATGACGCCGTCGTCGTAGATGCCCTGGGCCTTCTTGAGCGCGGCCGGGGCCTTGACCGGGGCCTTCTTGTCGGTGCCCGCGGAGCCGGTGCGGTCGTAGATCACGGGTTCCGCGGTGACGGACCCGGCGTCGGGCAGCGCGGTGCCTCGCGCCTTGCCGGGCTTGCCCGCGTACGGGAACGAGGTGCCGTCATGGATCGTCAGCACGGCCTCGGGGTCCTCGCGCTGGCGGAAGGACTCCCAGACCTTGGTGCCCTCGGCCACTCCGTACTTCTGCTGGGCGGCCAGCAGCGAGAGCGCCGCCTGCACCTCCCCGCCACCCCCGCCGCCGAACTGACCGCCGACCACCGAGGCGATGGAGATCAGGTCGGTCAGCTTGAAGGGCTGTATCTCGCCGACGTTGGTGATGGCGTCGACCTTGCCGGTGAGGACGTACTCGCCCGGGAAGTAGCGGCCGTTCTTGGACTTCGTCCGGTAGGCGTTGATGCCGTCGACGTACGCCTGGGCATCGGCCATGGCCTGCTCGCCGCGGGCACCCTCGTGGGTCTTGATGTACTCGACCTGGGCTTCGAGATCGGCCTCGGTGTACGGGGCCTGCGGCCAGAACTGCTGCTCCAGACCCTGGTTGGCGAGGGCGCCGCCGGCGAACGAGGTCAGCTCTCCGCGTCCGATGTGGCGGAAGAGGTCCATCAGCCAGAGCCGGTCCTGCCCGGCGGCGAATCCGGCGCCGAACTCGGTGCCGTAGCGGGTGGTGCCCTTGATGTGCGGGACTCCGGTCGCCTTGTCACGGGTGATGGTGACGTCGTCCCGGGGCGAGGTGACGGACTCGACCTGGCCCTTGGGCACGCCGAACGAGGCGTCGTTGAAGAAGTCGGTCAGCTTCTGGTCGGTGAGCCCCGACTGGCCGGCCACCAGGCCGTTGTAGCGGTCGAGTTGGTCGTCGCTGTGCTTGGGATGCGTACCGAACGCCTTGTTGCCGAGGATGTCGACGAGGGTGGCGTTGCCGTTCTCGCCGGGCGGCAGGATGTCGTCGCACTGCCCCTGGCAGTAGTCGGTGACGGGGGCGGGTTCCGTGGCGCCGGCCTGCGGCGAGGCTGCGAGCAGGGTGGTGCCGAGTACGAGAACCGCCGCGACGGTGGCGGCTCTGAACTTGATGGTGCGTGGGGGCATGCGTGCTCCTCCGAGAGGCCGATGCGCCGGAGGTTACTGGCGGTATGACTCGCCAGTAAGGTGAATAACCGTCACCTTTTCCGAATCGTCACACGGCATCGACCGCAGCGGCACCGCACTGACGGACCGTACCGAATTCCGGACAACATCAGCCTCCGCGGGATCCGATCGGTGCGGCCGTACGTCCATCTCTTGACGCCGAAGTACGAGCGACGGAGGTGACGGTGCGGTGGCGGGATTCCGGAGTCTTGCGAGACAGGTCCGCGATCCACGGAGCGATCTGGCACTGCGGCGGTATTCGCTGCGCAAGTGCCTGGAGAGGTTCGCCCCTTACGGACATCGGGCGACCTGGGACCATCTGTGCGTGCGGCACGGGATCGGGCCCGAGGACCGGTCCCCCGACCCGGCGCGGCTGATGCGCGCGCTGGACGAACTGGAGGCGGCGCGGGCGGTCTGGCTGGGTTACGAGGCGGGGTTCGCCGAACGCCGCAGACGGGAGAAGCACGACGGGCTGCGCCGGCCCGGCGCGTTCGACGACTGGCACCGGCGCAGCTGGGGCGGCAACGGGGTCGCCCGCTGCGAGGACCCGGCGGTGCACCCGTCGGCGCCGCTCGCCGAGGTCCTGAGCCGGCTGATCACGGCGCTGGAGTCGGCCCCCGGCACGTCCTGCCCGGTCTGCGCCGGCGCCGACCTCCGCTGGCTCCACGAGCCGTGGTCGGGCCCGGTCTGCACGGACTGCGGGATCGTGGTGCCGCAGCCGGTACTGACCCCGCGGGCACTGGCGACGGCCCGGAGCACACCGCGGCGGGATCTGGCATCGGTGGCGTGAAACGCGACGAGGGCGTGCGATCCGACGGCGCCTGGCCGGCACCCGTACGTGCGGCGTCCTGAGCTACGGGTGCCCGGCCGGCGGGTGCTCCGGCATCAGGCGGGAGCCGCTGATCCACCGGCCGGAGACGTCGTCGGGGTTGGAGAGCACGCAGTTCTCCAGCGACAGGCAGCCGCAGCCGATGCAGTCGGTGAGGTGGTCCCGCAGGCGCCCCAACCGCGCGATGCGATCGTCGAGTTCGGAGCGCCAGGCCGCGGAGAGCCGTGCCCAGTCCTCGCGGTTCGGGGTGCGCTCCTCAGGGAGTTCGGCGAGGGCGTCCCGGATGGTGGCGAGCGGGATGCCGACCCGCTGCGCCGCACGGATGAATGCCACCCGGCGCAGCGCGTCCCTGGTGTAGCGGCGCTGGTTGCCGCTGGTGCGGCGGCTGCTGATCAGGCCCTTGGCCTCGTAGAAGTGCAGGGCCGAGACAGCGGCGCCGCTGCGCGCGGAGAGCTGTCCGACCGTGAGCTCATGGAGCGTCTGTGGGATCTGGGGCACCCCTCCAACCCTACTGTCCTGCCTCGTGCCGGGTCCGTCGTTGACAGGAACGCACCCGCCAACCATGCTGAGCAAGCGCTTAGAAAGTGCGATGAGGGATGGCCAGAGCTGGAAAGGCAGGTACCAGGGACATGGCAGAGCCGAGGATCTTCACGTCCGCGCAGGAGCTGAGCGACGGAGTGGGCGAGCAGCTGGGGCACAGCGACTGGCTGGAGATCGACCAGAAGAGGATCGACCTCTTCGCCGACGCCACCGGTGACCACCAGTGGATCCACGTGGACCCGGAGCGGGCCGCCGCCGGGCCGTTCGGCACGACGATCGCGCACGGCTATCTCACGCTCTCGCTGCTGCCTACGCTCGTACCGCAGATCATGCGGGTCGAGGGCATGAAGATGGGCATCAACTACGGGACGAACAAGGTCCGTTTCCCCTCCACCGTGCCGGTGGGCGCGCGGCTGCGCGCGTCGGCCGTCCTCAAGAGCGTCGAGGAGGCCGGGGGCGGCGTGCAGGTCACAGCCGTCGTCACGGTCGAGCGCGAGGGCGGCGACAAGCCGGTGTGCGTGGCCGAGTCGGTGTCCCGCTACTACTTCTGATACTTCCGAGGACGCACTACCGCTTGGCCGCGACCATACGCAGCACGAGGTCGGCGTAGAGCTCGCCGACCTCGTCCGGCGTCCGGCTGCCCTGCTCGTTGAACCAGCGCGCCACGTCGATGCAGAGCGAGAGCACGGCGAGCGTGGTGCCCGGCACGTCGGGGACGTCGAACTCCCCCGCCTGCACGCCCTCACCGATGATCCGGCGCACCACCGCGTCGCTCCTGCGCCGCAGTTCGACGATCTCGGTGCGGTGCTCCTCGCCGAGGGCGTCGAGTTCGTACTGGACCACGCGGGCGGTGGTGTGCCGCTCGGCGTGCCAGCGAACGAAGGACCGTACGGCCTCGGCCAGCCGCTCGGCCGCCGTGCCCCCACTGTCGGCGGCCGCCTCCAGGACGAACAGGGCGCGGTCGTGGCCGATCCGGCTGATCCGGTGGAGCAGTTCTTCCTTCGTCTTGTAGTGGATGTAGAGCGCGGCGGGACTCATCCCCGCCCGGCCCGCGATGTCGCGGGTGGTGGTGGCGTGGTACCCGCGCTCGGCGAAGGCGTCGACGGCGGCGACGAGCAGCCGCCTGGCCGCCTCGGGCGTCACCTCGGCCCACGGCGCGCTGTCGCCGTCGGTCTCCTCCGCCGTGCTCATCGTCACTCGCCCCTCTCATCAGCAGGACGAACACCATACCCCGAACCTGAGCAAGCGCTTAGGGTCCGTCCGGCGGGATCGTCAGAGCTTCTGGAAGGGGTCGTGCTCGGCGAGGATCTTCTCCAGCCGGGCCTGGTCGACCCGGCTTGCGATCCGGCCCTCTTCCTGGCGGTCACGGATGACCTTGGCCAGGGTGAAGCAGGAGGTGACGAGGTAGAGGACGCCGATCGCGAGGAAGCCGCGCACCCAGGCGTCGGCGTCCAGGAAGTAGATGCCGAGGGCCACCGCGCCCATCGCCACCCCGAAGGAGGCGACGGCCTGGCCGTAGAAGGCCGCGGTGCCCTGCTGCTTGACCTGTGCTGTCTCACTCATGACGCCCAGCATCGGCCGACGTGGCGTGCGCCACATCCGCTCGGATACTCAGCCGGGTACTCAGACGTCCGTTCGAGCGGCGGCGCGGGCGTCAGAAGGCGGAGACCCCGGTGAGTGCGCGGCCGATGATCAGCTTCTGGATCTGACTGGTGCCCTCGTACAGCGTCATCACCCGGGCGTCGCGCAGCAGCTTGCCGACCGGGTACTCGTCGATGTAGCCGTAGCCGCCGAAGACCTGGAGCGCGTTGTTGGCGGCGCGGACGGCGGCCTCGGAGGCGAAGAGCTTCGCCTTGGATGCGGCGGTGGCGAAGTCCTCCCCGCGGTCGATGAGGTCCGCCACCCGCCAGGTCAGCAGCCGGGCGGCGTCGACGTCCACGGAGATGTCGCTGATGAGCTCCTGGACGAGCTGGTAGCTCGCGATGGACTTGCCGAACTGCTCGCGCTCGCCCGCGTAGCCCACGGCCGCGTCGAGGGCGGCCTGTGCGATGCCGACACAGCCGGCCGCGACCGACATCCGCCCCTTGGCCAGGGCGGACATGGCGATGGAGAAGCCCTTGCCCTGCGGCCCCATGAGTGCCGAGGCGGGCACCCGGACGTCCTCCAGGACCAGCTCCGCGGTGGCCTGGCCGCGCAGGCCGAGCTTGCCGTGGACGGTGCGGCGACTGAGGCCGGGGGTGTCGGTGGGGACCAGGAAGGCGGATATGCCCTTGTGGCCGGGGGTGTCGTTGGTGCGGGCGAAGAGCAGCACGACATCTGCCCAGGTGCCGTTGGTGATGAACATCTTGCTGCCGTTGATGACGTAGTCCGCACCGTCCCGGAGGGCCTTCGTCGTCAGGTTCCCGGCGTCGGAACCGGTGCCGGGCTCGGTGAGGCCGAAGCAGCCGATCGCCTCGCCCGCGGTGAGCCTCGGCAGCCAGTGCCGCTTCTGCTCCTCGTCGCCCCAGGCGGCGATGGTCTTGGTGACGAGGCCGAGGGAGACGGAGACGATGCCGCGGACCGAGGAATCGCCGCGCCCGAGCTCCTCGGTGACCAGGCAGTAGGCGAGGTGGTCGCCGCCGGAGCCGCCGTACTCCTCCGGGACGGTCAGCCCGAGGAAGCCGACGGAGCCCAGCTTCTTCACGATCGACTTGTCGACGTTCTCGGCGCGGTCCCACGCCACGACGTGCGGGGCGACCTCACGGGCGACGAAGTCCTTGGCGAGCTGCCGGGCAGCTTCCTGCTCCTCGCCGAGCTCCAGGTTCATCCTTCGACTCCCACACTTTAATTAGCACTGCTAGTTTTCTGCTTGCAGGCCCTACTATGTGCCGCATGGCCCGACCGCGCAAGCCCCTCCTCAGCAGAGACCGCATCGTCGAGACGGCGAGCGCACTCGTGGACTCCGAGGGGCTCGACGCCGTCTCCACCCGTCGGCTCGCGGCCGAACTCGGGGTCAGCGGACCCTCGCTCTACAACCACTTCCGCAACAAGGACGAGATCCTGGACGCGGTCGCGGACGCCGTGTCCGCGCAGGTCGACCTGTCGATGTTCGACGAGTCGGACACCCGCGACTGGCGCGCCGCCCTGCACGACTGGGCCGTCTCCTACCGCGCGGCGCTCACCGAGCACCCGCACATCGTTCCGGTGCTGGCCCGGGGGCCGGGCCGCAGGCCGGCCGGACTCCGGGTCGCCGACGCGGTGTTCGGCGCGATGGTCAGGGCCGGCTGGCCGCCCGCCCAGGCCACGTACATCGGGGCCCTGATGCGCTACTTCATCACCGGCTCGGCACTGGGCTCCTTCGCCCGCGGCTTCGTCGACGACGAGACGGCGTACGACCCCGCCGACTACCCGCACCTCGGCCAGGCCCATCTGCTGGCCGAGCGGGGCCGGAAGGTCGACGAGGGGGCCTTCGAGACCGGGCTGCGGGCCCTGGTCGACGGCCTCTCGGCCCAGTACGAACTGCTGGCCCCGGGCGGAACGGTTCGGCCGGCACCGAAGCGTCCCTGACGCATCCTGGTTCCCATGGCACGCATGGCACACCCCGATCCGGCAGCGCCCCGGCTCGCCGCCCTGGCCGCACTCCTCGCCGACGAGACCCGCGCGGCTTTCTGCCTGGCCCTGCTCGACGGCCGCGCCTGGACCGCCGGCGAGCTGGCCCGGTACGCGTCCGTGGCACCGTCGACCGCCAGCGAACACCTCGGCAAGCTCGTCGCGGGCGGGCTGCTGGCCGAAGAGCGGCAGGGCCGCCACCGCTACCTGCGGCTGGCCGACGAACGGATCGCGCACCTCGTCGAGGACCTGGCAGCCCATGTCGTCCCAGGCTCCGCGCCCGCGCGGCCGCGCACCCTGGGTGCGGCCGGCGCGGACAGCGCGATGGCCCGCGGCCGCACCTGCTACGACCACCTCGCGGGCCGGATCGGCATCGCGATCGCCGACGCCATGACCGTACGGGGACTGCTGGCCCAGGACACCGGCTTCGCGCTCACCGGCGAGGGCCTGCTCTGGTTCGACGAGCTGGGCATCGGCCTGGAGACGGGTTCGCGGCGTCCCCTCGTACGGAGCTGTCTGGACTGGACGGAGCGCAGGCCGCATCTGGCCGGCGTGGCGGGCGCCGCGCTGTGCCGCCATGCGCTGGATGCCGGGTGGTGCGTACGGATCGGTTCCGGGCGTGCGGTGAAGGCCACTCCGGCCGGGGAACAGGCGCTGTACGAACACCTCGGCGTCGAGCCGGAAACAATTCGGTAGGGGCCGAACGGTCGCGGCCTTACCGTCAGAGCCATGACAACACCCCCGGCCCCCTCCGCCGCCCCGCACCGCGATTGGCGGGCCACCGCCGCGGCCTGCACCACCGTGCTGCTCTGGGCCTCCGCCTTCGTCTCCATCCGCAGCGCCGGCGAGGCCTACTCGCCCGGTGCGCTGGCCCTCGGCCGGCTGCTGGCCGGCTCGCTGGCGCTCGGCGTGCTCCTGGTGGTGCGGCGCGAGGGGCTGCCTTCGCGGGCCGCCTGGCCGGGGATCATCTGGTCCGGGCTGCTCTGGTTCGGGCTGTACATGGTGGTGCTCAACTGGGGCGAGCAGCAGGTCGACGCGGGCACGGCCGCGATGGTGGTGAACATCGGCCCGCTGCTGATCGCACTGCTCGGTGCCCGGATGCTGGGCGAGGGGCTGCCCGGCAGGCTGCTGGCGGGCATGGCCGTGTCGTTCGCGGGCGCCGCGGTGGTGGGGCTCTCGATGTCGGGGGACGGCGGTGCGTCGGTGCTCGGCGTGGCACTGTGTCTGCTGGCCGCCGTGGCGTACGCGACCGGGGTGGTGCGCCAGAAGCCCGCGCTGCGGCACGGCTCCGCGCTGCAGATCACCGCCTTCGGCTGCCTGGTCGGCACCGTCGCCTGCCTGCCGTTCTCCGGTGCGCTGATCTCCGACGCCACCGACGCACCGCTGTCCGCCACCCTGAACATGGTCTATCTGGGTCTCTTCCCGACCGCGCTGGCCTTCACCACCTGGGCCTACGCGCTCGCCCGGACCACGGCGGGACGGATGGGCGCCACGACGTACGCGGTGCCGGCGCTGGTGGTGCTGATGTCGTGGCTGGTACTGGACGAGGTGCCCGCGCCGCTCACCGTCGGCGGCGGGCTGCTCTGCCTGGCCGGGGTGGCGGTCTCCCGTATGCGTCCGCAGACCGGCCTGACGCGAAAAGATCCCGCACCGCCGGTGGAGGGACGCCGACATGACGCGGAACACCGGGAAGCCGACCGGCGCTGAGCGGACGGAGTCAGCGGAACGCGAAGAAGCAGGGCGCGAAGAAGCGGCAGAGCGGGGACCGGGAAGCCATGCCGGCCGCACTCACCGAGGCGGCCCGGTACGGCGGCTCCGGGCTCGAAGGCTTCCGGGTGGCCGACAGCGGCGACGACGATCCGGTCCTGGTGACGCCCGAGGGCCGGGCCCGGGACGCCTGGCGGGAGAACTACTATCAGAAGACCACCAGGGCCCGGCCGCCCTTGCCCGCGATCATGTTGTCGAACGCCGCCGGGATGCCGTCGAGGGTGATGCGCTCGGTCACCAGGGCGCTCAGGTCGAGGCGGCCCTCCCGGACGTGGGCGGCGAGGACGGGAAGGTCCCGTGCGGGGTCGGAGTTGCCGTAGACGCAGCCGGAGAGGGTGCGGCCCCAGTGGAAGAGCTCCAGGGCGTTGAAGGTGACCTGCTGGTCCTTGCCGCCGATGCCGACGACCGTGGTCCGGCCGCCGCGCCGGGTCGACTCCCAGGCGGTACGGATGGTGGCGGCGCGGCCCACGCACTCGATGGCGGCGTCCACCCCCTGCTTGCCGGTGAGGGCCCGGATCTCACGCGCGGTGTTCTCCGAGGCCACCACGTAGTCGGTGGCGCCGGCCCGGCGGGCCAGCTCCTCCTTCCGCGGGGAGATGTCGACCGCGACGATGCGCGAGGCGCCGGCGATGCGGGCGGCCTGGAGCGCGGCCAGCCCCACACCCCCGGCGCCGAACACCGCGACCGTCTCGCCCTCGCGCAGCTTCGCCGAGTGGTGCACGGCGCCGTATCCGGTGAGGACCGCGCAGCCCAGCAGGGCCGCGTCGGTGAGCGGGATGCCGTCCGGCAGGGGCAGGACGCAGCCGGCGGGAACGACCGTCTCCTCGGCGAACGCGGCGACGTTGAGACCGGGGTGCAGTTCGCTGCCGTCGTCCGCTCGCCTGGCGTGCACGGCGCCCGCACCGTTCAGGGCGTTCGCGCAGAGCCAGACCTCGCCCAGCGCACAGGCGTGACAGCTTCCGCAGGAAGGTGCCCAGTTGAGGACGACGCCGTCGCCGGGTGCCACGTGGCCGACGCCTTCGCCGACCGCGACGACGGTGCCCGCGCCCTCGTGGCCGAGGACGGCGGGGACGGGCACCCGCATGGTGCCGTTGGACAGCGAGAGGTCGGAGTGGCAGACCCCGGCTGCGGCGAGGGCGACCCTCACCTGACCGGGGCCGGGCTCCGGGAGTTCGATGCCGGTGATCTCCAGGGGAGCTGAGACGGCGGGCAGTACGGCGGCGCGGACCACGGACAGGCTCCTTGACGGTGGACGACGGAGGAACGGGGCGGGGCGGGGCGACCGGATCGGTCAGAACTGGAGGGACTTGGTCTGGAGGTACTCAGTGAGCCCGTGGGAGCCGAGTTCGCGGCCGACGCCGGACTGCTTGTAGCCGCCGAACGGGGCGAGCGGGTTGAACCGGCCGCCGTTGATGTCCACCTGCCCGGTGTCCATCCGGCGGGCGAACGCCACCGCCTCGGCCTCGTCGCCCGCCCAGACCGCGCCCGCGAGGCCGTACACGGTGCCGTTGGCGATGCGCAGGGCGTCGTCCTCGTCCTCGTAGCGGATGAGCGAGACGACGGGGCCGAAGATCTCCTCCTGGGCGATGGTCATCTCCGGGGTGACGTCGGCGAACACGGTCGGGCTGACGAAGTAGCCCTGTTCGCGCGGGACTTCGGGCCCGCCCGCGACGAGGCGGGCACCCTCCGCCACCCCCTTCTCGATGTAGCCGCGCACCCGTGCGTGCTGCTTGGCGTTCACGAGGGGGCCGATGCGGTCGCCGTACTTGGCGGCGGCCTCCGCGGCGAGCGCGACCGCCTCGTCGTACTGGGAGGTGTGCACCAGCATCCGGGTCCAGGCACTGCATGTCTGGCCGGAGTTGCCCATGACGTTGGCGACGCCCACGGCGACGGCCCTGGCGAGGTCGGCGCTCGGCAGGATGACGTTGGCGGACTTGCCGCCGAGTTCGAGGGCGACGCGCTTGACGGCCGCGCCCGCCGTGGCGCCGATCTGCTTGCCGACGGCGGTGGAACCGGTGAAGGAGACCAGGTCGACGCCGTCGTGTTCGGCCAACGCCTGTCCGGCGACCGGGCCGAGGCCGGTGACCAGGTTGAACACTCCTGCGGGGACGCCCGCTTCATGAACCGCCTCGGCGAAGAGCTGGGCGGTCAGCGGGGTGTCCTCCGCGGGCTTGAGGACGACCGTGCAGCCCGCCGCGAGCGCGGGGGCGACCTTGGCGACGATCTGGTGCAGCGGGTAGTTCCACGGGGTGATCGCGCCGACGACACCGACCGGCTCGGCGTACACGGTGGAGTTGCCGACCTTCTCCTCGAAGGCGTACGAGGCGGCGAGCTCGGCGTACGAGCCGGCCACCAGGACCGGCACGCCCGCGTGCACCGCCTGCGAGAAGGGCAGCGGCGCGCCGAGCTCGGCGGTCACGGTCGCGGCGATCTCGTCCTTGCGGGCGACGAGCACGTCGCGCAGGGCGGCGATCCGCGCGGCCCGCTCGGCGGGCGCGGTGGCCGCCCAGGCGGGGAGCGCGGCACGGGCGGCCCGTACCGCGGCGTCGACGTCCTCGGCGGTGCCGGCCGGGACATGCGCGATGATCTGCTCGTCCGCCGGATTCACGACCGGGATCGTGTCCCGTCCCCCGGCGGGCCGCCAGGCCCCATCGATGTACATGCCGTCGTGGGCCTTCATCGCTGTTCCTCCCGGTCACCATTGCGGACGGGGTCGTCCGCAACCCAAACTAGCGCTGTTAGTTTTCAGGCGCCAGAGACGCCCGTCACGCCTGGGGCTGCCGGTCGAGTTCCCCGTGCTCAGCACCGGGGTTCTCGAACTGGGTGCGGTACAGCTCCTCGTACCGGCCGCCGGCCGCGAGGAGTTCGTCGTGCGTGCCCCGCTCCACGATCCGCCCGTTCTCCACGACCAGGATGAGGTCGGCCGCCCGTACGGTGGAGAGCCGGTGGGCGATCACGACGGCGGTGCGGCCGGCGAGCGCCTCGGTCAGTGCTTCCTGGACGGCCGCCTCGGAGGTGTTGTCGAGGTGGGCGGTGGCCTCGTCGAGGATGACGACGCGCTGGCGGGCCAGCAGCAGCCGGGCGATGGTGAGGCGCTGGCGTTCGCCGCCGGAGAGCCGGTAGCCGCGTTCGCCGACGACGGTGTCGAGCCCGTCGGGCAGCGAGGCGACGAGTCCGTCCAGGCGTGAGCGGCGCAGCGCGTCCCAGAGGTCCTCCTCGGTGGCTCCGGGGCGGGCGAGCAGCAGGTTGGCGCGGACCGACTCGTGGAAGAGGTGGCCGTCCTGGGTGACCATACCGAGGGTGTCGCGCAGGGTGTCGGAGGTCAGGTCGCGGACGTCGACGCCGCCGATGCGTACCGAACCCTCGTCGGTGTCGTACAGGCGGGGCAGCAGTTGGGCGATGGTCGACTTGCCGGCGCCGGAGGAGCCGACGAGTGCGACGGTCTGGCCGGGTTCGGCGCGGAAGGAGATGCCGCGCAGCACTTCGTCGCCGCCGCGGGTGTCGAGGCTCGCGACGTCCTCCAGCGAGGCGAGCGAGACCTTGTCGGCGGAGGGGTAGCCGAACCGCACCTGGTCGAACTCGACGGACACCGGGCCGTCAGGGACCGCGCGGGCGTCGGGCTTCTGCTCGATGAGCGGCTCGAGGTCGAGGACCTCGAAGACCCGCTCGAAGCTGACGAGCGCACTCATCACCTCGACGCGCGCCCCTGCGAGTGCGGTGAGCGGTGCGTACAGCCGGGTCAGCAGGAGGGCCAGGGCCACGACCGCGCCCGCGTCCAGCTGCCCGCGCAGCGCGTAGAACCCGCCGAGCCCGTAGACCAGGGCGAGGGCCAGCGCGGAGACGAGGGTGAGGGCGGTGATGAACGCGGACTGGGCCATGGCCGTGCGTACACCGATGTCACGCACCCGGCCCGCCCTGACAGCGAATTCGGCGGACTCGTCGGCGGGGCGGCCGAAGAGCTTGATCAGGGTGGCGCCGGGGGCGGAGAAGCGCTCGGTCATCCGGGTGCCCATCGCGGCGTTGTGGGCCGCGGCCTCCCGCTGGAGTCTCGCCATCCGGGAGCCCATCCGGCGCGCCGGCAGGACGAAGACCGGCAGCAGCACCAGTGCGAGCACGGTGATCTGCCAGGAGATGGAGAGCATCACGCCGAGCGTGAGCAGCAGGGTCACGACATTGCTGACGACACCGGACAGGGTGTTGCTGAAGGCCCGCTGGGCGCCGATGACGTCGTTGTTGAGGCGGCTGACGAGCGCGCCGGTGCGGGTCCGGGTGAAGAACGCGACCGGCATGCGCTGCACATGGTCGAAGACGGCGGTGCGCAGATCGAGGATCAGACCCTCACCGAGATTGGCCGAGAGCCAGCGGCTGACCAGGCCGAGCGCGGCCTCCGCCACGGCGATCACGGCGATGAGGAGGGACAGCCGGGTGACGGTGCCCGACTCCTTGCCGGTCACGATGGCGTTGACGACGCGGCCGGCGAGGACGGGGGTGGCGACCGCGAGCAGCGCCGTCGCCACGCTCAGGATCAGGAAGAGGGCGACCCGGCGCCGGTGCGGGCGGGCGAACGCGGCGATGCGCCGCAGGGTGTTCCGGTCGAAGGGGCGTCGGTCCGCTTGCGCGTTCATGACGTTGTGGAGCTGTGTCCACGCCGTGGTTTCCATGCTCATGGGAGGAACGTACGACCTCCAGTGGACTTGAGGTCAACGAATGGGTTCCCCCGCGGCGAGACGTCCGGGGCGGCGGGGGCAGGCGGGGGCCTGCCCGGCGTCGGGCGGAGGGCAGGCGGGGGGAGGTCAGGCGCGGTTCCGGTCGGTGGGGCGCCGCCGGGGCCGCGGTACCGGTACGGCCGGGGCGGCACCGGGCTCCCCGTCCCGCGCCGGGGCGGCACCGGCCTTCCGGGCCCGCCGCCCGCCTCGTACGCCCAGTCCCGCCGCCGCGACCAGGAGGGCGCCGAGCATGACGAACGGTGCCGCGGTGCCCGCCACCCCGGCGATCAGACCGGCGGACGCGGGGGCCGCGACCTGCCCCAGACGGTTTCCGGTCAGCCGGAGGGCGAGCGCGGTGGACCGGGCCTCCGGCGGGGCGGCCTGGACGACGGTGGTCATCGAGAGCGGCTGCCCGACTCCGAGGCAGAAGCCGAGCACGGCGAGCATCACGGCCAGCGCGGCCACGGGTACAGGCAGGGCAATGCCCGCACAGAGGACCCCGGCCAGCAGGCAGGTCGTGGTGAGCAGCGCCGTACGGCCCAGGACCCGGAGCATCGGGGTCATCACCAGGCGGCAGGCGATGGTGGCGGCGGCACGCAGGCTGAGCAGCAGACCGATGGTGGCGGGGGCGATGCCCCGGTGCTCGCCGACGACGGGCAGATACGCGGTGAGGATGTCGGTCGCGGAGAGCACGGCGAGGCTGATGAAGATCCCGGCCGGGACCCCGCGGGCCCGCAGGATGCGGCCGACGGGGACCTTCGCGGCCGGCTCCGCCCGGCGGGCCGCGGGCGCGGACCGGTGCTCGATGCGCCAGAGCGAGCCGAAGGAGACGGCGGCGACGGCCGCCGAGACGAGCAGGGCGAGCGCGCTGGTACGGGCCATGGCCCCGTCCCGTTCGGAGATCAGGTACCCGGCGGCGATCGGGCCGATGAGCTGGCCCAGGGAGGCGCCTATGGTGAAGTGCCCGAAGTTGCGGTCCTGTTCGGCCGGGGTGGACTGGCGGGCGACGATCGACTGGGCACCGATGACGAAGCAGAGATGGCCCAGGCCCATCACCCCGCTCCAGGCCGCCATCGCGGTCAGCGAGTCCGCCCGGCCGCTCAGGGCGCAGCCGCCCGCGATCAGAACGACGCCGAAGGGCAGCAGGGGCGCGCACCGTCCGTGGTCGGTGCGGCGCCCGAGCGGGACGGCGGCGAAGAGCGGGAGGAGCGCGTACACCCCGGTGATCACACCGATGGCGCGCTCTTCCCCAAGCTCTCAACTCCGTTCGAGCAGGGGAGACCCCATCCGCCGAGCGAAAGAGCCCGGTAGGAGACGGCGGGCCGCGCCATCGACACCGCCCCCTGCGCGAAGGCGAAGGCGATGACGAGGCGCAGCAGCCAGCTCCTGCCGGGGTCCTGGGTGGTGCGCACGGTCAGATGATGCCGAACAGGAGGCCGGCGCAGAGGATCACCAGCGAGGTGAGCGCCGCCCACTTGACGGTGAACCTGGTGTGGTCGCCGAACTCGACCTTCGCCATCCCGACGAGCACGTAGACGGCCGGGACGAGCGGGGACGACATGTGCAGGGGCTGACCGACCAGGGAGGCGCGGGCGATCTCCAGCGGGGAGACACCGTGGGCGGCACCCGCCTCGGCGAGCACCGGGACGACACCGAAGTAGAAGCCGTCGTTGGACATGAAGTACGTCAGCGGGATGCTGAGGATGCCGGTGACGATCGCCATGTGCGGGCCCATGCCGGCGGGGATCGCGCCGACGAGCCAGTCGGCCATGTGCTCGACCATGCCCGTGCCGGAGAGGACGCCGGTGAAGACGGCGGCCGCGAAGACCATGCCGGAGACGTTGAGGACGTTGTCGGCGTGGGCGGCGATCCGGGCCCGCTGGTCGGGCATGTGGGGGAAGTTGACCGTGAGGGCGAGGGCCGCGCCGAGCAGGAAGAGCACCGGGATCGGCATCAGTTCCATGATCATCGCGGTGAGCAGGGCGAGGGTGAGGCCCGCGTTGAACCAGTAGAGCTTCGGGCGCAGGGTGGCCCGGTCCGGGTCCAGCCCCTTGAAGTCCTCGTCCCCGTGGGTGTCGGTGTCGAGGTCCCCGTCCGCGTCCGGTCCCGCGTTCTGCGCCGCGTCGCCGCCCGTACCCGTGCCCGTTCCGGCTCCGCCGGAGTCCTTGCGGGGGCGGTCGTTGCCGCTGCCCGCCCCGACCAGCACGGTCTCCGGCTCCATGGCCGTCCCGGTGGCCAGCGCCTCGTCGAGGGTGAGCATGCCGAGCCGCTTGCGCTCGCGCCGGCCGAGCACGACGGCGAGCAGCAGGACGGCGGCCAGTCCGACGCCGAGCGCCGGGATCATCGGGACGAAGATGTCCCCCGCGTCGAGCTTGAGGGCGGTGGCGGCGCGGGCGGTGGGGCCGCCCCAGGGAAGGGTGTTCATCACGCCGTTCGCCGTGGCGGCGACACCGGTCATCACGACCAGGCTCATCTTGAGGCGCTTGTAGAGCGGATACATCGCCGAGACGGTGATCATGAAGGTGGTGGAGCCGTCACCGTCGAGGGAGACGATGGCGGCGAGCACCGCCGTACCCACGACGATCCGCATCGGGTCGGCCTTGCAGAAGCGCAGGATGCCCCGCACGATCGGGTCGAAGAGGCCGACGTCGATCATCACGCCGAAGTAGACGATGGCGAACATCAGCATCGCGGCGGTCGGGGCCAGATTGCCGACGCCTTCGATGACGTAGTCACCGAGCTTCGCGCCCTGCCCGACCGCGACGCAGAACAGCGCGGGGATCAGGACCAGCGCCGCGATCGGCGACATCTTCTTCAGCATGATCAGGACCAGGAAGGTCGCAATCATGGCGAAGCCGAGGATTGTCAGCATGTGGATACCTATCGCTCACCCTTGAACTCCCACCGGACTCGGCGGTGCGGATGACGTTAGGGCGCGACTCAAAGCGTTAACAAGATGTTGACATGCGAGCAATACGAGCAAAACCCCAGGTCAACGTGGGGGTCATGGTTTGGCGGGGGTCATCGTCACCGGAAACCCGTTGAGCACGGCGGTGCCGGAGAGCGGGTCGAGCCGGGTGCCGTCGAGCAGCTGATCGACATTGGCACCGGGGCGGACGGCGGCGACGGAGAGCGGGGTGCCGGGGCGGGCGGCGGCCCCGGGCTGATCGAGCAGGCGTTCCAGCCTCCCCGGGGCGGCGACATCGGTGGCGCGAGTACGTGGGCAGCACGGCGAGCATACCGACCGGTACGCATGGCGGGGAGGCCGCCGTCCCCGTCATTCCAGTACGCGCGCCAGGTAGGCCCGCAGCATGGTGCGGGTCTCGGCGACGATGGCCTGGTCGCCCGACGGATCGGCGCGGAAGGCGAGTTGGAGGAGTGCGTCGGCGGCCTCGACGCAGACCAGGACGGTGCGCGACAGGTCCTCGTCGGAGGTGGTGCCCAGGTACCCGGAGAGGAGTTCGCCGAGCCGGCCCGCGACCCGCTGGTTGGCGTCGTCGGCGGGGTCCTCCTCGGGGTCCGCCGCACCGAAGTCGACGAGGGCGAATCCGGCCACGGAGCGCTTCATCGCCAGGTATTCGTCCAGCACCGCATCGATGGCGCTGCGCCAGTCCGCGGCCGGGATGACGGCCAGGCGGGCGGTGACGCGTTCGGCGTAGCTGTCCAGATTGCGCCGGGCCAGCGCGTCGGTCAGCGCTCGCTTGTTGGAGAAGAACCGGTACACGGAGCCGATGGGAACCCCGGCACGGATGGCCACGGCTCTGGTGGACAACTGCTCGTAGCCGGTCTCGTCGAGGAGTTCGGCGCAGGCGTCGAGTATCCGGGCGAGGCGCTCGGCGCTGCGCTGCTGCACGGGGGCGCGGCGGAGGTTCGTGTTCGTATGGGGCACGGGCTCCATGATGCCGTGGGTCTCCTCTGCGGCGGTGGCCGCCTGTTGCCGGCGTGGTCCCACGCGATGAGCGACATTGGTTCTCACGCGACGAGCGGCGTGATCCTCGTGCGCCGGGCAGCGTGGTCCTCCCGCGCCGGGCAGCGTGGTCCTCACGCGATGAGCAGCGACAGCCCACCGATGGTATAGGTGATCATCAGGAGCAGCAGCGGGAGTTGTCCCGCGACGGCGCGCCCTGACGGGAAGAGGCGTACGGAACGGTCGTGGGCAGCGAT
This sequence comes from Streptomyces sp. NPDC102437, assembly GCF_044765565.1. Classification (NCBI taxonomy): domain Bacteria; kingdom Bacillati; phylum Actinomycetota; class Actinomycetes; order Kitasatosporales; family Streptomycetaceae; genus Streptomyces; species Streptomyces sp. NPDC102437. Next base: position 99,778 of record NZ_JBIWKI010000024.1, on the reverse strand, counting down.
GACTCCGAGTACGTGACCGAGGACGATCGCGGCGACCTGGAGCGTGGCGACGCCGCCGGGGCCCAGGGGCGGATCGGACGGGGACGGATTGTCAGCGCCGAATGCCACCATTACCGTGCATGGACCTTCGGTGACGAAGAGTGTGAAGTAGTGGGCGATCAGATAGCCGAGGGCGATCGGGACGAGCGAGTGGGCGAAGGCGGTGAGGGGGTGGCGCAGTTGACCGGAGATCAGCCGTACGGCACCGGCGCAGAGGGCATAGAGGGTGGCGACGAGGGCGACGGCGCCCAGGAGCCCCAGGGTGGCGGTGGTGGTGCGGCCCAGGGGTGAGGTCTGGACGGTGTTGATCCAGGACGGGGCGTCGGAGAAGCCGTCGTAGGCGGTGGAGCCGAGCATGACACAGACGGTGGCGACGAGCCCGGGGGTCTGCGGGGTGGCGTCGAGCCCGTTGAAGGGGGAGCGGAGCACGAGGCGGCGGTCGGCGGGGCGGCGGCCGAGCGGGGAGAGCCGGGCGAGCAGCCCCGAGTAGACCTCGAAGGCGTCCCCCCGGTCGAACCATCCGGCGCCGTGGCGGGCGGCGCCCACGAGGTGGACGGCGGCGTAGAGGGCGAGGAAGAGCAGGAGGGCGGTGGCCGACGCGGGATCGGGGGCGACGAGTTCGAGCCAGGTGAAGGCGAGGAGCCCGGCGGCGGCGGGCCACAGACCGAGCCGTACGGGAAGGGGGCGGCCCGCGACGGGGTCACGGCCCAGAGCACGGCAGACGAGGAGGTGGACGGTGCGCAGCGGGTTGACCGTCCGCCAGACGGGACCGAGGAGGAGCGAGGCCGGGACCAGCCCGACCCAGACGAGTACGTATACGGCGCCGGGGCCCGGGTTGCGGTCCGGGTCGTCCGGGCCGAGGAGGAGTTGGAGCGTGACGTACAGGGCGGCGGCGAGGCCGAGTGACCGCAGGGCGATACGGGTGGGGCGGGCGTCGGCGAGGCGCTGGACGGCGGACGGGAGCGGCCGGCCCGCCCGGTCGCCGCGGAACCGGGAGGCGGACCAGAGCAGGCCGAGCGCGAGGAAGGAGACGAAGAGCGCGGCGAAGGCACCCGCGAAGGCGTAGAAGGGGGACAGCGGAAGGTCGTGCTGGGCGCCGATGCCGTGGGCGAGGACGCTCACCGTACGACGAGTTGGGTCAGGAGCAGGTCTGACTCATGCGTCTCGACCTCGAAGAGCCCGCTGCGGTCGGCGGTGAAGGTCAGGGTGACGGTCCTGCCCGCGGGCAGGACCGCCTCCTTGTCGTAGCCGTGGACGTGGAGGTGGTCGGCGCGGTCGCTGCGCACCCGGAGTTCGACGGTCCGGCCCTTCTTGACCTCGGTCCGGCCGGGGGCGGGGCTGACCTTTCCGTCGGAGACGACGATCTCGACAAGTGTCGTGTCGGGCCGGGGTGTCGCGGAGCCGGCTCCTTCGGGGTCGGTGGCCGCTTTGGAGGGGGTGACCGGGGAGAGTGGGGTGGAGGCCTGGACGGGTGCGGAGTTCACGGCCCAGGCGGTGTGGTCGTCGGCGTAGAGCCGTGCGGTGAGTTCGGTGCCGCCCTTTCCTGCGCCGCGGACGAGGGAGGCGGGGAGGTGGAACCAGGAGCCGTACAGGCGGGCGAGGGGGTGGCCGTCGAGGAACAGCCTGGCGTGGCCGCGCCCGAGCAGTGCGGCGCCGCCCACGCTGTCCGGGGTGAACTTGAAGTTCCGTACGGAGAGGTGGACGTTCCACCCGTCCTCGGAGTCCGGCCGTACGGCGACCGCCACCGACGGGGCGCCCTCGGCGTCGACCTGGCGAAGCCGGCTGCCGGAGCCGTCGTCGGCGGCGAGCAGCTTGCCGACGCCGCCGCCGGCCTGCTCATGGCTGGTGCCGGGTTTGTGATGGGTGGTGGCCCGCCCGCCACAGGCGCTCACCCCGAGGACGAGTGCGCCCGCGGTGAGCAGGGTGACGGCGGCTGCGACCGGCCGGGCGGCCCGGCGCGGCCGAGCGGCCGGGGTCGGCTGGGTGGCAGGGGCCGACCGAGTGGCCCGAAGGGGCCTGGGGGATCGCTTCACGACGCGTCTCCTTCCGGGGCAGGCGCAGGAGCAGGGGCAGAGGCCTGCGCGGAACTCGGGGCCGCACCTTCGGCCGGCGCATCCGACGGACCCGGTGCATCCGACGCGTCCGTGGAGCTCGGGGCATCGGGCGCGTCCGGGGAGCCCGGGGCGTCAGGGGTGCCCTGTTCGCCGTGGCGGGCGGCGGCGACCACGGCCCACAGCACCCAGACCACGCCGAGCAGCCCACGGACCCAGGCCGGGCTGAGCGGAATCCACGGGATCATGAACACGGCCTTGTCCACGGCGTCCAGCAGAGTGAGCGCGCCCAGCACCACCGTGGTCCAGCCCAGCCAGGGCCGCTCCCTGCGGAGCACGAGACCGATCCCGGTCCACCACACCCCGGTCAGCAGCAGCGCCAGCGCGGGCACGTAGGAGGCGGACAGCCCCATCGTCGACCCGGCCACATCGAGCCCGAGGCCGATCGCACCGAGCCCCGTGACCACCGTGGCGAGCCGGCTGCCGCGCAGTCTGCGCCACCACAGCACCCCGCCGACCAGCGCGAGCACCACCGCGACGGTCAGCGCGATCTGCACCTCGATGCGCTCGATGCCCCGCGCCCCGTACCAGTCACAGCCGGCCGGCAGCCGCCGCGCCTGCACGTTGTAGTCGGCACAGACGAGCAGTTGGGCGAGCTTGACCGGTTCGCCGAAGAGCCGGTCGGCGTGTCCGGACACTGCGCCGCGTTCGGAGCCGCAGGCGGGCAGGGCGCGCGGGGAGGAGGGTCCGGCGTCCGACTGCCAGCAGTTGCCCTCGCCCTGGCCGTCCCACCACACATCGGTGCGGTTGTGCCGGGAGTTGCCCGCCTTGTCCACGCCGAGGTGGTTGCCCGCGTACCGGTTGTGGTGCGAGGTGTCGGCCTGCTTGGACAGCGCCTCCTCGCCCCGGATGTAGGCGGGGACGGCGGTCAGGACGAAGGCGGCGCGCTGCTGCCCGTAGATCCAGTTGTTCTCGTACCGGTTCCAGTTGCCGCCCGCGGTGATGATGCCGGAGCCCGGCGGCATGGAGATCTGCGGGCAGACGACGCCCTCCTCGTAGCCGCGGTCCACGGGCGGTTCGGCGCAGGTGCCGTCGGCGACGTAGCGGTAGTAGTCGGCGTTGTTGTCGTGGATCAGGTTGCGTTCGAAGCGGGCGTGGTTCTGCGGCAGTCCGGGGTGGCCGGGGAAGGCGCTGTCCATCGAGGCGCCGCCCATGTTGTGGTCGAACTCGTTGTCGTGGACGTAGACGGAGTCGCCCGCGGTGCCGGAGTAGCCGACCATGTTGTGGTGGCTGCGGCAGCCGGTGATCTCGATGGAGTAGCGCGGCACGTCGTAGCCGTAGCCGTCGTTGATGTTCGACGCGCTGCCCGGGTAGATGCCGGAGTCGCCGTTGCCGTACGACTCGCAGTTCTTGTACAGCCCGTGGTCGCTGGCGAAGGTCAGGAAGCCGTACTCGTCGTTCCATCGGGTGAGGACGGAGTCGATGACGAAGCCGTCCTGGGCCAGGACGTACAGAGAGTTGAAGGTGGTGCGCTGGGCGGTGAAGTTACGGAAGTAGATGCCGTCGGAGCCGTCCGCGCGGATCGCGTTGAGCTTCTGGTACTTGGCGTCGATGACCACGTCCGTGCGCTCGGCGCCGGTGCCCTCGATCTGGAGGCCCTTCTTGCCGAGGATGGCCACCAGGTTCTGGTTGTGCGGGCACCGCGCCTGCTGGGCGTACGACAGGATCTGGTAGCCGAGCTGGGACTTGCGCGCCTTCAGCCGGGCGCATTCCCCGGTCGGCTTGGGCAGCGAGGGCTCCTCCTCGTACAGGCCGGGCAGGACGGCGATGTTCATGCCGGGCCGGTCCACCGCGTCGACGGCCTGCTGCAGATGGCGGTAGCCGGACTTGCGGCACCGTTCGAAGAGCTTCAGGTTCCGCTCCCGCAGCGCGTCCGGGAAGCCGGACACCCGGCGCTCGAAGTCCGCCCGGTCGGTCTTGCAGACCAGCAGATCGGGCTCGCCGGTGCGGTACACGGGGACGCTTCCGGTGCCGTCGGGCAGGGTGACCGGACGTTCCTCGTGCGCCTGGGCGGCCGGGGCCGCGAGGAGGGCGGCGGCGAGCACCGCCAGGATCACCAGAAGTCTTCGTGTCCACGACATGTGCGCGAGAGTAGAGCATTGTTCAACTTTTGGAACCCCCCTGTGCATCACGCATTTGGACCCCCGGGAACCCGGGTGCCTCACGAATGCCGTTGACTCACCCCGCTTCGATTCCTACGGTTACCCATAGGATTTCTTCGGCACCGGGAGCGCACATGAGCGGCATCGAGCAGGCGAGGAAGACGGCGGAGGCGCTGGAGCATTCCGCCGGTTTCGGCAATCAGCACAGCTCGGAGGCGATGGCGGGGGCACTGCCCCACGGCCGCAACTCCCCCCAGCGGGCGCCGCTCGGGCTCTACGCGGAGCAGCTGAGCGGCTCGGCCTTCACCGAACCCCGCGCCCACAACCGGCGTTCCTGGCTCTACCGGATCCGCCCGTCGGCCGCGCATCCCCCGTTCGTCCGCATCGACAACGGGGCGATCCGGACCGCCCCGTTCACCGAATCCGTGCCCGACCCCAACCGGCTGCGCTGGGACCCGCTCCCCGAGCCCGCGGCCGGGACGGACTTCCTGACGGGCCTGTGGACCCTGGGCGGCAACGGCGACGCGGCCCAGCGCACCGGCATGGCCGTGCATCTCTACCACGCCGATTCGTCCATGACGGACCGGGTGTTCAGCGACTCGGACGGCGAGCTGCTGATCGTCCCCGAGCGCGGCGGCCTGCTGCTCCGTACCGAACTCGGCCTGCTGCGCGTCGAACCGGGGCACGTCGCACTGATCCCGCGCGGCGTCCGCTTCCGCGTGGAGCTGCTCGACGCCACCGCCCGCGGCTATGTCTGCGAGAACTACGGCCAGCCGTTCGCCCTCCCCGACCTCGGCCCGATCGGCGCCAACGGCCTGGCGAACGCCCGGGACTTCCTCGCCCCGGTCGCCTCGTTCGAGGACGACGACCGCCAGGTGGAGGTGATCAACAAGTTCTGCGGGAACCTCTGGTCGGCGACCTACGACCACTCGCCCCTCGATGTGGTCGCCTGGCACGGCAACCACACCCCGTACGTCTACGACCTGCGCCGGTTCAATGTGATCGGCTCGATCAGCTACGACCACCCCGATCCGTCGATCTTCACGGTGCTGACGTCACCGTCCGACACCCCCGGTCTGGCCGGGGTCGACTTCGTCGTCTTCGCTCCGCGCTGGCTGGTCGGCGAGGACACCTTCCGGCCGCCGTACTTCCACCGCAATGTGATGAGCGAGTACATGGGCCTGATCGAAGGCGCGTACGACGCGAAGACTGCGGGCAAGGGAGGCTTCGTCCCGGGCGGCGGCTCGCTCCACAACATGATGTCGGCGCACGGCCCGGACCGGGAGACCTTCGACCGGGCCAGCGAGGCGGAGCTGAAGCCGCAGAAGATCGACGACGGCCTCGCATTCATGTTCGAGACCCGCTGGCCGGTGACTGCGACCGAGCAGGCGGCGACCGCCGGACACCTTCAGCACGGCTACGACGACGTGTGGCAGGGTCTGAGCCGCAACTTCAGGCCGTAGACGACGCCACCGCTCCCCGACCGGCCCGGTCCGAACGAAAGGCCCCAGGTGCCTCAGACGCCCAAGATCCCCCCGGGGCCGGCCTTCGCCCCCGACTCGCTGGTGCTCAACCGCAAGCTGCCGCTGTGGTACCAGGTCTCGCAGTCCCTGCGCGCCTCGATACTGGGCCGCGCCAAGGACGCCTCGGCGCGGCTGCCGACCGAGGAACAGCTCGCCGCGCACTACGGCGTCAGCGTCCTGACGATGCGCCAGGCGCTCAAGGAGCTGGAGACGGAAGGGCTGATCAGCAGGCACCGGCGGCGCGGCACCTTCATCGAGCCGCGTGCCCGCCGGGTGTCGCCGGTCCGGCTGCTGGGCTCGATCGACGCGATCGTGGCCCAGCAGTCGGGCGAGCGGACCTCGGTGCTCGGCCACGGCCCGGTCCCCGTGCCGGGAGAGCTCGCCGAGTACTTCCCCGACTGCGCCGAGCTGGTCAGCTACCGCCGGCTGCGCCGAGACGGGGACAGCGACGAACCCACCAACTGGGCGGAGAACGTGGTGCGTCCGGAGGTCGCGGCCCGTCTGGACGTCGCCGATCTCGAACGATGGCCGATGACCAAGGTGCTGCGCGACCGGATCGGCGTCCGCATCGCGCGCATCACCGACACAGTCGAGGCACGCCTGGCCGACCCGGCCACCGCCGAACTCCTCCAGGTCCCGCTGCTGAGCCCGATCCTGTTCTACACGGGCGTGACGTACGACGAGAGCGGCCAGGTGGTCGACGTGGCGCAGATCCGCTACCGGGGCGACCGGTTCTCCTTCTCGGTCACTGTGGAGGCGCACTGAACCGGCCGAGCGGTCCCTGAGACCTGCCGCACAGGCGCGGTTACGATGCCCGGGAAGGCGGGCGGACGTGGCGACGGGGAGGACGACACGGTGGCGGCACGGGCGGCGGGCGGCTCCGGTGATGCCCGGGAAACGGAGGCCCCGCTCCTCGACGACCTGATGCCCTGGTCCGTGCGGCCGCTGCGCACCGGCCGCCCCTGGGTGATCGCCCCCGACGCCGCCTCGCTCAGGGCGCGCTGGGAACGGCTGGTGCGGGCCCCGGCCGGCGAACGCGAGCGGCTGTTCCGGGCGACCCGCTCCCGTACCCCGCGTACCCCGGTGGCGGCGCTGCCCGGACAGGCCACCGGAACCGGCCGGTTCGCCCGCGAGGAAGGGCCGTGCCCGGAGCCGGTACGGATCGCGCACGGCCCGTTCGACGAGCAGTGGCTGCTCCCCGACCACCGGCTGATCGACGCCGCCCGCCCCGAGTTGTGGCGGGTCGCCGACGGGCACCAGCTCTTCGCCGTGGAGCACGGGTACGTGCCCCAGGACACCGGCCCCGCCCTGTCGGTGACGGCGCTGCTGCCGGACGGCCACTCCGCCGCGGGCCGGCCCGGCCGGATCCGGCCGCTGTTCCGGCGTCCCGAGGGCCACGAGCCCAATCTGGCCCCCGGGCTCCTGAACCTGCTGCGCGCCCGCCACGGGGACTCGGTGACCGCCCGTTCGGTGCTGGCCTGGGTGCTCGCGGCGGCCCGCCGCTCCCCCGCCGGATGCGTGGTGCCGCTGCCCGCCGACACCACGCGCTGGTCCGCCGGGGTGGAGCTGGGCCAGGAACTGCTGCGGCTGCACCTGCGAGGGGCCCGCGGCGCGGAGCGGCCACGACTGCCGGGCGGGCGACGGCCCTATGTGCGGGCCGCCGTTCCGCCCGTACCGGACGGGCTGGCGTACGAGGCGGACAGCGAGACGCTCACGGTGGGGGCGGGCCGCATCTCGCCCGTGCCGCCGCCCGGGGCCTGGGAGTTCCGGGTGGGCGGGGTCCGGATGCTGGAGCTCTGGTTCGAGCGGCGGTCGGCGGCCGGTGCGCAGGGCCTGGACGGCCTGGAGGCGGTCCGGCCGCACGCCTGGCCCCAGGAGTGGACCTCCCAGCTGCTGGAGCTGATCACCCTGCTCGCCCTGCTCGACGGACTCCGCCCACGGCAGGAGGGCCTCGCCGACGGCCCGTCGATCACGGCCGCCGAGCTCCGGGCGGCGGGCGTCCTGCCCGTTGCGGCCACGGCCCGGCGGCCCGCCTCGGTGCTCGGTCATCAGGAGGAGGGCCGGACGGGCAGTTCGCACTGCTGTGACGGGATGCCCCGGACCCGGCCGCTACCGGTCGAAGGAGTCCAGCACCCGGTGAAGCGCCCGGTCGAAGACCCCCTCCAGGTCGATCGGCCCGGGGTCCTCGGCGAACCCGGCCGCCATCCGGGGATACTTCCCGGTCGCGATCTGGCTGATCAGATAGCCGGTGCGTACGGCGTGCTCCTGCTCCTCGGACCAGGGCAGCGACCGGCTGCGTTCCGCCGTGGCGATCTCGTTGGCCACATAGGTGGTGACCACGCCGTTGACCATGGCGACGAGTTCCATCTTCTCGCCGAACCGCGCGTCGACCCCGTCCAGACAGCTGAGCGAGTACTCCAGGTACCGCAGGGTGTTCGGGCTGAAGCCGTACACGGGTGACATCAGCCGGGGCACCCAGGTGTGGCGGTGCATCATCGCGCGGGCCTGGTGGGCGAGCGCAACGAGGTCGGCGCGCCAGTCGCCGGACGGCTCGGGGAACTCGTACCCCCCGCTGACCGCGTCGAGCATCAGCTCGTACAGGTCCTCCTTGCGCGGCACGTAGTTGTAGAGCGACATCGTGCCGCAGCCGAGCTCCGCCGCGACCTTGCGCATCGACACCGCGTCGAGGCCCTCCGCATCGGCGATACGGACGGCGGCCGCCGCGATGTCCGCACGGCTGAACGCGGGCTTGGGGCCCCGGCCCGCACGCTCGGGGCGCGCCCAGATCACTTCGGGTACAGCGGGTCGCCCCACCATCGGTCATCACCTCGCCCACCATCGTAGTTACGTACACCGTACGTAGTGCGGTACGGTGGGCCGCATGACAACTACGTACGCTGTACTTAGTGAAGGTCTGGAAAAGCGCTACGGCGATGTCCACGCGCTGCGCGGGCTCGATCTCGCTGTCGCCGAGGGCACCGTCTGCGGGGTGCTGGGGCCGAACGGGGCGGGCAAGACCACCGCCGTCCGGGTGCTCACCACGCTGACGGCGCCGGACGGCGGCAGCGCCCTGGTCGCGGGCCACGACGTGGTGCGCGAGGCGGGCGCGGTGCGCGCGGCGATCGGGGTCACCGGGCAGGCCGCCTCGGTCGACGGCGAGCTGTCCGGCCGGCAGAACCTGCGGCTCTTCGCGAAGCTGCAACGGTTCCGCGGCGAGGCGGCACGCACCCGCGCCGACGAGCTCCTGGAGCGCTTCGAGCTGACCGAGGCGGCCGACCGCCCGGCCCGCACCTACTCGGGCGGCATGCGCCGCCGCCTCGACCTCGCCGCCAGCCTGCTGACCCGCCCGCGGGTGCTCTTCCTGGACGAGCCGACCACCGGCCTCGACCCGCACAGCCGCAACCAGATCTGGGCGGCGGTGCGGGAGCTGGCCGGCCGGGGCACCACCGTCCTGCTCACCACGCAGTATCTGGAGGAGGCCGATCAGCTGGCCGACGACATCGTGCTGATCGACCGGGGCCGGGCCGCCCACCGCGGCACCCCCGCCGAGCTGAAGTCCCGGATCGGCAGTTACGCCGAAGTGGTCGTCGCCCATGAGTCGGCACTGGTCCCGGCGGCCGGTGTGCTCGACCAGCTCACCGGCGCCGAACCCGTGCTCGACCACGAGCACCGCACCGTGGGCGCCGTCGCGACCGACGCCACGCTCACCCTCCCCCGTATCGTCCGCGAACTCGACGCCGCGGGCGTACCGCTGGTCGACGCGAGCCTGCGCCCGCCGACGCTCGACGAGGTCTTCCTCCGCCTGACCGACCGCGGCGACGGCCGCACCTCCCCACCCCTGAAGGAGACGGCAGCATGAGCAGCACGACACTGGTCCACGAGCGGCCCGCCGCGCCCACCACCAGCAGCCCAGTGGCCGACGGCCTGGCCATGCTGGGCCGCCATCTGCAGCGGATCAAGGCGGCGCCGGGCGTGGTGATCCTGACCCAGGCCATGCCGATCACCATGCTGCTGTTCTTCGGGTACGTGTTCGGCAGCGCGCTGGCCATGCCCGGCCAGGAGTACCGCGCGTTCCTGGTGCCGGGCCTGATGGCGGCGACGGCGGCCAACGGCATCATGGTCGGGATGTTCCAGTCCTCGCAGGACTGTCACCGCGGAGTGATGGACCGGTTCCGTACGCTGCCGATGAGCCGGCCCGCCGTTCCGTTCGGCCAGACCGCCGCCGACCTGCTGACCACGGCCGTCGGCATGGTCCCGCTGATCCTGGTCGGGCTCGCGGTCGGCTGGCGGATCGAGGGCGGGCCGCTCGCCGCCCTGGGCGCCTTCGGGCTGCTGCTGCTCCTGCGGTTCGCCACGTCGTGGCTGGGCTGCTGGCTGGGCCTGCTGATCCGCAACGAGGAGATCGCCGGTCAGCTGGGCAGTGCCACGTTCATCCTGCCGCTGCTGTCGAGCGCGTACATCCCGACCGACAATCTGCCGGGCTGGCTGCGGACGGTCGCGGAGTGGAACCCGATCAGCGCCATGGCCTCGGCCGTCCGCGACCTGTTCGGCAACGCGTCCCCGGCCGCCGACGCGGCCTGGCCGGTCGCCCACCCGGTGGCCGGAACGCTCGCCTGGTCGGTGGTGCTCCTCGTGGTGTTCGTCCCGCTGTCCGTACGGCTTTACGCGCGCGGCGGCGAGTGACCCTCGCCCGCCCCGTTCACCGGGGCAGCGCACAGGGCCGGTCCAGGGCGCCGAGCAGACTGATGAAGCTCGACTCCAGGAAGGCCCCGAGCTCCGCCGGCGCATCGGGACCACCGCGCGGCCAGCTGGTCACGGCCTCCTCCGCGAACGCCGTCCAGGCGCGGGCGGCGACGGCCAGCCTCGGCGAGTCCGGCATCCCGAGCCGCCGCTGCCCCTCCGCCACCCGCCGGGCGAGGGTGCCCCTGGTGGAGTCGACGATGTCCTCCACCGCGGGGTGACTGCCTGCGGCACCGCGGACCAGGGCGAGATATACCCTGCGGTGCTCCAGTACGTACCGCACGAAACCGGCGATGAACGATCGCAGCCAGGGAACGGGCCCCAGCGAGGGGTCCGGTTCCGTGGCTGCGACGAAGTCGTCGCACTCCTGCTGCACCACGGCGCGGTAGAAGTCGCGCTTGGAGTCGAAATAGTGGAAGAGCAGCCCCCGCGAGATGCCGGCCCGTCGCGCCACGTCGTCCGTGGAGAGTTCGTCCAGTGACCGGTCGGTGAGCATGGCCAGGCCGATGGCGACCAGCTGGGCCCGTCGTTCGTCGGGGCTCAGGCGCGCAGCTCGCTTTCCGGACATATATACAGTCTAGAAGTGCTTCGCCGCCGAAGTATTTTTCGGAACTCCGGCCGTCACCCTCCGATGCCCCGCGAACACACCGAAGCGCTGCCGTGGGCCCTGGGGATGACAGGAGGGCGGACAGCAGCGCAGCGCCGGGACGGTGTGGCCACCGCGGCCCCGAGCGGGGGGCCGGGCGACGGACCCTGGCCGGGGAGCCCGGGCGGTGGACCGGTCGAGCGGTCGTGACGGGCCGTCGGGTCAGCGGCGGCTGCCGAAGAGCGAACGCCTCAGCCTTCGCAGCGGCGCGAAGAGGGAGACCCGCGCACTCTTGCTCCGACGGTGATGGGCGGCATCGCGCGAGGTGAGCTCGCGCATCAGCATGGTCGCCTCCGCAGCCTCGCGCTGTGACACGGCAGGGCCGCCGAGCACCGCGAGATGGCGATCGAGGCGCGAACTCGTCGCACCGCTCCCGCATGTGATGGCAGGCACACGCGGCCTGCTCCGCATCGCTATCTGTTCCATGTCACTCCCCACCCGTACGAGGGCACCCGGCCCGGGCAGGTTAACCCTATCGCCCCGCGGTGACACTCGTGTATCCCGGTCGCAGGATTGCGCACACACATACGGAGGTGGACACCCTGCTCATGAATCCGCCTGATTTCAGGGCGAGTTGGACAGAACGGAAACGGACGAAGACGCTCCGGCCACGGCCCCGCCCATGGACTGCGGACCGCCCCGCGCCAAGCCGGACGGAGGCCCCTGCGAACAGAGGCCTCCTGCCCGTCGGACGACCGAACGGGCCCGGCACACGCACTGGTGGTATCAGGCCCCCGAGTTGAAGGCGGGCAGGTAGCCGCCCGACTGTCCGGCGGCGGTGGGGTGGTAGGACTCAACGATGTTGAGCCAGTTGACACTGTGCAGCCAGGCACTGCCGGAGCAGATCTCGTGACCGGTGAAGTTCCCCGCGACATCGGCGAAGGCGAATCCGTGGTCGGCCGCGCGCTTGGCGGTCGTCGAGTTGAGGAGGTCGGCCGCGCTGTTGATCGCGGTGCGCACCTTGTCGCTCAGGCCGACGGCGCAGCTGCCGCCGATCTTGTAGAAGCGCGGGTAGCCGAGGACGACGACACGGGCGGACGGCGCCTTGGTGTGGATCGCCGTGTACACCGAGTCGAGGTTGCCGGGCAGGGTGGTCTCGACATAGCTGCGGGCCGTGGCTATCCGGTTGAGGCAGGTGGCCTCCGAATTGAGCACACAGGTCGTCATGACATCGGCGAAGCCCGCGTCGTTGCCGCCTATGGAGATCGAGACCAGGTCGGTCGAGGAGTTCAGCGGGCCGAGCTGATTGGCCTTCACATCACCCGTACGAGCACCCGAGCAGGCGGCGAAGGAGAAAGAGGCGGGCGAGTTGGCGGCTGCCCAGAGTGCGGGGTACGCCTTGGCGCTGCGCTTGCAGTCGCCACTGGCGCTGTCGTAACTGCCGGATCCGACACCCGAGGAGTACGAGTCGCCGAGGGCGACGTAGTCGACGGCCGTGGCGGCGTTGGCGGTGGCCGCCCCGGTAAGGGCGAGTACGGCACCGAGCAGGAGCGAGGACGAGAGTGCCGCGAGTCTGGACAGTTTCATGGAACCTCCCTAGGACCGACCGGTGGGATCTCCGCGCGGTCTGCCGAGACCGTGGTAGCAGTACCGGCACCCCCACCGGAAGTGTGCATGCCAACTTTCCCCACATGCCTTGAGCTTCTCTATGCGCGCCCTTGACCGCCCGTCATGCCCGGTGCTCTGCCGGAAAAAGGGAGGAAGACAGTGAAACCCGGGTGCGCCGGGTACCCCCGTGCCGGATCATGGGCGCCATGTCCGCCAACCCTGAGTCCGCTCTGCCGATCCGGCTCACCGTCGACGACAGCGATTCCCCGTCCGACGTGGTCGACGCCCTGTTCCTCGGCCGTTTCGCGACGGGCGAGCAGCCGTACTCGCACAGCTCCTCACTGGAACGCGTCAAGGCCGGGGCCACGTTGCTGCCCCCGGCCGCCAAGGTGCTGCGTGCCGCCCATGACGACGACCGCAGCGCCACGCTCGCCGAGGGCGACGGCTGGACGCTGCTCGTCTCGCGGTGGAGCCGCGGCGCCGACGTCACGGTCACCGCGACCAGCCCGGAGCTGGCGCGGCAGATCCTCGAACGGGCGACGGACGGCGCCGTGGACGAGCCGGAACCCCAGCCCGAGAACGTGACGATGGGCTTCTGGTACGTCTCCCCGCGCCGCGGCCCGTACCGCACCACCCGGCGGATCGCGGCCGGCACCTGGGACGAGGTCCGCGGCAACTACACGGCACCGGTGGCCGATGCCATGGACCGGCTGATGAAGGTCACGCCCGACGACATCGCGGGCCGGCTGCTCCTGCTGCACGGCCCGCCCGGCACCGGCAAGACGTCCGCGCTGCGCACGCTCGCGCGCTCGTGGCGGGACTGGTGCCAGGTCGACTGCGTGCTCGACCCGGAGCGGCTCTTCAACGACGTCGGCTATCTGATGGACATCGCGATCGGCGAGGACGAGGGCACGGCCAAGGGCCGGTGGCGGCTGCTGCTGCTGGAGGACTGCGACGAGCTGATCCGTGGCGAGGCCAAGCACACCGCGGGCCAGGCGCTGTCCCGGCTGCTGAACCTCACCGACGGGCTGCTCGGGCAGGGCCGCAACGTGCTGGTGGGCGTCACCACCAACGAGGACCTGGAGCGGCTCCATCCGGCCGTGGTCAGGCCCGGCCGATGCCTCGCCAGGATCGAGGTGGGGGCGCTGACACGCAAGGAGGCGGTGTCCTGGCTGGGCACGGAGGAAGGGCTCGGCCGCGAGGGCGCGACACTCGCCGAGCTGTACGCGCTGCGGCGCGGAAGCGCTCCCGCGTCGGTGCCGAAGCAGGACTCCGGGGCTGACGCGGGCCTGTACCTCTGAGCCCGCCGGCTCACTGTGTCCCGTACGCCGCCCGCACCGCGTCCCGCGCCAGGGACAGCGCCTCGGCCCGGGACAGGCCCAGCCGCCGCGCCTGCTCCGCGTACTCCCGCGCCGCGGCGGCCGCATGACGGTCCGCCGCGTCACCGGCGGCGGCGATGAACGTGCCGTTTCGGCCACGGGTCTCGATCACCCCGTCGGCCTCCAGTGCTCGGTACGCCTTCGCGACGGTGTTGGCGGCGAGGCCGAGTTCCTCGGCGAAGCCGCGTACGGTCGGCAGTCTGAAACCGACGGGCAGTGCGCCGGAGCGGGCCAGTTCGGAGATCTGCGTGCGCAGTTGCTCGTACGGGGCGGTACCGGCGTCCGGATCAAGAGCGATCTTCAGGGTCACGCCCCGATTCTCCCCCACGTCCGCCGCACCGCCGGAAATTCAGGGGCGGCCGGTGGCGGACCGCGCGTAACGTCCGGCCCATGACTGTCATCGTTCGCGACTTCCTCCCGGCCGACGCCGAAGGCTGGGTACGGGTCCGGCGCGCCGCTCTGCCCTACATGGTGACGACACCCGAATCCGTCGTCTTCGAGCTGGCCTCCGCCCACCCCGACAAGCGCTCCCGGCTGCTGGTCGCCGAGGCGGACGGGGAGCTCATCGGCACCGCGCAGGTCGGCATCGTGCACGACAGCCCCGAACCCGGCCAGGGGTTCTGCAACACGTACACGCGTCCGGACCGCACCGGGCGCGGGGCCGGTTCGCTGCTGGTGCGCACGGCCGAGGAGCATCTGGCCCAAGAGGGCGCGAGGGCCGTCTACACCTGGGTGCTCGACGCCCCGTCGAACCGGGCCTTCGCCGAGAAGCGCGGCTACGCGCCGAGCCGTCCGGCGCACTTCCTCCATCTCGATCTGGCAGGCGGACCGCTGCCGCCCCGTCAGGAGCTCCCGCCGGGCGTCGAGCTGCGTACCGCCGCGGACTTCGCGGACGACCCGCGCCCGCTCTTCGAGCTGGACGCCGAGACCACCGCCGACGAGCCGAGCGACACCCCGGCCCAGCTGTCCGACTACGAGGACTGGCTGAACAACATCTGGCGTGCCCCCGGGCTCGACCGCGAGCTCACCTCGGTCGCGGTGGTGGACGGGGAACCGGCGGCGTTCAGCGCCGCGCAGACCGACGGCCTGACCCGGTACATGTCCGGGATGACCGGCACCCGCCGGGCGTACCGCGGCCGGGGCCTGGCCAAGCTCGCCAAGAACGACTCGCTGCACCGGGCGCGCGCCGCCGGCTACACGGACGCGTACACCGGCAACGACGCGGACAACGGCCCGATGCTGGCGGTCAATCGATGGTTCGGCTACGAGATCTGTGCCACGGAGGTGCGCCATGTCCGCAAGCTCGGCTGAGTCCGCTCTGACGGTCGCCCTGGTGAAGGCCGGGCGGACCAAGATCCGCTACCCGGCGGACGTGGTCCACGACGACGGAGTACGGGTCACGGTGCGTGCGCCGTGGGCGGCGCCGGGGGTCCGCGACTTCGGCTTCGTGCGGTTCGAGCCCGGCGATGTCTTCACCGAGCACTACTGGCGCGACCGCTGGTTCGCCGTGAAGGAGGTCCGCAGCGGCACGGGCGGGCTCAAGGGCTGGTACTGCGACATCACCCGCCCCGCGGTGCTGCGGGACGGGGAACTGCTGGTCGAGGACCTGGACCTGGACCTGTGGGTGTCGGCGGACGGCTCGTCCGTACTGCGGCTGGACGAGGACGAGTTCGAGGAGAGCGGTCTCGCCGGACGCGATCCGGCGGCGGCCGACGCGGCGCTGCGGGCGCTGGACGAGCTGGAGCACCTGGCCCGCACGGAGGGTCTCGCGCCGTTGCTGGGCTGACGCCCGCAGCCGCCGTCCGTCCGCCGGGCTGCGATGTCGCGAGGAGCGGGGCGGAGCGGACTGCCCCGGTCCGCTCCGCCCGCGTCCGGTCCCGGCTCAGCCGCCCGCCGTCGGTCCGGGCAGCCTGGCCGCGGCGGCGTCGAGGAGCAGCTCCAGCGCGAACGGATAGCCGCTGAGCGTCATGTCGTCGGCCAGCAGCCTCACGGTGGCGGCGATATGGGGGTGCGTGTCCGCGTCCAGGCGGCCGTAGCGGTGCTGCCACACCTGGAGATCGGCCGCCTGCGCGGAGGCCGGCAGGGCGAGCGCGGCCGAGTCCAGGGCCGCGAAGGCGAGCGCCTGGTCCACGAAGGCGTGGTAGATCCGTACGGCTTCCCGGTCGGGGAAGCCCGCCGACCGGAGTATGCCGAGGACCGCCTCCACGGCCCGCGTCTCGTTGTTCCGCCCCGTCGTCCGGTGCGCCGCCAGCAGGGCGGCCTGCGGGTGTGCCTGGTACGAGGCATGGACGCGCAGGCCCAGTTCGCACAGGTCGCTGCGCCATTCACCGGTGGGCCGCCACCCCTGCTGGGCACGTCCGATGAGCTCGTCGGCGACCGCCAGCAGCAGATCGTCGGTGCTGTGGAAGTACCGGTAGAGCGCGCTGGGGTCGGCGCCCAGCGCGGCACCCAGCCGCCGGACCGTCAGAGCGTCCGCACCATGCTGGCCCACCAGCCTCAGAGCCGTCTCCACGATGACCTGTTCGGACAGCACCGTGCCCTGTTTCGTCGGCCTTCTGCGCCGCCGCCGCGACTCCGGCACCACACGCTCATTCATGGCGCGAGCTTATGACAACAGCATTGACGTGTTAAGGGGGCAACGGTTTCATGGCCTGCCATCCGGGTCATCCGGCCACCTGCCCCTGAACAGGGCGACGACCGTTGGTGGTATCAGTGAAGAACGCAAGCCCCACGCCGGCCGGCGGCGACCAGACCCCACAGGTCGCGATGCGCAAGTCCATAGGCGTCGTCGACGGCATGGTCCTCGCCGCGTCGAGCACTGCGGCCACCAGCAGTATCGGCATCGGGCTCGGCCTGATGGCGGCCGTCGTCGGCCTGCACCTGCCCGCGATCATGCTGCTGGCCTTCCTGCCCGTGCTCGGCATAGCCGGCGGATACGGCCGGCTCAACCGCGTCGAACCGAACGCGGGCAGCAGTTACCAGTGGGTCGGCCGCATATTCAGTCCCTGGCTGGGCTTCCTGACCGGCTGGGTCAACGTCGTGGGCACCATCGTGTTCATGGCCTACACCACCACGGTCACCGGCTCGGCGGTCATCCAGCTGCTGGGCCAGGCCACTGTCCACAGCGTCGGGGGCCTGACCCTCGATCCGGACTCCACCTTCCAGTCCACCCTGCTCGGCATGGCCGTCCTGGTCGCTGCCGCGCTGGTCGCAGTGCGCGGACTCGACCTCGCCGCGCGTCTGCAGAAGTACCTGCTGGTCTTCGAGTACGGCGTGCTGCTCGCGTTCTGCGGCTACGGCCTGTTCGCCGGTGACCAGCCCTTCTCGCTCCAGTGGTTCAACCCCTTCGACATCCCCTCGGCCGCCGCCCTCGCCCAGGGCATGGTGCTCGCGGTCTTCTGCTACTGGGGCTTCGAATCGGTCTTCAGTGTCGGCGAAGAGGTCAGCGACCCGCGGGACGCCTCCCGCGGCGGGTTCATCGCGCTGACCGTCATGCTGCTCCTCTTCCTGCTCGCCGGCACCGCCTTCCAGCGGGTCCTGCCGCTGGACGAACTGGCCGGCAACGGCGCGCAGGGACTCGCCTACTTCGGCACCAAGCTCGCCGAGCAGCCACTGGCCGCCCTGCCGCTCATCGCCCTCATGTTCTCCGCGGTGGCGTCGCTCCAGGCTTCCGTCATCCCCACCGCCCGAGGGCTGTACGCGATGGGCCGCGACGGCGTTCTCGGCCCCGTCTGGACGCGGCTGCACCCCAAACACCGGACCCCCGCCGCCGGCACCCTGCTGATCACCGCGATCGCCCTGGCCCTCGCCACGCTGGCCCTGGTCATCCCCACCGTCAACGATCTGATCTTCGCCTCCGTCAACGCGATCGGCATCGTCGTCGCCCTCTACTACGCCCTCACCGCCGCGGCCGCCGCGGTGCGCTTCCGTCACCTGCTGCGCACCTCACCGCTGGAGGCCCTGCGTGCCGTCGTCGGTCCGGTGCTGGGCGCGCTCGCGCTGCTCGCCACCGGCGGCTACCTCGCCTGGACCTTCTACCGCTCCACCGATCACTTCGAGGTCTCCGCCGACAACGGATGGTTCGCGCTGCTCGTCCCGTTCCTGATGATCGGCTCCGGACTGCTGGCCGCCGCGTGGGCCCGCTGGCGCCGTCGGTCGCCCTACTTCGTCGCCGCCCGCGTCCCCTCCGTCGCCGACGAGGCCGGTGCCGCCGTGTGACGCGCGCTGCCCGGCAGTACCCCTTCGGTTCCCTGCTGAGGGCCGGTGCCACGCCCGCGGCGGGCGGCGACCGGTCCGTGAGCAGCCCCGACCCGCTCGCCGGAATCCACGTCGCCGTCAACCGGATGCAGCCCGGGGCGACCGACGGCCGGGCTTCCTGTCCGAACAGCGGCTCGACCTCACCGCCGCCGCGTACACCGCCGGCTCGGCCCACGTCAACGGCACGGACGACGCCGCAACGCTGCGGCCGGGCCACCTGGCCGACCTGGTGGTCCTTGACCGGGACCTCTTCGCCGAGCCGGCCGAGGAGATCCACACCGCCCGGGTCCCGCAGACCCACGTGGGGGGATCGCGGGTGTACTCCGCCTCCTGACGGCCGCGCAGCGGCTTTTCCCGCGAGCGCCCCATGGGCGGCTCCCACACCTCTCCGCCTCATCGCAAAGGACCCTCGCGTGACCGACCTCACCGACCTCGCCCATCTGTCCGCCACCGAAGCCCTGCGCCGCTTCCGTGACCGCTCTCTCTCACCGGTCGAGCTGATGTCCGCGGTCATCGCGCGTGCGGAGGCCGTCGAGCCGAAGATCAACGCCCTGGCCGAGCAGACCTTCGAGGAGGCGCTCGCCGCCGCCCGCGAGGCCGAGGCCCGCTACGGAGGCAGGGGCGAGGCACCCCGCCCGCTGGAGGGCCTGGCCGTCGCGACGAAGGAGGAGCAGCCCATCGCGGGACGCCTCAGCACGGACGGCTCGCTGGCGTTCCGGGAGGAGGTCGCCGAGCAGACGCACCCGGTGATCGAGCGGGTCCAGGCCGCCGGCGGCATCGTGCACGCCCGGACCACGACCCCGGAGTTCAGCTGCGCGGGGTATACCCAGTCACGGCTGTGGGGCGTCACCCGGAACCCGTGGAACACGGAGTTCACTCCGGGCGGCTCCTCGGGCGGTGCGGGCGCCGCGCTCGCGGCGGGCGAGACGACACTCGCGACCGGCTCCGACATCGGCGGCTCGATCCGCATCCCCGCTTCGAACACGGGCACCGTCGGCTTCAAGCCGCCCTACGGGCGCGTGCCGTCGATGCCGCCCTTCAACCTCGACACGTACTGCCACGACGGCCCGATGGCGCGTACCGTCGCCGACTGCGCCTTGCTGGAGAACGTCATCGCGGGGCCCCATCCGCTGGACGCCGTCTCGCTGCGGCCCGGAGTCGTCCTGCCAGAGCGGTTCGAGAGCGTCGAGGGCCTGCGGGTGGCGCTCTCGGTCACCCTCGGGGACTGGCCGGTCGATCCCGAGGTCGAGGCCAACACCCGCGCGGTCGCGGAGGCGTTGCGCGCGGCCGGTGCCGTCGTCGAGGAGGTGGAGGTCCCCATCATGCGGGCGGACGTGATGCGGGCCGCAATGATCCATTTCGGCTCGATCTTCGGCCCGTACATCGCGTCGGTCGCCGCCGACCACGGTGAACTGCTCACCACTTACGCGCTCGACTTCGCCCGGCGGGCCGCCGAGGCCGTCCGCGAGCCCGGCAGTTTCCTCCGGGGCCTCGAGCTCGAAGCCGGGGTGCAGACGACGCTCGGTGTGCTGCTGGACCGCTACGACGTCCTGCTGTGCCCGACGACCGCCCTCCCGGCGCTCGCTGCGGACGACGACCACCTCTCGACCAAGGTCGTGATCAACGGCGTCGAACTGGACTTCTACCTGGAATCCGCGATGACCACGCCCTTCAACATAGCCAGCCGCTGCCCGGTGCTGAGCGTGCCGTCCGGCTTCGCCTCGAACGGCGTACCGACGGGCGTGCAGGTCGTCGGACGCACCTATGACGACAGCACGGTGTTCCGCGTCGCGCAGGCCATCGAGTCCGCCCGGCCCTGGAGCCGCATCCCGGTCCTCTGACGGGGCGTCGGCCGACCGGCGCCCGAACCGCCGCTCAGTCCCGGCGCCGTTCCCACACATCGGTGTACGGCGCCGGTTCCTCCGGTGCCGGGCGGGGCTGCCGGACTCCGGCGACCAGCTCCACCTCGTACCCGGCGGCGTCCTCCAGGTAGGCGGCGGTGTGCTCCTCGCCGCCCGCGTGCGGGTAGCGGTCCGCGAAGAGCGGCCGCCAGCCGTACTCCGGGGCCCTTTCCACCAGTGCGTCGAGGGTGGCCCGGTCGCGGACGTGGAACGCGAGGTGGTTGAGCCCGGGGCGGTGCCGGTCGTGCGGGCCCGGGGTCAGATCGGATGACTGCTCGACCACGACATAGCTGTCGCCGCGCCGCCAGCTGCGGCCGTGTTCCCAGCGCTGGTACGGGACATGACCCAGCTCGCCCAGGAGCCAGCCCCACCCCCGCTCGGCCACCGCCAGATCGGGCACCCACAGCTCGATGTGGTGCACCCCGCCGGTGCCGGACCGGGCGGCGGGCAGCGGAACGGCGCGGCGGACGCCGTCCGGCTCGTAAGCCACGGTGTCGCCGTCCTCGTGCCAGTGGATCAGGAAGCGCTCCCCCGACCGGTAACCCTCGATCCCGGCCCGGCAGTAGGCGACGGCATCGTCCGGGAGTGCGTCCAGCGGGAACCAGGCCAGCTCGGAGCACTTGTCCGGTTCGCGGTTGTACGGCGGGCGGTAGGGGTCGTGCTCCGCCTCGAAGAACCACCCCGTCCTGGGAGCGCCGCCGGGGCCCCGGTGCTGCATGACCAGGGCGACCCGCAGCTCGTCCGGGTCCAGTTCGACACCGATCTCCTCGGCCGCCTCGCGGATCATCGCCTCGCGGACGTCCTCGCCGTCCTCGACGTGTCCGGACGGGGCGTTGAACAGCCCGTCCGCGTATCCCGTGCCGGCCCGGCGGGCGAGCAGGACCTCGGGGCCCCGGCGGAGGATCAGGTGGACGTCGACGACCTCGGTGTGCCGGTGCGGCGGTTCGGCGCGGGCCACCAGGGCGTAGCGCTCGTCGTCGACCCGCTTGCCCCACAGGTCGGGATCGCCGGAGAGCCGCTCGTGGTGCACGCGTTCGGTGAACTCCGAGAGCAGGCCGGTCAATTGTCCGGCACAGAGGCCGACACCGTTCCGTACGCCCTCGATCAGGACCAGCCGGCCACCGGGCCGCAGCAGGGTGAACCAGTGGCGCAGGGCCGCCGCCGGGTCGGGCAGCAGCCACACCACATGCCTGACCATGATCACGTCGAACCGCTGATTGCCGACCGGTGGCCGGGCCGCGTCCCCGAGCAGGACCGCGGTCCCCGTCCCGGTCAGCTTGGCCCGGGCCTGCTCCACCATGCGCGGGGAGCGGTCGACGGCGGTGACCCGGTGGCCCTGCCCGGCAACGAGCAGCGCCAGGCTTCCGGTGCCGCACCCCAGGTCGAGGACCTCGGAGCGCCCGTCGGGCAGCCAGCTCTCCAACCGCTGCGCCCAGGCGTGCCGGACCACCGGGTCGAGCAGCCCGTGGTCGGGTTCCTCGTCGAAGGAGTCGGCTGCGGAGTCCCAGTCGATCGTCGTCATGAGTAGATCGTGCCAGTCGCCGCCGACAGCGGTACGGAGGATGCACCGACCGGGACCCGCACGGACTCCGCGGTACGAGGGGTCCGTGCGGCCCCCGCCCCCTCGTACCGCGGCTCGCGCCCCCGACCGCTACCCGACGGCCGAGGCGCAGGTGGTACGGGTGGCGTGCGCCGGGTCCAGGGCGTTCGCCACCTCGTGGTAGGCGACCCGGTCGACGGTGCCGATCGCCACGTGCTCGGAGAGGTCGACCGGGCACAGGTCCTGGAGCAGGACGTTGCGCACGTCCGCCCCGTCCAGGAACTGCGTGCGGTACGGGGTCACGACCTCGTCGTACCTGGTCGCGATGACGGTGTAGTGCACTCCGGGCACGGTGTCGGGGAGCGAGTTGAGCTTGGTGATGAACGGGGAGCCCGCCACCTGGTCGGCGAGGCCCGGGGTGTTGGCGTTCAGCAGGTCCTCGGCTCCCGGGAAGTACGGCAGCAGCTTCGTCAGACCGAGCAGGGTGGTGCCGTGGTTGTCGGGCGCGAGCCCGATCATGGCGTTCACCTTGGCGGCCCCGCCGAGGAACTTCAGGTAGTAGTTCGGCATCATGCCGCCCTGCGAGTGGCCCACCAGGTCGGCCTTGTCCGCGCCGGTGGCGGCGAGCACCGTGTCGACGAACGAGGAGAGCTGGCCGGCCGACTTGTCGACCGGGCCGAGTCCGTTGAAGAGCGGCACGCCGGGCAGCTGCCCGTAGTCGAGCGAGTAGACGCAGTAGCCCCGGTTGACCAGGTAGGGGGCGAGGACCAGCCAGTTGTCGATCGAGTTCCCGAAGGTTCCGTGGACCAGGACGACGGGGCGGGGATGGGCCGCGGACGGCTTGCAGGAATACTCGTTCCAGCCGCGGGAGGTGGCTGTGGCGGCGGTGGGGGTGGCCGCGGCGGCAGCGGCGGTGGGGGTGGCGGCTGCGGCGACGGCGAGGAGCAGTGCGGCAAGAGCTCTTCGCGCGCGTGGGGTGCGCGACGCACGTGTCCAGGGCAGCATCGTGTGATCTCCTTGCGGATCAAGGGAGTTGCGATGTCTTTACACCCTGCGGCCCGGACCACAGATCTGACTGCTGATTCATCCGTGTTTCCCGGGCCAAATTACGCGTCAGTAGGGCGGCCCGGGAAGTTACGCGTCGGTAAAAAGTGATGATCCATCAGTCGGACAGGCCCGAAGGAGTGATCAGGAAGCGAGCCGCCCCGGCATCACGGCCCGCGGGCCGAACCTGGCCCGCAGCCGGTCCGCCACCGCCTCGATCCGGCGGGCCCGCTCGTCCACCGGGTCGAACGACAGCTGGTGCGCGGCCCGCTCGCTCTCCATCAGCCCCTCCGCGCGCAGCGCGATCCCCCGCACCCGGGCCCGCTGCAGGGCGAACGAGTCATGGATCCGGTACGCGAGTGCGGTGAGCGCCGCGGAGTGGGCGGTGGGTTCCTGGAGCGTACGGCTGCGGGTCAGCGTCGAGTACCCGGTCCGGTCGGCGTAGCGCACGGAGACCGCGAGGCCGCGGCAGACCTGCCCCTCCCCGCGCATCCTGGCCCCCAGCTCCTCGGTGAGCGACATGAGTGCGCGGCGCTGCTGTTCCCGGTCCAGTTCGTCGCGGGGGAAGGACCGTTCGGCGGCGATCGACCGGGCCGCGGCGCCCGGCACGACCGCCGTGCGGTCGATGCCGCGCGCCCGCTCCCACAGTTCGCGTCCGGTCCGTACGCCGGTGATCCGCTGGAGGGTGCCGAGCGGGGCCGTCGCGATCCGGCCGACGGAGTCGAGCCCGTACTCGCACAGGGTGCGGGCCGTTGCCGCGCCGACGCCGTCCAGTGCCGCGGCCGGCCGGTCCGCGAGGAACTGCGCTCCCCCGCCCCCGGGCACCACGAAGGTCGTCCCGGGCGCGGCCCGCCGGGCCGCCGCCCTGGCCAGCATCGGGTTCTCCGCCGCCCCGACGGCGCAGTCCACGCCGTGCAGGGCGAGCGCGCGGATCCGGATCACCGAGGCCAGCCCCCGCACGTCCAGCCCGAAGTAGCGCAGCGCGCCGCGCACATCGGCGAGCGCCCCGTCGGGCGGGGCCGCCTCGACCACCGGGGTGAACGCGCCGAGCAGGGCGAGCAGCCCCTCGTAACCGGCGCTGTCCGGGAGGCCGCCGCCGACCTTGCGGAACCGCAGGTACAGGATGCCCGGGACCTCGGGTGCGGTGCTCATCCCGCGCTCCCCGGGCTCTGGTGGTACAGCTTCCTGCCGGTGGCGATGCCTTCGCCGGGCGGCTGGAGGTCGGACCAGGGGTTCATCTCGTATCCGGTGGGCAGCTGGATGCGGCGGCCGTCGCCGGCGGGACCGGCTTTCTCGGCCTCCTCGACCTGGGGTTCCTCCGCCAGCCGGTCCGCGACCGCGTCGAGTCCGCCGGTACGCCGCAGCTCGGCCAGTTCCGCCAGGTTCCAGGCGGCCGAGCCGACCACGCTCAGGCTCCGCGGTCCGCGTCGCTGCACCACTCCGCGTACCAGCAGCAGCCAGGAGTGGAAGAGGGTGTGCGCGCAGGCGGCGTGGCTGTCGTCGAAGAAGGCCAGGTCGACCAGGCCCGTGCCGTCGTCCAGGGTGGTGAAGACGACCCGGCGGCCGGAGCGGACCGGCGGGGTCTGGGTGGCCGCCTTGGCGCCCGCGACCAGCACGGTGTCCCCGTGCCGTGTCTCGCGCAGCCGGTTGGCGAGGACCACGCCGAGCTCCTTCAGGAAGACATGGTGATCGTCCATCAGGTGGCGGGAGACGTCCATGCTCAGGACGCCCAGCTCGGCGCTGAGCCGTTCCGTCTCGTCGAGGTCGGGCAGGCCGATGGAGCCGGTCCGGTGTCCGCCGTCGAGCGGCAGCTGCCCGCCCGGTCCGCCGCCGGAGCCCGTGCCACGCTGGGCGCGGTGCAGTTCGGACAGGTGCAGCAGCAGATCGCGCCGGTTGGCGCCGAACGCGTCCAACGCGCCCACCCGGGCCAGCCGTTCGGCGGCCGGCCTGCCCGGCCTGGCGCGCTGCCAGAAGTCGAGCAGCGAGGTGTAGGGCTGTCCGGCCTCGATCCGGGCGACCTCGGCCGCGCCGATGCCGTGGACGTCCGAGAGCGCGAGCCGCACCCCCCAGACGCCCTTTCCACCCGCACAGTCGGACACCAGTTCGATTCGATGGGTGGCCGCCGACCGGTTCACGTCCAGTCCCAGCACCGGCACCCCGCGCCGCCGCGCGTCCGCGAGCAGCAGCCGCTTCGGGTACATCCCGGGGTCATGGGTGAGCAGCCCGGCGTAGAAGGCGGCCGGGTGGTGCGCCTTGAGCCAGGCCGACTGGTACGTCGGCACGGCGAAGGCGACCGCGTGCGCCTTGCAGAAGCCGTAGCTGCCGAACGCCTCGATGATCTCCCAGGTCCGGGCGATCGCTTCGGCTCCGTACTTCCTCTCCGCCGCCCGCTGCGCGAACCACACCTTGATCCGGTCCTGCGATCCGGGGTCGGAGAGTCCGCGCCGCACCCGGTCGGCCTCGCCCCGGCCGCAGCCGGTCATGATGTCGACCATCTCGATGATCTGCTCGTGGAAGACGACCACTCCGTACGTCTCGCGCAGCGGTCCTTCCAGATCGGGGTGCGGGTAGCGCACGGGGGCCCGGCCGTGCCGGGCCTCGATGAACGGCCGCACCATGTCGGCGGCGACCGGCCCGGGGCGGAACAGCGAGATGTCGACCACCAGGTCGTGGAAGCCGGCCGGCTGGAGCCTGCCGACCAGGTCGCGCTGGCCCGGCGACTCGATCTGGAAGCAGCCCAGTGTCTCGGCGCTCCTGATCAACCGGTATGTCTCCGGGTCGTCCGGCTCCACCGCGTCCAGGTCCACGGTCTGCCCCGAGGCCCGCCCGATCTCCGCGACCGCGTGCGCCATCGCCGACTGCATCCGCACACCCAGCACATCGAGCTTGAGCAGCCCCAGCTCCTCCACGTCCTCCTTGTCGAACTGCACCATCGGAAAGCCGTCGCCGCTGGTGGGCACGGTGGGCACCCGGCGCAGCAGCGTGGCGTCCGACAGGAGCACCCCGCACGGGTGCATGGCGATGCCGCGCGGCAGTGCGTCCAGCGCCTCCACCAGCTCCCAGAGCCGTCCGTACCGGCCCTTCTCCCGTGCCACTTCGCGCAGTTCGGGCAGTTCCTCCATGGCCGCGCGGGCGTCGCGGGCCCGGATGTGCGGGAAGGCCTTGGCGAGCCGGTCGGTCTCGGCCGGGTCCATGGAGAGCGCGGCACCCACGTCACGGATGGCGTGGCGCACCCGGTAGGTCTCGGGCATGGCGACGGTCGCGACCCGTTCGGTGCCGAAGCGTCCGATGATCGCGCGGTAGACGTCGAGCCTGCGGGCGGACTCCACGTCGATGTCGATGTCGGGCAGCACGAAGCGGCGCCTGGACAGGAAGCGCTCCATCAGCAGCCCGTGCTCGACCGGGTCGGCGTGCGCGATCCCGAGGAGATGGTTGACCAGGGATCCCGCCCCGGAGCCCCGGGCGGCGACCCGTACCTTCATCTCCCGTACGTCGTCCACCACTTGAGCGACCGTCAGGAAGTAGGAGGCGAAGTTGTGGTGGGCGATGATGTCCAGCTCCTGGTGCATCCGCTCCCAGTAGTCGCGCCTTCGGTCGTATCCGCGCAGCACCATGCCGGCGGCGGCGCGGGAGGCCAGTACCCGCTGGGCGGTGCGCCGCCCGGCGCCGACGAGCTCCGGTTCGGGGAAGTGGACGGCGCCGAGACCGAGGTCGCCCTCGGGGTCGACGACGCAGGCGTCGGCGGTGCGCCGGGTCTCCGCGAGCAGCCGCGCCCCGGCGCCCTTGCCGAGGCCGGCGGCCGTGGCGATCCGTTCGGCGGTGTCCGCCATCGCGCGGGCGTCCTTCAGCCAGCGTTCCCCGCTGTCGAGCGGGGCCCGGCGGGGGTCGACGGGGACCAGCCGGCGGGCCGCGTCGAGCACATCGGCGACCGGGCCCTGCCCGGCGTCGGCGTACCGGACCGCGTTGGTCAGCACCGCCCGCACCCCCCGCTCGGCGGCGAGGCCGACGGTACGGGCGGCGAGCCGCAGCGAACCGGGGCCGGTGCCTTCCCGCCCGTGGTGGACGGCTTCGAGGCGCAGGTTGTCGCCGTAGATCTCGCGCCAGTCGGCGAGCAGCGCGGCGGCCCGGTCCGGGCGGCCGGCGGCCAGCGCCCTGCCGACGTCGGAGGCGGGGCCGAGCAGCACGGTGAGCCCTTCGGCGGGCAGCTCGGCCCGGCCGACCAGGGGCTGTCCGGCGCCGTCGGGCGCGGGGGCGTGGGCGGCGGTGACGAGGCGGCACAGCTCCGCCCAGCCCCGGGCGCCGTCCCGGGCGAGGAAGGTGACCCGGGGTGCGGATTCGTCGATGAAGGCGCCGCCGCGGACCGGGGTCCGCAGCCGCTGCGCGGGCCCGCCCGTTCTCGTATGCTCCGCCGTCGCGGATCCCACCGCGAGCTCCACCCCGAAGAGCGGCCGTATCCCGGCCTTCTCGCAGGCCCTGGCGAAGCGGACCGTGCCCGCGAGGGTGTCGCGGTCGGTCAGCGCCAGCGCGTCCATCCCCCGCTGGGCGGCGCGCTCCGCCAGCCGCTCCGGGTGCGATGCCCCGTACCGCAGGGAGAACCCGGAAACGGTATGCAGATGCGTGAACCCTGGCATCTGCACCTCCTGGACCGATCCGTACTCACCACCCCCTTGTCTCCACCATAGACCAAGTTTCGAACGTTCGTGCGATAGCAGGAATGCGGAACCTCCCTTGTCCCGTACCGGCGGCCCACGGGGGGTCCGATCAGCCATTCGGCCCTGCCCCGCCTGCACGAGCAACCGGCGCCCCGGAGCGTGGGGGCATGACTTTCGTCGACGAGGTGAAGAACGCCGTCACTCCACGGGCCGCACTGCTCGTCATCGGTGTGCTCGGACTGCAGTTGCTGTTCATCGCGTCCTACGTCGGGGCGCTGCACAAGCCGAAGCCGACGGACGTGCCCTTCGGCCTCGTCGCACCCCGGCAGATCTCCGCGCAGCTCCTCACCGAGCTGAAGAATCTCCCCGGCGGCCCCCTGGACCCCCGCACGCTCGCCGACGCGGCCACCGCCCGCGAGCAGATCCTCGACCGCAGGATCGACGGCGCCCTGATCGTCAGCCCCGAGGGCACGACCGACACCGTGCTGGTCGCCTCCGGCGGCGGCACCTCGCTGGCCACCACCCTGACGAAGATCATCACGGAGGTCGACCGGACCCAGCAGCGCACGGTACGGACCGTGGACCTGGCCCCCGCCTCCGACCAGGACTTCAACGGGATCTCGTCGTTCTACCTGGTCGTCGGCTGGTGCGTCGGCGGCTACCTCTGCGCCTCGATCCTGGCGATC
This sequence comes from Streptomyces sp. NPDC102437, assembly GCF_044765565.1. Classification (NCBI taxonomy): domain Bacteria; kingdom Bacillati; phylum Actinomycetota; class Actinomycetes; order Kitasatosporales; family Streptomycetaceae; genus Streptomyces; species Streptomyces sp. NPDC102437. The sequence continues at coordinate 71,610 of NZ_JBIWKI010000024.1, read as the reverse complement.
AGCGCGGGCGCCAAACCCGCCAACCGACAGCGCGCGGTGATCCGGACCGGTGTCATGGCGCTGTACTCGATCGTGGGCGGGATCGGCGGCGCGGTCATCATCGGCCCGATCCTCGGCGCCCTGCCCGGAAGCTTCTGGGGCCTGTCGGGCCTGGGCGCGCTGACCGTCTTCGCGGTCGGCATGATCACCCTCGCCCTCCAGGCCGTCACCGGCATCGTCGGCATCGGTCTGGCCGTCCTGATCGTGGTGATCGCGGGCAACCCGAGCGCCGGCGGCGCCTACCCGCTGCCGATGCTCCCGGACTTCTGGCGGGCGATCGGCCCCGCGCTGCCGCCCGGGGCGGGCACCTGGGTGGCCCGCTCGATCGCCTACTTCAGGGGCAACGCGATCACCGGCTCCCTGCTGGTGCTGTCCGCGTGGGCGGCGGTGGGCACAGCCGTCACGCTCCTGGTCGCCGCGCGCCGCAGCCCGGAGGAACTCAGCGGCGAGCGGCCACCGTTCGGTTCGAATCCCGCCTGACCTTCGCACGCCGCGCCCGCCGACCGGCCGGCGCGGCCCTTCGTGCGGGAAGGGCCGCGGCCCCCGCCCAGCCGTACAGAGGGAGGGCGGCCGAATACACCTCGCGTTCGGGGAGACGGCGAGCTACGCTGCCCCGCGATGACAACTCACTCTGCCAACAGATTGGGGGCCCCGTCCGCGCAAGGTGAGTGCTGATGCTCACTCAAGACGCGAACAGGGATTCCCGCCTGTCCTTCTGGCTGCGCGTACGAGAGTTCGCCGTGCCGCCCTCCATGATCGAGACCGCGACCGCCCGCCGTCATGTCGGCGACTGGGCGGGGGCATGCGCCGCCGCGGGTGTCGATGTCGATCTCAGCCCACGCTCCGTGGCACGCACCCATGGGCGAGAACTCGCGTCCCGGATCCGGGACGATCTGCGCCATCTGGCCCCTGACCTGTTGCGCTGGTACCTCCCGAGGATCGCTCCGCGCGGGCTGCTGCGCCCGGGGCTGACGGTCACTCTGGCCCGGTACGACACCGAGGGGCCCGGCGGCGTACGCCCGGTGCGTCTGGTGGTCCGGACCCCGCCCGCCTGGGCGGATGCCGGTCAGCGGATAGGGCTCGCGCTGTGGGACGGACCGGAGTCCGGCACCGAGGCCCGCCGCCATCCGCACCACCGCCCGAACCCCCGGTTCCGCCTCGACCTGCACCGCCATCTCTGGGATGCGCGCAGAGCCGACGAGCTGCGGATCCGGTCCGGGGCCGACGGGCCGCCCGCCGGCCGCCGAGTCGCGGTGCCTCCCGAGGTGCTGGAGCTGGTGCCGCCCGCCCGTCGCTGCGCCACCGACCGGTGGGCGGACGAGGCGGGGATCCTGCTCCGGGCCGAGGGGCGGTCCGCCGGGACCGTCGCCGTGCGGTTCGGGGCCCGGCACCGGCTGCTCCTGGACCTGGTGCCCGAGGGGGACGGCCCCGGGCCGTCCGCACTGCGGATCGCGGCCGCCACCACGGCCACGGGCGGTGGTGCCTTCGCGCTGCCGGTGCTGCCGGACGCGGCGACCTGGGTGCTGCCCGACCTCGATCTGATCCGTACCGGGTCGATCGAGGCAGGGCGGCTCCATCCGCTGGTCCTCGCGGCGCTGGCGCCGGACCGCCCGCCGCCCGGTCCGGCACCGGCCCCGGACCGGGCGGCACAGCCACGCCTCGTGGAATGCCGGGGAGACCTGCACCGGATCGGCCTGGTCGACGGGGTGCTGGCCCCGCTGGACCACGACCCGGCCGAGATCCGCCGGGAGGAGCTGCTGGTCGCACTGACCGGCACTCCGCTGCCCTGTCTCCAGGCCATCGACGAGGCGCACCGCCGTCCGGACTGCCTCGCCGGTGTGCGCGAACGCCTTGACCACGGCGACATCGCCGGTGCGCTGGCCGTCGTCGAGGGTCTGCTGGGCCCCGGTGCGCTGCTGCGCAGCGGCGAACTGCGGGACGAGCTGGAGGAGGCCGCGCGGCGGCGGATCACGTACGGGCTGTTCCGAGCGGGCCTGGTCGAAGGGCCCGACCGCCTCCACCCGTACCGCCGCCGGTCCCGTGACCGCCGCTCGCACCCGCGCCACGCGGTCCGTCGCTGACACACGGTCCGTCACCGGCCCGCAGTTCGCATGCCGTCCGCGGTCGGCAGCAGGCCGGCACCGACCGGAATTCCCCACTTCTCCCGTACGCCCCACCACGAGCCCACAGGTGATTCAGACATGCTCACACGCACCCCTTTCGTCACGTCCGTCCCTTCCTCCGGCCAGGACCGCGTCTCCCAGCTCGACATCGCCGGTGAGCTGACGGCCCTGCTGCGCGACACCACCACCGAACCCCGTCCCGACATCCAGCTGGAGGCCCTGACCCTGGCCGTGGCCGCCGATCTGCCCGTACTCCTGTGGGGCGAGCCCGGCATCGGCAAGACCGCCGCGCTCACCCAGCTCGCCGTGTCCCTGGATCTTCCGCTGACCACGGTCATCGCCAGCGTCCATGAGCCGTCCGACTTCTCGGGGCTGCCCATCGTGGGGGACGACCCCGCTGAGCAGGGCGTGCCGATGGCGCCGCCGGACTGGGCGGTGCGGCTGGTGCGGGCAGGCCGGGGGCTGCTGTTCCTGGACGAGCTGTCCACCGCGCCGCCGGCCGTGCAGGCCGCCCTGCTCCGTCTCGTGCTGGAGCGGCGGATCGGCGCCCTGCAACTGCCGCCCGGGGTACGGATCGTGGCCGCGGCCAATCCGCGTTCCTCGGCGGCCGACGGCTGGGAGCTCAGCCCGCCGCTGGCCAACCGGTTCGTGCATCTGCAGTGGACCCACGACCACGAGGTGGTGGTGCGCGGCCTCGGCGGGACCTGGCCCCGGGCGACACTGCCCAGGCTCGATGCCGAACGGCTGCCGGAGGCCGTGGACTTCGCCCGCCGCGCGGTGTGCGGGCTCCTCGCCGCCCGCCCGGCGCTCGTGCACCGGCTGCCCAGCGGTGAGACTCGCCGGGGCGGTCCGTGGCCGTCGCCCCGGAGCTGGGACATGACCCTGTGTCTGATCGCGTTCGCGACCGCGGCCGGCTCCTCCAGGGACGTGCTCTCCCTGCTGGTCCGGGGCACCGTGGGCGACGGTCCGGGGCTGGAGCTGCTGGCGAGCCTGGACCGGATGGATCTGCCGGACCCCGAGACGCTGCTCGCCGACCCGGCGGGCGCCGTCCTGCCCGAGCGGGGGGACCTGCGTCAGGCGGTGCTCGACGGCGTGGTGGCGGCGGTCCGCAATCGTCCGGAAAAGCTCCGCTGGGACGCGGCATGGGAGCTCCTGGTCCGGGCGTTGGAGACCGGCGCCCCGGACGTGGTGGTCGTCCCGGCTACCACACTCGCCTCGCTGCGCCGGGCGGACTGGGACGTTCCGGCATCGATCGAGCAGCTCGCCGGAGCGGTGTCCCTGTCCCGGCGGGCGGACCGGGCGGCGACCCGGGCCGCGGACCGGGTCGCCGCGGCGGCGAAGGCCGGCCGATGACACCCGACGCGCCGGGGGCGCTGGACCTCGACAAGCTCTTCGCCGCCCGGCTGCAGGCCGTCCGGGCCCGCCCCTACCTGGCGACGGCATTGTTCGCCCTGCGCGTCGTGGAGTCGCGGCGGGTACCGACGATGGCCGTCGACCGGCACTGGCGGTGCTACGTCTCACCCGGCTTCGTGGACCGGACCCCGGAGGAGGAACTGGCCGGGGTGTGGGTGCACGAGGTGTCGCACCTGCTGCGCGACCACCACGGGCGCGGCGACCGGGTCGCACGGCGGCAGGGGCTGACCGGTCCCGCCGAACGGCTGCGGATGAACATCGCCGCCGACTGCGAGATCAACGACAACGTGTTCGGCGAGGGGCTGGTCCGGCCGGAGGGCGCTGTCTGTCCGGCCTCCCTGGGGCTCCCCGAGGGGCAGCTCATGGAGGACTACCTGCGTCAGTTCAGGCTCGGGCCGCATACGCAGGACCTGGCCTGGCTGGACTGCGGCAGTGGCGCCGACGGGCTGGAGCGGGAGTGGGACCTGGGGCCGGACGGTGCGCACGGCCTGAGCGAGCAGGAACGGGACGCGGTCCGGTTCCGGGTGGCGCAGGGCATCACCGGCCGTCCGGGGAACGCCTCGAAGGGGTGGCAGCGGTGGGCCGAGGAGGCGTTCCACCCGCCGCAGCCGTGGCGGGAGCTGCTGGGTGCGGCGGTCCGTTCGGCCGCCTCCGGGTCCGGCGCGGGCGAGGACTACACGTACGGCCGCCCCTCGCGGCGCTCGGCCGGTGTGCCCGGTGCCGTTCTGCCGAGCCTGCGGCGCAGACCGCCCCGGGTCTGTGTGGTCATCGACACGTCCGCTTCGGTCAGCGACACCGAACTGGGCAGCGCGCTCCTGGAGGTAGCCGCGATCTCCCGCGCGGTCGGCGGCCGTCGCGACCTGATCACCGTCCTCCCGTGCGACGCGGCGGCAAGGGTCGCGCACCCGTTGTGCCGCGCCGAGGGAATCCCGCTGGTGGGCGGCGGGGGTACGGATCTGCGCTCGGGCTTCGCCAGGGCCCTGCGGACGCAGCCGAGGCCCGATGTCGTCGTGGTCCTGACGGACGGCCAGACCCCCTGGCCGAGTGCCCAGCCGGCGTGCCGGACGGTGGTGGGCCTGTTCCCCCGGCTGCGGGACGAGGACGATCCGTACTACGTCCCGGGCTCCCCGCCCGAGTGGGCACGCACGGTGGTCATCGGGGCGGTTCCCACGGCGCGGTAGGGCTCGGGGCGTTCGCCGTCACCCCTTCGTCCGGCCCGGTGCACCACCCCGGGTACTGTCCGCTTGTTCGAATCAGGCCCCGTAGCCCGGGGCTGCACGTGGGAGAGTCGTCATGAGCGGAGCAGGACCGGCGGAGCGTATGTGGAAGCCGAACAACGAGGAGGGCGGGGCGCTCGCGGGCCGGTGGTGGCAGTGGGCCCTGTCCGCGCCCGACGACCGGAGCCCGGTCAGGGACACGACGGGTGAGCACGCCGCCTGGAACCAGCCGGAGGACCTCTGGTTCCTGGCCGGCACCTACGGCGGGCAGGTGGTGCGGCGCTGCGCGATCCCCTCGGACCGGCCGGTCTTCTTCCCCGTCCTCAACATGCAGCACCCCCGGTCGTACTCGAGGATTCCCCAGCGCATGACGGCCACGGAGGCCACGGCCTCGCTCAACAGCGTCCCGCTGCCCTTGCAGGAGTTCACCGCGCCGTTCCGGACCGGGCTGACCCAGCGTTACGCCTGGGGCATCTGGGGCGGCTTCGAACCACTGACCGCCGGTCAGTACGTGCTGGAGATCAAGGCCGCCGCCACGAACGGCTTCTGGGTCGACACGACCTACCACCTGGAGTCGAAGGCGCCCTGATCCACCGGACAGCCCTACGTGTCGGGGGCGCATGGCATCATGCTGAACGATCTCGTGAGACCACGAGGAGCACGTTCAGCACAACTCCCTTTCATTCTGCGGAGGTTGCTCATGCGTCGCCGATTCACCGTCCCGCTCGCCACGGCCGCTCTGTCGCTCCCCCTCGTCCTGCTCCCTGCCGCGTCCGCCGCGGCCGCTCCTGCCGACAAACCCCAGGTCCTCAGCTCCTGGACCCAGACGGGCCTGGCCAGCTACAACGCCTGGAACTCCGCCCGCAACAACCAGGGCGCCTGGTCCGCGTACGGCTTCGACTGGTCGACGGACTACTGCAGCAGCTCGCCCGACAATCCGTTCGGCTTCCCCTTCCAGACCGCCTGCGCCCGCCACGACTTCGGCTACCGCAACTACAAGGCGGCCGGCGCCTTCGACGCCAACAAGTCGCGCATCGACTCCGCGTTCTACTCGGACCTCAAGCGCGTATGCGCCGCCTACTCCGGAGCGAAGCTCACCGCGTGCAACAGCACCGCATGGACCTACTACCACGCCGTGGACATCTTCGGCGTGGCACCGGCGAAGGCGGGCGCCGAAGGACTGACCAGAGCCGCCTGACTCCTTCTGAACGTGACGACGGGCTCGTCCGCATCGCCTCGATCGATGCGGACGAGCCCGTTGTCGTGCGGCAGGCTCAAAACAGGGCGTCCTCGGTGCCCTCACCGAAGCCCGGACCGCATCGCCGCCGATGGCCTCGATCCCACCCGCAACAGCTGAGCCCTACCCCTCCCCGCACCATCTGCCGTCCTTCATCGGGTTTTCAACTCCCGGGCTCGGTAAGAGCTCTGATGAGTCATCATCGAATCGGGCGGGAAAAGACGGGCACGCGGTGCCCGCACATTACCGAGGAGGCGCCAAGTGCGTAGTCGGGTGCGCGCGGTGGACGGGCGGCATCTGGTGGTGGAGCGACTCGGGGATCCTCGTGGCAGACCGGTCTTCCTGCTGCACGGGATGCCCGGCAGCAGGCTCGGTCCGGCTCCGCGCGGCATGGTCCTGTACCAGCGCAAGACCCAGCTCATCACCTACGACCGGCCGGGCTACGGCGAGTCCGACCGGCTGCCGGGCCGCTGTGTCGCCGATGCCGTTCAGGACGTACGGGCCATCGCCGACCATCTCGGACTCGAACGGTTCGCCGTGGTGGGCCGTTCCGGTGGTGCCCCGCATGCCTTGGCCTGCGCGGCGCTGATGCCCGAGCGGGTGACCCGTACCGCCGCACTGGTCGCGCTGGCCCCCCGGGAGGCCGACGGTCTCGACTGGTTCGACGGGATGGCCGCCTCCAACGTGCTGGCGTACTCCACGGCGACGGCCGATCCGGACGGGCTCGCGGAGTCGTTCATCTCCCGGTCCGCGGTGATCAGGAAGAACCCGGTCCAGCTCATCGACGATCTGCGCCGGGAGCTGACCGACTCCGACCGGATGGTGGTCAACGACGCCGGGGTCCGCACCATGCTGCTGCGCAACTACCGTGAGGGGTTGCGCACTTCGGCCTGGGGCTGGATCGACGACGCGCTCGCGTTCAGCAATCCGTGGGGGTTCGACCCTGCGGACATCACGAGCCCCGTACTGCTGTGGCACGGCGAGAAGGACGTGTTCTCCCCGGTGGGCCACTCGCGCTGGCTGGCCGAACGCATTCCGAACGCCACCGTCGTGGTGGAACCGGCGGCAGCGCACTTCGACGCGCTGCACGCGCTGCCCGAGATCCTCAACTGGCTGCTGGACCCGCCCGTCGGATGACGGGCAGGGCCGGTGTTCCGGGAGCGGCCGGCGACGGCCGGACGCTCCCGGGGCTCACACCGCCGTCGGTTCCAGTTCGCGCTCGAACCGGTCGTCGTCCCGGGCGATCCGGGTCATCGGATGGTCGTCACCGAGCTGGCGGGCCAGTTCCTCGACCGTCTCGGTCCTCAGCCGCAGCGCCTCGTCCTTGCGCCCCATCGCGTCGAGCGTGACCGCCATGTTCGACGTCATGGCCAGGGTCTCCGGGTGATGCGCCCCCAGTACCCTCCTGAGCTGCCCGGACACCTTCTCCTCGGTCTCCAGCACCAGATCGAGATCGCCCCGCTCCGCCGTCGCGTTCGCCAGGTTCATCACGCAGAACAGGGTGTTGGGGTGCTCCGGCCCGTACACCTCCCGCATCGAGGCGACCACTCTGGTCAGTACCCGCACAGACTCCTCGGACGCGCCGGATCCCGACTGGTAGACGCCGAGGTTGTTCAGCGCGGCCAGGGTGTACGGGTGCTTCTCCCCCGGCACCTTCATGTACTGGTCGACGACCTCCTGTGCGGTGTCCCTGGCCTCGTTCGCCTCGCCGGCCGCGAACAGGTCGGCCGCCATGTTGAGATCGCAGGCCAGCGACTCCGGGTTGGCGGAGGTGTACTTGGCCCGGTACCTGGACCGGGTGGCCACCGTGAGCCTGCGGGCGTCCTCCAGTCTGCCCGCTCGGCGCAGCGACACCGCGAGGCTCTTCGCCGCACTCAGCGTGCCCGGGAAGGCCCTGCCGAGCGTGGCCTTGTAGCTGTCGTACGTACGGCTGAGGATGCCGACCGAGTCCTCGTACCGTCCGACGTCCCGCAGGTCACGGGCCAGGTTCATGGCCGAGGAGAGGCTGTAGGGGTGTTCCGCGCCGAGCACCTCGACACGCCGGTCGAAGACATCCTGGTCGATCTCGCGGGCCTTGGCGTACTGGCCGATGGACCGCAGGGTGAACGCCAGGTTGTTGGCCGCGGCCAGCGTCCTCGGGTGCGACTCGTGGAAGATCTGGTTGAACCCGTCGGTGGCCTCGGTCGCCAGCTCGATCGCCCTGGTGTACTCCCCGAGCGTGCCGAGGTCGGTCGCCAGGCTGCTGGTGCTCATGTACGTGTGCGGGTGCTCCGGGCCCAGGACCTCCCGCTGTGTCTCCAGGGTGATCTCGTCGAGCTCCCTGGCCTCCACGTAACGGCCGCGCGAGCGGTAGATGTTGGAGAGGTGGAAGCAGAGGTAGAGGTACTGGATGTCCCGCTCCCCCAGCGTCTGACGCCAGATCTCGCGCAGCTCCTCGCAGACCGTCGTCGCGGTCCGGAAGTCACCGCGCTTCCAGAGGTAGCGGACCCGGTCGATCAGCAGCCTGCGGGCCTCGGGCTCCTTGCAGTTTCGCGCGTCGGACGGGCCGAGGTGTGGCCAGATGGTGGCGAACTGCGGCCAGGTCGAGGGGTTGTCGATCGGCTCGTCGTCGTCGGGCCGGGCGCCTGCCAGGATGCGGTGGACGGCGTGCCGGGCGTCCTGCTGCTCCTCCTCGGTGAGCTGCGCCCGGATGACGGCCTGGACGAGCCGGTGCACCTGGATGGAGTTGGAGACCTGGTCGACCTTGGCGAGGGCGAACCGGCCGATCTCCCGGATGACCCGGCCCAGCACCAGCTTCTCCTGGAGCGAGGCGTCGTACGGCTTCAGCGCCTCGATCATCTCCTTGCTGTACAGGAGGTTCCCCGAGATGGGCTCGGGTGCGAAGAAGGCGCAGAGCTGGAGCAGCCGGACCGCGGCGGGCGAGCGCTCCTTGAGCCGCTGGATGGAGATGTTCCAGGTCGCGGCGACCGGCTCCGGGTAACCGGCCGGCTGGTTGAGCGCCAGGACCTCGGGCGCCTGCTGGGCCAGCTGTTCGAGATAGGTGTCGATCGGGGTGGCGGTCTCCGCGATCCAGGCCGCCGCCTGCTCCACGGCCAGCGGCAGGTCACCGACGGCGGTGGCCACCTGGGCGGCGTCCTCGTCGCTCAGCCCCGGGGCCCGGCGCTGGAGGTGCTCGATGGACTCCTCGCGCAGGAAGACGTCGACCGGCAGCGCGTCGCCGTGCTGGGACCAGGCCTGGTTGCGCGAGGTGACCAGGATGTGGCCCGAGCCGCCCTGCGGGAAGTAGCGGCGGAGCCTTTCGGGGTCGTCGGCGTTGTCGAAGACCAGCAGCCAGCGGTCCGAGGGCACACCCCGGCGCAGCAGGTCCACGGCCTCCTGGGAGGCGGCCGCCATGTCGTCGCCGCCCTGGGCGCCGAGCCGGACCGCGAGCTCGGCGAGCGCGGCCACCACGTCGTCGGTCTGCTCGGAAGATATCCACCAGACCAGGTCGTAGTCGGCCATGAAGCGGTGCACGTACTCCAGGGCGACCTGGGTCTTGCCGACGCCGCCGAGCCCGTACAGGGTCTGCGGCTGCGGCAGCACCACGGCCATGCCGCCGCCGAGCTGGTCGCGCATCCGTTCCAGGACCAGGGAGCGGCCGGTGAAGCCGGGGTTGCGCGGAGGGGCGTTCCAGATCCTGGGGACGGTGCCCGGGAAGCGCGGTCCGGGCGACACCGCGTCGGTGAGCTGTACGGGCCGGTCCAGGGCGCGCAGCAGGGCGGCCGTGGCGTGTACCTCGTCGAGCCGGAAGAGGTCGACGGGGTTGCGGTCGATGTAGGGCGCGGAGAGCCGCACGTCACCGACCCTGAGCGGCAGCAGATGGCGCCGGCCGCCGCCGGGGTCCTCCGCGACGGCCCGGTCCCAGAGGTTCACCGCGCGCTGGGACTTGAGGTAGGCGCTGGAGAGCAGCACCACGGTACGGGCGGCGCTCTCGACGGGCGCCTGCTCCGCGTTCTCCCGCTGGGCGGACACGTCGCGCGGCACGACGCGGAACCCGGCCCGGGTGAGCACGGACTCGATCCAGTCGGCCCACATCCGGTTCTCCGCCACATAGCTGAGGAAGAGATCGGCCGGCAGCGCCGGCCTGCGCCGGGTGAACGCGTCCCGGATGCGCAGCCGCACCTCTTCGCCGACCGGTGGCATCGAGGTGATCTGCTGGTCGGTGATGACGGAGGTGAGCCGCTCGAAGGCGGAGAGCAGGGAGTTGGTGAGACCGGCCTCGTCGCCGAAGGTGGCGAGGGTCTCCTCGTAGGCGTAGTAGGGGCGGTACGGGATCTCCACCGCGCCCCAGTAGGCGGTGAGTTCGTCCCCGGACAGGTCGCGCGGCAGCCGGTCGAACTTCAGCCGGGCCAGCGCCCGTCCGGCATCCGCCTTCTCCTTCTCGCCCTCGTCGATGCGCATCGGGACGGGGAAGATGGAGATGGGGCGGCCTGTGTAGCGCTCGGAGATCTGCCGGGCGACGGAGGCGGCACCGTCGATGGACTGGTCGCTGAGCGTGAAGCAGTCGACGAGGACGTCGGGGAGGTGGACGGTGCAGATGTCGGCGATGTCGCTGAGGCCGGTCCGGCTGTCGATGAGGACGTAGTCGTAGTTGGCCTTCATGTCGTCGCGCAGGGCGTCGAAGAAATGGCCGCCGCCGAGCCGGTCGTAGAAGTTGTCCCAGTCGAAGGTGGAGACGGTCGCGGAGTACTCGCGGTTCTGCCGTCCCGCGGAGACGAAGTCGAGCGTGCCGCCCTGCGGGAACTCCCAGCCGAGCGCTTCGGGAGCCAGGGAGACGGCGTGCGGCTGGATACGGGCGTAGTCGCGGTGCCAGTCGTCGGCACGCTGGACGGGGCTGGTCGCGGCCCACGCGTATTCGGTGATCAGATCGATGACGCCGGTGGTGGCACCGAGTGTCGACGGGTCGAGGAACGGGTGGAAGAACCGGTGGAGCCCAGGTGCCTCCAGGTCCCAGTCGACGGCCAGTACCCGTTTCCCGTTGGCGGCGAGTATCCAGGCCGTGTTGGCCAGGGCCATGGTGCGGCCGGTGCCGCCCTTGTACGAGTAGAAGGTGACGATGCGCCCGTCACGACTGGCCGTCATCCGTGTCCTCCGCATCCGTCGCAGGGTCGTGTGTCTCGGGGATGTAGTTCGTCTGTGCCATCGGCCCCATCAGCCGGGTCCGTTCGGTGTGTCCGCCTCCGGTGGCGGGTGGGTACACCGCCGCATGTCTCAGGTACTGCTGGGCCGCCACCTCGACGACCTGCGGCAGGATCTGCCCGAACGCCTCCATGCTGGGGACGCCCTTGGCGGCGGCCCGGCAGTAGGCCCGTCCCTGGCGCATCTTGGTCGGCATGGTCTGTTCGAGCTTCTCGGTCAGTTCGGCCTCGGCAGCCATGCTCTCGTGGTCCTCCCGGTTCCACGGCACGATCATCGTCACCCAGGGGCGGTTCTCGGCGTCGAAGGCGGCGAGCCGCCGGCAACGGTCCTCGTCCTGCAGTGCCCAGCGGTCGACTAGCAGGATCTCCGGCCTGCTGGGCGGCTGCTTGCCCTCTCCGTGCCCGGTCTCCTCGTCGAAGGAGGAGATGGTCGCCTGGTAGTTGAGGGAGCGCACCAGGTCCTCGGCGACGTAGGCCAGCGGCCGGGCGGCGGCCGGGTGGTAGGGGTTCCAGTCCTGCGGGCTGTCTCCGTAGTAGTCGGCACTGCGTCCGGCGGGCAGGTCGTGCCGGGTGGCGGCGGCGATGGTGACCTGCATCGGACGGGGGCCGCCCACCGAACTGTTGGGAGGGCCGAAGGCACTGGGCGCCAGCCGGTAGTCGACGGGGCGGCCGGTGCCGATCCTTATCGTGTCGGCGACGTTGACGATGCGCTTGGCGAGTTCGTACACCGCGCGCTCGTACTCCTCGGCGAAGAGCCGGAGCTTGATCAGTCCGTAGAGTCCGTCGCTGACGTAACGGTCTCCGAAATCGCGGTGGTTGAACTGTAATCGCTCGGCGGGGCCGGGGAGTTGGCTCGGGGGCACCGGGACCCAGAGGGCCGGGACGATCGCCTCGGCCCGCTGGTTGGAGCGGGCGCGGTGGTGGATGGCGCGCTGAGCGAAGGCGTACCACTCCTTCCCGCACATCTCGCTCGCGAAATAACGCGGCGAGAACAGCGGAACGAACACCCGGCAGGTGGCGAGCACCTCACCGAGCCGTTCCGACCAGCCCTCGCCGGAGCGTATCTCGCGGTCGATGAACCCCGCGGGCGCGCCCGCGGGCAGATCCGTCATGGCCAGTACATGGTCACAGAGATCCTTGAAGAGGCGTTCGACCCACATATCCGGGTCGGTTCCATGGCCGTAGCCCGGTGTATGGGCATAACTCAAGAAGAAGTACGGCCGATGGTCCGCCGCTCGCTGCTGCGTTGTTGCGTGCACACGACCCCCGTCCTGTGTGAGCACCCGCATCCGGGGACTGAAGTGAATGCGAGCGAATTCATCATTCCGGAGCGGACGTTGCTCCACCCCCATGGCGTTCGGTCATTCAACGCCGGTTTTCAGTCATACGTTCCCGGGTTCCGCCGAACATTTCCTTGATCGAATTCGGTCTGCGGCTGTTCCTCCCAGTTGTCCCGTGTGTTCCGGCCCTCCCGCCCAACCGGAATTCGACCCTCAGATCTCTTTTCGCATCAGATCCAGCAGTCGCTTTCCGCTGACGGTGAGCTCGGCGGCCCCCTCCAGCGTGTCGAGGGCCTGCGGCACACCCTCCAGACAGCGTGGCTCGAATGCGCCCAACGCCATCCGTTCATAGGTCTCGGCCAGCAACCGGGAAAACGGAACTGGTTCTTCCTGCCAGGGAATCCGATGTTCCCAGGCGCCGTCCGCCGCGTATAGATCCGTGACATCGACCAGCGCCCGCAATTCGGCCCGCCGCGCTCCGCGCAGCAGCGCGAGCGCCAACTCCTCGGCACTGCCGTCCGCGACGATGCCCAGCGCGCCGTAACCGTGCCGCCCCACGGCGGGTTCGGCCGCGGCGGAACCGGTGAGCGGCGTGAGGGTGGTGAGACGCCCCGCCATCTCCGCGGCCCGCAGCGGCGCCTTCGCCACGATCAGCGTCCAGGCTTCACCGATCCTGGCCACCAGCTCCGCGGCGGCCCGGTCGTCGAGCGGGGCCGAAGCCGGTGTGGCGAAGCAGTCGCGGTACGGGTCGAGGTCGTCGATCGTCAGGCCGAGCGCCGGGCCGGAAGCGGCACCGGGCACCGAGAGCCGGCGCACCGGCCGCCAGCCGGGACCGGCCGCCGACAGCACGACCCGCCGCTCGGCCGGGTCGCCCTCGTCCCGCCGGACCAGGAAGCCGTCCTCGACGGCACGCACCAGCGCCGTGCCGTTCTCCCCCGCTTGCCCGATCCGCAACTCGCCGAGACCCGGAAGGACCAGCCTGCCGTCCGCATAGCGCACGGCGACAGAGATGTCGAGACCGGCCCGGACGGCGGCGGCAGCGAGAAGGGCCGGCAGCCGCAGCGCGTGCTCAACCGCCCCCGGCCGTTCGTCGTGGAGCGCCTCCAGGGCACGGAGCAGCCAGGTGCGGGTGTACGGGTGGGCCAGCACCTCGTCCAGGCCGCGGGCCCCCTCCTCGGAGGCCTCGATGGCGGCGGCCAGCTCCCAGGCCCGGACCCACCGCTCGCCGCCGTGCTCCTCGACGTCGGCGTTCAGCCGGGCCAGCAGCATGCGGGTGAGCTCTCGCTGGGAGGCGGCCAGCTCGACCGGGTCGGCGAGCTCGGGCGCGACGAGGGAGGCCGCCGTGCGCGCCTCGATGCCGCGCACCAGGGCGGCCAGGTCCTCGCAGTACACGGACGGGTTGTCGAACTCGCCGGACGGCCCGGTGGAGCGGTACCGGTGGGTGTAGAGCCCGCCGCCGCACGAGCGCACGACGGGACAGCGGCGGCAGGTCTCGCTGACACCGGCCAGCCCGAGCTGCCGGGCCCGCACGCCGGGGTGGGCCGCCACCTCGTCCAAGGTGTGGGTGAAGACGTCGAAGCCGGTGGCCGCGGCGCCCTCGTAGGCGCTCTTGAGCGAGTCGACCTGCTCCAGCTGGCCGTCGGTCTCGACGACGACCAGGTCGGTCGGAGCGAGCCCCAGGGACTCGGTGAGGCTGGGGCCGCCGCTCAGCGTGGACAGCACCGAGGAGAAGAGCCGCACCGGCACCGGACGCCCCTGCTCCTGCCAGCGGTCGAAGACCGCGAGGAGCCATTCGGCATAGGCGGTGGGCGAACCGTCCGGGCGCGGCGGCGGATCGTCCCAGGTGGCGTGCGGGAGCAGGAAGTCGATGAGCGGCGGATCGAGCTCGGTGAGCGCGTCGAGGACCGCGATCGGGTCGTTCTCGATGTCGACGGTGCACAGGAGCCCGAGATCGAGGTGGCGGTAGCGCTCCTGCCGGAGCAGTTCCACGGCCTTGAGGACCAGGGGATGGCTGCTGCGCCCGTCCGCGTAGCGGCGGTGCCTGTCGTTCGCGGCCCGGTCGCCGTCGAGGGAGATGCCGACCCTGACATTGAACTCGTCGAAGAGGTCGAGATACCGCGGACTGAGCTGGAGTCCGTTGGTGTGGATGCGGAGGTCGAGTTCCGCGACGCCGTCGAAGGCGGAGGTGAGCACTTCGCAGACTCGCCGCAATCGGGCGGGCCCCGCCAGTAGAGGCTCCCCTCCGTGCAGGATCACTGACACGGAGGGCAGTGCATGTGCCTTGGCATGCTCGGCCAAGCGCTGAGCAGTCCGGAAAATGACATCATCAGAGATTGTCCTGGGCCGGGTTCGCCAGCTCTGATCTGCATGTTCATAGACATAGCAATGGTCACAAGCGAGATCACACCTGCTGTGAACCTTGAGAACGACTTCGCGGAAAGGGACCAGGGGTCCTGTCATTCCACCAGTCTAGCCAGCCCGAAGGGGTGGTCGGAGCTTCGGTTCACGAGGTGTTGGGCGGGTTGTTTCAGAGTGCCGAGTTGAAGGTCGATGCCTGGGTGGGGCGACCGGCCGACACGGCGTGCACGCGGCCGAGCTTCCGGGCAGCAGCAGTGCCGCGGACATCGATCTGGGCGAGCGGCACACGGCTCTTCTTCGCAACGGCGAAGGAGAGGGAGGATTCTGAGGTGTTCACGGCCGTCCTTGAGGGGGTTTGTTCCGATGGAATGGTTCCGGACAGGAATGCAGCAACAGTATCTGCACCATTGCAGTGTCCGGCGGCACGACTTTACTCTCATGGCCTCCGTTGGCAACTGAGGACGGCCACTTGGAACGAGAGCGTCACACAGGCCTGTCCCGAATCGAACGGAACCCCTGATTCCGCCATTCAGGCGACGACATAACCGCAGACGGGAGTGAACATGACGGCGCTTCCCGGGCCGCTCCAGAGCATGGTCTTCAGGAACGCCGATCTGCCGGCGCTCTTTCACCACACGGACGAGATCGCCATCGCAAGGCAACGGGAGGCCGTGAACACCACCCGCGTACAACTGATACTCCTGGTCGCAGGGGCACTGCCCGCCGCCGCCCCCTGGCACGCCGAGCTGGGTGACACGTTTCAACTCACCGATGCCGCAGGTGCGTTGGCCTACCTGGGTGTCCTGATCACGACGTACCTCTCCGCCCGGCGCAAAGCAAAGTCGCATTGGCAACTCAACCGCTCTGCGGCCGAGTTCATCAAGTCGATGTGCTGGCGATACTCGGTGCATGGATCACCTTTCGACACCGGCACCCAGCACCCGGAGGCGGTGTTCGCGAACCGTCTCGAAGAGGGCCTTCAGGAGCTGCGCAAGGTGGGGTGGGCCGATCCCCGCGACCTGACGGCCGATTCGGGCGGGCTGATCACCGAATCGATGCGGGAGTTACGGGACAAAGCGTTCACCGTACGCAAGGAGACGTACGTGCGTGACCGCCTTATCGAGCAGAGAAGTTGGTACCGCAGGCGCCAGGAGGTGTCCCGGTGGGCCACCCTGGTCTGGTCGACCACCATCGCCGCCCTGACCGCACTGGCCCTGGTGTTCGCCCTGCTGCGGACGTTCTCCGTCACCCAGTCCTTCGCCCTGACGGGGGTGCTCTCGGCCGCGGCGGCGGCCTGTCTGGCGTGGAGCGAGATGCGCCGTCACCACCCGCTGATCTCGGCCCACTCCCTGGTGGAGCAGGATCTCGAGGCGATGCAGGTGGCGATGGAGACCACACTGACCGAGCGCCAGTGGCCGGGCGCGGTCTTCGAGACCGAGCGCATCGTCTCCCCGCAGCACACCGACTGGCTTGCCCGGCATCAGATGTGACGTGACGTCAGTAGTGCCGGGCGGCCGGGCCGGCCGTCAGCTCCGCTCCACGCCCTCGCGCCAGATCACCGTGACGGGGCGGCCCAGGCTGCGGGCGTACGTCACGATGTCGCCGGTGCCGCCGAGGCCGCGGGCCGGCCTGCCGTCCCACACCGCGAGCAGCCGGTCGCAGTGGTCGGCGATGTACGCGCCCGCCGCGTAGTACGCCTCGTCGGTGGAGTGCGGGTAGCCGAGCCGGACCTCCCGCACCGCCCGGTCCTTGAGGGCCCGGTAGCGGGCGAGTTCGGCCGCGTCCTCGAAGCAGGACTCGTAGTCGCCGCTCGGGATCACCACCGTCAGGTCGGCGCCGCGGGCCAGGGCGAGGTCGGCGAAGAGCTGATCCGCCCCCACCGCGAGGCTGGAGAGGGCCTCCATGGCGCCTTCGTGGCCGCAGAGCGCCGCCCGTAACCCCGCGAGCACATGGGCGTGGGCCTCCTGCGGAATTGTGCGATGACCGGTCACTCCGATGCGTTTCACGGACCTGGAACCCCCTGAGGTGTCTGCCGGGGGTCCCGGAGGTCATTCCCTCCGGTTGGCACAGCTCCGCCCCCGTGCTCCTGCGTGACCGACCTGCCCCACATCCTCTCAAAAGCCGCGGGGTGCGCGGGAGCCCCCGCCCGGGATTCGGGCAGGGGCCCCTTCACGGTCGGCCGCTTGTTCGAGGGCCGGTCATGGGGGTGTGCCGGGGGGGTCAGTAGACGCTGACCCCGTACGCGCTGAGCGCCTCGGTGACCGGCTGGAAGTACGTGGTGCCGCCGGAGGAGCAGTTGCCGCTGCCGCCGGAGGTGAGACCGATCGCCTTGGAACCGGAGTAGAGCGGACCGCCGGAGTCGCCGGGCTCCGCACAGACGTTGGTCTTGATCATGCCGTAGACGATGTCGCCGTTGCCGTAGTTGACGGTGGCGTTGAGGCCCGTGACGGAGCCGCTGTGGATGCCGGTGGTGGAGCCGCGGCGGGTGACGGACATACCGACCGTGGCGTGGCCGCGCTGGTGATGTCGACGCTGCCGACGGTGCCCTCGTGGGAGACCGCGGCGTTGTCGTACCGGACCAGGCCGTAGTCGTTGGTCGGGAAGCTGGAGCCGACCGTCGGGCCGATGCTGGTCGAGTTCGACGAGTTGGTGTACCAGGGCGGGTTGCCGTCGGTGCAGTGACCGGCGGTCAGGAAGTAGTAGGTGCTGCCGCTGCGGACGTTGAAGCCGAGGGAGCAGCGCCAGCCGGGAGCGTAGATCGCGTCGCCACCGGAGAGCAGTTTGCTGATCTTTCCTGTGGTGCGCTCGATCTTCAGGGCGCCGGCGTTGACCCCGGCGGACTGCTTGATCTGTTCGATCTCGGCTTTCGAGACCGTGCGGTCGACGGTGACCACGAGCTTCTTGCTCACCGGGTCGACGTTCCACGCCGTGCCCGCCACGTCGGCACCGAGCACGGCGTCGCTCGCGGCGGAGAGCTGCGCGGTGCTGAAGGTGGTGTTGGTGTCGGCCTGGGCGCTGGGGACGGCGAGGGCGGCGACGGCGACGAGGCCCGCGGTGATGGCGACGACCCTGGTCCGTCTCGCGGCGCCGCTGAGGGGGGTGGTGCGCTTGATCCTCACTTTTCATTCCTCCCGAGGGGAAGTCGGGGGTCCGCCTGTGGGGTGGTCGGACCCGTGAGGCGCAGTCGATCACACGGCCGTGCGCCCGCGATGCGAGCATGCCGTGTTCCTGACAAGCGCTGCTCGGGAGTATTCAAGGCGTCAACTTGTGGCGCAAGAGGGCCCTCTGGCCTGAACTTGTCGCGCCGCACGCGCGCGGCCCCGGCAGCACACGGGCTGCCGGGGCCGTCGTCCCGGAGAAATGCGACTGCACGTCAGCTGTCGAGGCGGTTGCGCTCCCCCGCCTCGACGGCGACGGACAGGGTGTTGCCCGGGGGCGGGAAGGGGCAGATGAAGTGGTCCGCGAAGGCACACGGCGGCAGCAGCGCACGGTTGAGGTCGACCGTCACGCTGCCGTCCTCGGCGGGTGCCGCGGGCCGCAGGAACCGGAAGCGGTAGCTGCTGTTCCCGCTGGTGGCGTCGGCGAACACCGCCCAGAGCGAGCCGTCCGGCTCGACCGCGACGTGCAGCGTGTGCTCCGTACCGTCGAGCTCGAAGGCGATCTCACCGGCAAGCCCGAGCCCGCGCTCGACCCCGTCGGCGTTCTCGACCCGGACGGTGCGGGCGCTGTCGTACGGGCGGAAGGTTCCCGGCAGCACCCAGCGGGGGTCGTACGGGGTGGCCTCGATGGCCCGGAAGGCACGCCGCGCCGGGGAGTCCGGGTCGAAGTCCCGTACCGCCCACAGCCCTTCGCGGCTCAGCACGACCAGCCGCCGCTCGCCGTGCCCGACGCGGGACCCGCCGATCGGGCCTCGGTCGGCGGTGAGGCGGACCTGGCCGGTGAAGGGCTCGCCGTCCACGGTCAGCCCGTCCGCTGCAAAGGCGCTGAGCACCAGCTCCTCGCCGTCCTCCCGCCACTGCCCGGGTACCTCGGGGATACGGCCCTCCGGGTGGTCGGAGAGCCAGTGGGTGCCGGTGAGGGAGAGCGGTCCGTAGGGGCCGGTCACCGTCGCGGTGCGCTCCTCGTGCCAGTGCTTCCAGTCCGGTGCCGCCTGCTCGGATCCGTGCGGCTGCTGTGCGTCCGTGCTCATGCGGTCAACCCTTCCATACCGGCTCCGCGAGCCCGAGGTGCGATCGCAGCGTGGGACCGGTGTATTCGGAGCGGAACACTCCGCGCTCCTGGAGGAGCGGGACCACCTGGTCGACGAAATCGTCCAGGCCGCCTGGTGTGAGGTGCGGTACGAGGACGAATCCGTCGGCGGCTTCGGCGGCGACGAACTCGGTGAGCTGCTCCGCGACCGTCCGCGGGCTGCCGATGAAGGACTGCCGGCCGGTCGTCTCGATGACGGTCTGCCGGATGGACAGCCCCTTCTTCTTGGACAGCGCCCGCCAGCGCGCCGCGACGGCGAGCACGTCGCCGGTCCTGACCCGGTCCTGACCCGGTCCTGGACCAGCGAGGATCCGGGGTCCGGGTCGATGTCGGGCAGCGGCCCGTCGGGGTCGTACGAGGAGAGGTCGCGGCCCCAGATCTGCTCCAGGGCCAGTAGCGCGTTCTGTGGGGAGACCTGCTGGAGGCGGATCTCGGCGGCCCGCTCCTGGGCCTCCGCGTCGCTGTCGCCGAGTACGAAGGTGACCCCGGGCGTGATCTTCAGCTCGTCGGGCTCCCGGCCGTACTTCGCCAGCCGCGCCTTGACGTCGGCGTAGAACGCGCGCCCCGACTCCAGGGTTCCGTGCCGGGTGAACACGATGTCGGCGGTGGACGCGGCGAACTCGCGGCCGTCCGGGGAGTCACCGGCCTGGATGACGACCGGATGGCCCTGCGGGGAGCGCGGGACGGTGAACTCGCCCTCGATGGCGAAGTGCTGCCCCCGGTGCGTGAAGGGGCGCGGGGTGCCATCGGGCGTCCAGCTGTCCCACAGTTCGCGGGCGGTGGCGACGAACTCCGCGGCCCTGGTGTACCGGTCGGCCCGGTCCAGGTGGCCGCCGCGCCCGGAAGTTCTCCCCGGTGAAGGCGTCGAAGGAGGTGACGACGTTCCAGGCGGCCCGGCCCTCGCTGAGGTGGTCGAGGGTGGCCAGGCGGCGGGCCAGTTCGTACGGCTCGTTGAAGGTGGCGTTGACGGTGGCGGCGAGGCCGAGCCGGTCGGTGACGGCGGCCAGCGCGGCCAGCACGGTGAGGGATTCGGGGCGGCCGACCACGTCCAGGTCGTGGATGCGGCCGTTGTGCTCGCGCAGCCGCAGCCCTTCGGCGAGGAAGAAGAAGTCGAACCTGCCGCGCTCCGCGGTGCGGGCGAGGTGGAGCGCCGCCCAGGTGTGCAGCGCGGGACCGGGACGGACCGGCCCTTCCTGCTGGACGGTGTCGTCGGTGAACATCGTGACGTCCTCGGCCATGGAGTTCATCCAGAGCAGCGGCGACTGGTCGTGCCGCCAGATCCGTCCGCCGCCGGGCGGATACGGGTCGACGAGGTGAATGGTCAGCGGACGGTCCCCGTACAGGGCTGGGACGTTGGCGGCGATGCGCTCGATCAGGCCGGTGCCGCGCGGTCCGGCCCCTATGACGACGAGCGTCGGCGTCCCGCTCACCGGGCACCCGCCGTGCCGCGCGCGTAGTGCCGCTCGACGTAGTGCTGGCCGATGCCGAGCAGCGAGGTCACCACGGCGTACCAGATGGTGGCGACCAGCAGCAGCGGGATGACCTGGCAGGTACGGTGGTACACGAGCTGCACGGAGTAGAGCAGGTCCTGTACGGCGATGACGCTGACGATCGAGGTGCCCTTGAGGGTGCCGATCAGCATGTTCCCGGCGGGCGGGACGACGGAGCGCATCGCCTGCGGAAGGACGATGCGGTGGAACCGGCGCCATGGTCCGGGACCGAGCGACTGGGCGGCCTCGATCTGTCCGCGTTCGACGGAGAGGATGCCGCCGCGGACGACTTCGGCGGCGTACGCGGCCTCGTGCAGGGTGAGCCCGATGACGGCGACCGTGACCGGGCCGGGGAGGTTCACCGTGCGGACGCCGAGGATCTGCGGGTACAGCGCGCCGATGTTGAACCAGAGCAGCAGCTGGACCAGGATCGGGGTGGACCTGAACAGCCAGACGTAACCCCAACTTACCGCCTGCAGAAAGCGGTTGGCGGGGAGCCGGAGGACGGCCAGCAGCGTGCCGAGAGCGAAGCCGAGCACCATGACCAGTGCCGTGAGCCAGAGCGTGAGCCCGAGACCGCGCAGCACCGCGGTGGTGGTGAAGTGGTCGGCGACGACATCCCACTGCAAGGCGTCGTTGCGGACGACGGAGTCCCAGCACCAGGGCGAGCAGCGCCAGGACGGCAACGGCCGCCGCCCACTGGCCGGTTCGGCGTACCGGGACGATCCGGAGCCGGTCGGCTCCGTCGCTCTTGGTGAGCGGTGCGGTGGAAGAGGGAAGGAGGGTATCTGTCTGCGCGGGCATGCGAAGGCTCCGTGGATGCAGAGATCGAACACGGGGCGTGCCTTCGGCGCGAACACAACGCGGACCGGGCCCCTCAGCGCCGGTCCGCCTCCGAGATAAGCGCTGTCCGCCGCGCGCTGTCAAGCTCGTCCACACTGTGGGCCGTGCACCGGGGCTCGGTTGACGGGCCACCGGATGCCTGTTCCACTGGGGCCATGCATTCGCAGCAGTGGCTGGTCAAGCGCTCCCACATCGACTTCGGTCGCGTGTGGTCCTCCTCCTGTTGAGCCGACCCCCTGCGTTTTCACGTGACCTGTCCGGCGCCGTGTGCGGCGCCTGAGCACATTTCCCCGCGTGTCCTCCCGTACACAACACCGTTCTCCCCTCCCCTCGCTCCGCCGTCCTTCCCCCGGGCCTGTCCGACCCTGATCCGCCGGACCGGCCCCAGCCCCGGCCGTGGGGCCGCGCGTGCTGCCGTCGCCGGCGCGCGCCTGCTCACGGCCGACGAATCCGGAGAACCACACCTCATGCCCCGGACCCGGCACACCTCTGCCTTCGCACTGATCACCGCCGCCTCTCTCGCCCTCACCGCGTGCGGGTCCGGTGATCCGGCGGCCGCACCGGGCAAGTGGGGCATCAGCGCTTCGGCGATCAAGGCCTCGCAGATCTCGCCGCCCGAGATCAAGTGAGCCGGGCCGCCCGGCCGCCCGGCCGGGCTCCCGCCCTCAGCAGCTGCAGTCGCAGTCGCAGCAGTCGCACCCGTCGCAGCAGTCCCCGCAGTTGCTGCAGCAGTCACAGGCATCGCAGACGTCGCCGCAGTCGCACTGGCTGCACAGTCCTTCGCGGCGCTGATGGCTCCACGGGTCCTCGAAGGTGCCGCAGCACATCTGGCAGGTGCAGGCCAGCCCCGCCCACACCAGGCATCCCATGATCAGACCGCGCCGGTCGCGCGGCGGCTCGGGCGGTGGCTGCGGCGGACCGGCGGGGCCGCCCGGACTCGGCGCGTACGGATTGCCCGGCGCCGGCCCGAAGGACCCGGTCGGCCGCGCGACTGACGGGCCGCCAGTTCCGTCCAGGAGCACGGCGCCCGGCTGGTGCGAGCACGCCGTGGTGCCGAAGGCCCGGTCCACCGACTGCCGCAGTTCGTGCGCCAGCAGCACATGGGCCAGCTTGCCGTCGGTGAATTCCGCGTCGCGCAGCGCCAGCCGTACGCCGTGCAGCGCGTCGTCGCACAGCCGCCGGGCCTCCGCCCGCGAGGTGCCTGTGGCGGTGAGCGGGTTCCAGGCACCCGACGCCGCGTCGGCGTCCTGGTCCTCCACGGCGTCCAGCAGATGCGCCAGCCGCCCGAAGAGGCGGCCGGCCTCGGCGAGCGGCTCCGCGTTCTGCGGCTTGCCCGCGAGCACAGCGGTGTGGGCGAAGGCGGCCGCGGTGGCGGTCTCGGTGGGTTCGGTGACCGTGAGCAGCGGGGTGCCGGGGCCGGCGATCAGCTCGATGCCGGTCTGCCGGTCCACGGCGTCCACGAGCAACGCGGTGTCGAAGCCGAGCTGGGCGCCGGTGCGCGCGCCGGCCCGGTCCCAGCCGGCGGCGACCCGGCGCGCGGCGGCGGCGACCGGACGGCGCCTCAACAGGCCGTCCCCGTCCGCGACGTGGTCCCGGACCTTCGCCGAGGCCAGCACCAGGGAGACGGCGGCGGCCAGCCTGGCGCCTTCGCCGCGGGCGACCGGGGCGGTCCGCATGGCGCGCAGCGGGCAGGGACCCGCCGTGCGGCGCCATCCGGTGGTGCGCTCGGACTGAGCCTCCGTCAGAACAGAAACGATCAGGCCGTCATAGTTCGTAACGATCCGGGCGAATTGCCCGTGATCGGAGCGAAGTGCGAGGCAGAGCCCGCAGAGATGGGCCATCCACTCGGTCCTGAGCCCCTCGGACAGCCGATGGGTGCAGGGCCTGACTATTCCGAACACGACGATCCCCCGAGAGTCGTTCACCTTCGCGCCGAGCTCGTACGGCGTGCGCGAGGTGCATCGTATCGAGCGGTCCGTTCACCCGTACGCCCCCCATGTCACCCGTACGGGCTGGGCATCATATTTTCTTTCTTTCTGACCACTTATGCGGGAGGAAACCTGACGAATCGCCACATCTTCTGTGCCAGTACCGTCACGAACCCCCTGCGCGCCGACTATCCACTTGGCGCACGATCCGCATCATGGACGACCATAGGGATACGAAAAAGATGCGGAACGCCACGGAACCGCGGTGAGAGGAGGCGTCCATGGGATCGGTGCGCAAGGCGAGTGCCTGGCTGGGCCTCGTGGAGGACAACGACGAGCGGTACTACGACGACGAGTACGCCGAGGGCGCGCAGACCGGGACCGGTGGCCAGGCCTGGGTGACCGACCCCCGGGTGCAGGTCGCGTCCGAGACGGCCGAGGAGACGGGGCGCCGGATCGCCACCGTCACCCCGGACAGCTTCCGTGACGCACGGGCCATCGGAGAGCTCTTCCGGGACGGCGTCCCGGTGATCGTCAACCTCACGACCATGGACCCCACCGACGCGAAGCGCGTCGTGGACTTCGCCGCCGGGCTGATCTTCGGACTGCGCGGCTCGATCGAGCGCGTGGCCACCCGGGTCTTCCTGCTGACCCCGGCCGACACCCAGGTGGTCAGCGAAACCGCCGGCCGGTCGGCCGACGGCTTCTTCAACCAGAGCTGAGCAGGGCGCTCGCCGGGCGTTCCTAGCGGAACGCGTCGAGACCGGTGAGCGCCTTGCCCAGCACCAGCTGGTGCATCTCCACGGTTCCCTCGTAGGTGAGCACCGACTCCAGATTCGTCGCATGGCGCATCACCGGGTACTCCAGCGAGATCCCGTTGGCGCCGAGGATCGTGCGCGAGGTACGGCAGATGTCGATCGCCTCCCGCACATTGTTGAGCTTCCCGAAACTGACCTGCTCCGGGCGGAGCCTGCCCGCGTCCATCCGCCGGCCCAGATGGTGGGCGAGCAGGATGCCCTTGTGCAGCTCCACGGCCATGTCCGCGAGCTTGGCCTGGGTGAGCTGGAAGCCGCCGATCGGCCGGTCGAACTGTTCCCTGGTCCTCGCGTAGTCCACGGCCGCCTCGAAGCTGGCGCGGGCCGCGCCCATGGCTCCCCAGACGATGCCGTAGCGGGCATGACTGAGACAGCTGAGCGGGCCGCGCAGACCGGTGACACCCGGGAGCACGGCGTCGGTGGGCAGCCGCACCTCGTCCAGGACCAGCTCGCTGGTGACCGAGGCGCGCAGCGACCACTTGTGCTTGATCTCGGGCGCCGAGAAGCCCGGGGTATCGGTCGGCACGGCGAATCCGCGAATTCCGTCGTCGGTCTGCGCCCAGACGACGGCGACCCCGGCGACCGAGCCGTTGGTGATCCACATCTTGCGGCCGGTGAGCACCCAGTCCCCGCCGTCGCGCTTGGCGTAGGTACGCATCCCGGCCGGGTCGGAGCCGTGGTCCGGCTCGGTGAGGCCGAAGCAGCCGATGATCTCACCGGCCGCCATGCCCGGCAGCCAGCGCTGCCGCTGCTCCTGGGAGCCGAAGCGGTGGATGGCGTACATGGCGAGCGAGCCCTGCACGGAGACCAGGGAGCGGATCCCGGAGTCGGCCGCCTCCAGCTCCAGGCAGGCCAGTCCGTACTGGACGGCGGTGGCGCCCGCGCAGCCGTACCCCTGGAGGGACATGCCGAGCGCGCCGAGCGAACCGAGCTCACGGGCCAGCTCTCGGATGCCGGGCAGCTCGCCGCTCTCGTACCACTCGGCGATGTGCGGCAGGACGCGGTCGGCGGCCCAGTCCCGGACGGTCTGGCGGATCGCGAGGTCCTCGGTGCTGAGCAGATCGTCGATGCCGATCGGGTCGGCGGGGTCGAAGGGCGGGAGCTTCGACGACTCGGTGGTGGACATGAGGGCGCCTCCGGCGGCTCGCACGATGCTAAAACTAGCAGTGTTAGTTATGCTCTCGCGCCGACGTTACGGCTCAGTGTGCCGCTCGTCCAGAGCCGGTCACCTCGGCGGGTCGACGCCGGGCGGGCCGCGTCAGGGGCCGCTGCGCACGGCCCGGGGCGGGCACCTCGTGCCCTGCGCGGTGTTCCCGCACCTCGCACACCTCGGCCCGCTCCGGCTCGTCCAGCACCGGCGCCGGGCAGTCCATCGCCCTCGGCAGCCGCAGCGCGGCCAGCGCCCCGGCCAGCAGCAGCGCGGCGCTGACCAGCAGCGTGACATGCAGCCCGGTGATGAAGGAGTGACGCGCCGTGGAACGCAGCACCGCACCGAGCGGGCCGCCCAGCCGGTCCGCCACCTGGTACGCCTCGCCCAGCGAGTGGGCGGCGGCCGCGCGGGCCCCGGCCGGGACACCCGCTTCGGGAAGCTTCGAGAGCCCGGGGGCGTAGGCGGCGTTCATGACACTGCCGAGCAGGGCGATCCCCATGCCCGCGCCCAGCTGGTACGAGGTCTCACCGATGGCCGCCGCCCCGCCCGCACGGTCGGCGGGTGCCTCGCTGAGCATCGATTCGTACGCCCCGAACAGGGTGGTCTGGAGCCCGAAGCCGAGGGCGACGAAGGCCGCCGTCAGCAGCGCCGGCCGGTCGTGCTGCCCCATCGAGGTCAGGATCAGCACCGAGACGGCCGTGAGCACGAAGCCCCAGCCGACCATCCGGCGTGGACCGATACGGCGCAGGGTGTACGAGCCGGTGGCGCCCGCGGCCATGGCCGCGAAGGTGAGTGGAAGCAGCCGCAGTCCGGTCTGCAGCGGGCTCAGTCCCAGGACGAGCTGGAGGTACTGGACGGCTATGAGCTCAAGGCCGACCAGGGCCAGCATGGCTATGACGATGCAGCCCACCGCGGTGGAGAACGCGGGCCTGGTGAACAGCCCCATGTCGATCAGCGGATGCGTACGCCGCTTCTGACGGCGCACGAACACGACGAGCAGTGCCGCCCCGATCAGCAGCGGGGCGAGCGTGGCCGGACTCAGCACCTCACCGGCGCCCGCCCGCTTCACCCCGAGGACCACGCCGAGCACTCCGGCGGCGGCCATCAGTGCGCCCAGCACGTCCCACGGGCCCTCGTGGCTGCCGCGCGACTCGGGCAGCAGCAGTCGGCCGACCGGCAGGATCAGCGCCATCAGCGGGACGTTGATCAGGAAGACCGAGCCCCACCAGAAGTGCTCGACGAGGAAGCCGCCGATGACCGGCCCGGTGGCGGCGCCCACGGCGGCGACGGCGGTCCAGATGCCGATCGCCACTGCGCGTTCACGCCGGTCGGGGAAGACCTGCCGGAGGATCGAGAGCGTCGCCGGCATGATCATCGCGCCGCCGACCCCGAGCAGTGCACGCGCCACGATGAGCACCGCGGGGCTGTCGGCCATCGCGGCGAGCGCGGAGGCGACACCGAAGAGGGCGTAGCCGAGCAGCAGGACGCGGCGGCGGCCGACCCGGTCGCCGAGGGTGCCGAAGAGGATCAGCAGCGAGGCGCAGACCAGCGGGTAGGCGTCGACGATCCAGAGCAGACCGACCGCACTGGGGTTCAGGTCCTCGGTGACGGCGGGCACCGCGACATGGAGCACGGTCGAGTCGAGCGCCACGAGCAGGAGGCTGAGGCAGAGGACGACCAGGACGACCCATCGATTGGCACCGTCGGCCGCCGGGCGCAGCCGGATCCGGGCTGTGGTCGTCCCTGACATGCATGTACCTCCCAAAGGTCCCTCGCGCTCGGCGGGCCAACCGGGGATGCGGCGGTTCGCCGCTCCTCATGGCCCGGCATCGACGGGCGAGTGGGCGTCAGCGTACGCGAGTTCGGAGCCCTCCCACGTGGCCGACCTCATACCCGGCCGAGCCGCGGGGTGTGGCGTACGCCACCCCGGTCCGCCGTCCGGACCTGCGAGGACACCCGGCGTACCCGGAACGGGACGGTACCCGGTGGCCTCCTCGGAGCACCCGCCGGGCCCGCGCCGAAAGCGGCCGGTGACCGGACCGGCACGGTCCGTTCCCACCTTCCGGGCACGGATAAATTCATACCGGCACCTCCTGCGCTTTTCTGCCCACGCCCAAACACCCTTCCGAAATGCGTGCGAAATCAATAGCGCGAAGACCTGTCGAGACGCTTATCCGGATCAGGAATTAAGACCGCACTGAGACATAGTCCACATCACATCGTCATCACAAAGAGACCGGAACGACCTGGTCACTCACTAACTCGCTGTAACGTCGATTGGGTGCGTACCGACATCTTTGCCCGGCTGGACCGGGAGCCGGAGCCGCCGAAGATAGAGCCACCGCGGATGAGCCGTCACCGCATCGCGCTCTTCGGCGGGACGTTGGCGTTCTATCTCGCCATCGTCATTGCCGTGCTGGCCTCGTCCTGGCTGGTGACCCTGGACTGGAAGGTCATGCTCTTCCGGCCGTATCAGCAGTGGCCGGAAATCCATGCCTTCCTCGACTACTACATCGTGCTCGGCCAGCGTGGCCCCACCGCCACCATGGTCGCCTGCTGGCTCGGCTGGCGCTCCTGGCGGCAGCACACGCTGCGCCCCCTGATCACGCTGGGCGTGGCGCTGCTGCTGCTCAATGTGACGGTCGGCGCGGTCAAGATCGGCCTGGGCCGTCTCGGCCCGCACTACGCGACCCAGATCGGCTCCGCGGAACTCTTCGCGGGCGGCGATATATTCCCCTCCGGCCACACCGCCAACGCGGTTGTGACCTGGGGAATCCTCGCCTATCTGGCCACCACCCCCCGCGCCCGGCGCTATCTGTCGGCCATGTCGGCGATCGTCTCGCTGGGCGTCGGCCTCACCACCGTCTATCTCGGTACGCACTGGCTCAGCGATGTCCTGCTGGGCTGGGCCGCGGGGCTGCTGATCATGCTGGGCCTGCCGTGGGTGGAGCCGCTGATCACCCGGGCCGAGGCCTGGATCTTCGCCCAGCGCGAGAACCTGCGGGGGTTCGGCCGTCCCGTGCCCTCCGTGCCCGTCGCGGCCGGAGGCCCCCGGACCGTCCTGCTGCCGCAGCCGGACGGCGGCGACGCCCCGGCCCATGGCCCGGCGCCGGTGCCGGTCGCCGCGGCGGCCACGGGCACCCGCTCACGCGCGCACGCCTCACACCCGGCGCATGTGGTGCGCTCGGAGCGGACCCCGGTCACCCCGGCCGGCAGTCGGCGCCCGCCGCACGCCGACCGCGCACCGCGCGGCGGCACGAGCCCGGCCCGCCCGGTGGCCGGCGGCTGAGACCCGGCGAGGGAGCCGGTACGCACAACCGCTCCCCGGACATGGCAGAAGGCCCCGACGGACGTCGGGGCCTTCTGCTGTATCCGGGCCCGGGGTCCCGGGCCGCAGGGGGCCTCAGCCCACCCAGCAGCGGGTGACGCGGGCTCCGTCGACCTCGAAGTTGATCCGTCCGCTGCGGAACTCCATGGTGATGATCGCGCCCGGCGGCAGGGATCTGACGGTGCTCCAGCCACGGCTGCGGGCCCGCCGTTCGGCGGCGTCGGCAGCGAGGCCGACGTACTCACCGGGAGCGTCGTCGGGCTGGGCGGAAGGGGTCGGTATGGGTGCCATGCCCCTCACGGTAGGCGGCCTCGGGCGTCGACGGAAGCCGGGGCGCCCGCCGTCGCGGGGCATCCTCACGTTCCCCGCCGGTCACACTTGTGTCACAGGATCACGACACGCGCACGGCATGAATCACGCCACCCGGACTGGCGGCCCGGGACCGGACACACAGTAATCACACAACCCGGAGAACGATCATTCGGAAGGCCCGGAATCGGAGCGGAATATCCCGCATCGAGGGGGTGCAATTTCCGTCCCGAATAACGTGCGTAAATGAGCATGTCGCCAGGAATTCACGCTTCCTTATGGCAGCCTTATCCTCTGGTCACAATATTCCCGCCGCGGTACGGGACGACCTCCGATCGCCACCGGTATAGCGGGCGGAGGTGATCGTCCGTATGCCGTCGCCGCAGCCGGCGCTCAGTCCAATGCCCTGGTCAGCCGGTCCCTGGCCAGTCTGATCGCATCCTTCAGCTCCGGCGGTTCGACGACCTCGAAGTCGAACCCTGTCATCATCACGTGGATGACCATCACGTCCGTCGTGGCCGCCCCTGCGCGCAGCAGACAGGTGTCCGCGTCGACCGCCTCCAGCACCCCGGCCGAGGGCGATATCCGCTCGGCCGCCCGCTCCATCCCGACCTTCAGCCGGATCACCGCCCGCGTCGGGTACACGGCCGTGGAGATCCCGTTCGAGACATAGGCGGCCAGGTCCTCGGCGGGCGCCTCGCGCGGCACGAACCTCGGGCCGTGCGGCGGCGTGGGGGTGATCCGGTCCGCCCGGAACGTACGCCAGTCCGCACGGTCCAGGTCCCAGGCGACGAGGTACCAGCGGTGCTCGGTGCACACCAGCCGGTGCGGTTCGACGGTCCGCCGCGAGACGGAGCCGGAGTGGTCCCGGTACTCGAAGCGCAGCCGCTCGGCGTCCCGGCAGGCCCCGGCGAGCTCGGTCAGGACGCCCGCGTCGGCGACCGAGGCGCCGGGCCCGCGGAGCAGCGGCACGGTGAAGGTGTTCAGCGCGTTCACCCGGCGCCTGAGCCGGTCCGGCAGTACCTGTTCGAGCTTGGTCAGGGCGCGTACGGAGGTCTCGCCGATGCCCTCGACGCCGTTGCCCGCCGCGGTGCGCAGCCCGACGGCGACAGCGACGGCCTCCTCGTCGTCCAGGAGCAGCGGCGGCAGCTGGGCCCCGGCACCGAGCTGGTACCCGCCGCCGGTGCCGGGGCTGGCGTTGACCGGGTAGCCCAGTTCGCGCAGCTTGTCGACGTCGCGCCGGACGGTGCGCGGGGTGACCCCGAGCCGGTCGGCGAGATCGGCGCCGGACCAGTCGCGGTGTGCCTGGAGCAGTGAGAGCAGTCGCAGCAGTCGTGCCGAGGTCTCCAACATGGCGGCGAGTCTGCCAGGGGTTGCCGACAGCCGCGGTCCGCGACCCCCGGCCGGGTCCTCAGGGCGCCGGTTCCGGTTCGAGCCGTACGCAGAGGTCGTTGTCGGTGGAGTAGCAGGGCGTGGCCCGGCCCCCCTCGCCGGCGTCGCGGCCCGGGTAGACGAAGATCTTCTTGCGGTCCCAGACGTCGTCGAGGATGCGGGAGATCCGTACGCCGCCGGCCGGTCCGTCCTCGGTCGTCCCGGGGACCAGCCAGAGCGTCCACAGCTGCGGTGCGGTGACGGGCCCGTCGGCCAGCCGGTCCAGGGGGAGCGTGAAGGCGAAGGCGCCCTCCTGACCGGTGACCGGCACCCGCAGGACCCGGCCGTCGGCGCCGGGCTGTCGCGCCTCGGCGCGGGCATCGGCGCCGAGGCCGGTCCCGTACAGCGTGCCCTCGACCGTCATCCCGTGCCCGTCGAACGTCACCGGTCCGGCCTCGGCATGCGGTGCGCGCAGCCAGCAGCGCACGGCGAGCCGGCCGTCGAGGGTCGGGTACGGGATCCGGACCGCGATCCGCCCGCTGTCCGGCGCGTGGTCGACGAGCAGCCGCAGGTCCCGGACGCCGGGCTCGACGGCCACTGCCTTGTCGTCGTCCGCGCCCGGCTCCCGCAGATAGACGTCCCAACGCCCCTCCGCGGGTTCCACGGCCCCCGGCAGCACCGCGCGCAGCCGTCCGTCGCGCAGCGGGCTCAGCGGCAGCCTCACGGTGTCGCCGTCGCCGCCCGTGCCCTTGGCGCCGCGCAGCCGGAGCAGCAGTTCGGGTGCCTCCCCGTCCTCGCTGCGGCCGAGGTCGAGATCGAAGGTGATCCCGCCGCCGGGTCCCGCGGTGCAGTCGGCCCGCGGTGTCCTTCGCCCTGCGGAGTCGGTCATGCGGTCTTCCCCTTGCGGATCACGGCGGCTGCCTTGTAGCGCAGGGCGTACGCCCCGTCCAGCACGGTGCCCCGGGCGCGGTGCAGTGTGGTGCTCAGCGCGCCGTGCGAGCGCTCGCGCGGGCCCCGCGAGGCGAGTTCGGTGAAGAGCCGTTCATGGCGTTCGGCGATCCGGGACGGGTCGAACCGCTGCGACGCGGTCAGTGCGGCGCGCCCCGCGCGCTGCCGTGCCTCGTCGTCGCCGATCAGACCGAGCAGCGCGTCGGCCACGGCCGCCGTGTCACCGACGGGCACCAGCCGTCCGTCGGTGCCGTCGGCGATGATCTCGCGGGGGCCGTGCGGGCAGTCGGTGGCGACGACCGGCAGGCCGCAGCGCATCGCCTCGACGATGGTCATGCCGAAGGACTCGCGGTCCGAAGTGACTGCGGCGATCGATCCCTTGGGCCACTCGGCCTCCAGCGGGTTGACCGGTCCCATCAGGAACACGTGGTTGTGCAGGTCGAGTTCCGCGATGAGCGCGAGCAGCGCCGCTCGTTCGTTCCCGGTCGCGTCGCCGCCGCCGTAGATGCGCAGCCGCCAGTCCGGGCGGACCGCGACCACGTCTGCGAACGCCCGGACGAGCAGGTCGTACCGCTTGACCTTGTGCAGCCGGCCCGCGGCGATCACCCACTTGTGGCCGCCGTCGGCGGGCGGGACCGCCGGTTGGGGCACGCTGTTGGCGATGGCCTCGATCCGTACGCCCGGCAGTTTGAACCCGGTCCGGTAGGCGTGGGCGTCGGCCTCGGTGACGGTGGTGATCGCGTCGAGCAGAGGGTAGCGGTGCGCGATCTCGCGGCGGAGCCGGTAGCCGTGGCTGTCGAGGGTGAGGTGCTCCTGCCCGATCCGTACCGGTCCCCGGCGGGCCTGCCTGCTGATGTGCACATTGAGCCCCGGCCGGGTGCCGACCACCACGTCCGCCTCCAGGGAGCGCAGATGGTCCGCCACCCGTGTGTCGGACAGCCTGCTGTACTGGCGGTACCTGCTGTCGCCGCGCGGGAACACGGTCGCGGGGCGGGCGTATTCGGCGGCGTCGCCGTCGTACGTCGGGCTCTTCTTCCGCAGATCGACGAGGTGGCTCATGTGCACCCCCTCGGGGGCGCCCAGCGCGGGAACGTCACGGTGCCGGAAGACCGAAACGATCTCCACGTCATGGTGCCCGGCCAGCTCCCCGGCGAGATTGAACGTCGTGCGGATCGTGCCCCCGACTCCATAGGCGTTGTGGAGCAGGAAAGAAATGTGCATGAAACGCCATATCTCCTGGTTCGGCTGATCAGCGGCAGGCTGCACTTGCCAGGACGGCACAGGCCCGTCGACGGTTCACTCCGAGTAGGGGCCAATTTCGGTCATTCGTGAACTCGTCCGCTTTGTCGTTCTGCCGCTTTGGTGCCGTATGCGGTGCACCGTCGCATCGCCGAGTCGACCACACCCCGAACCGTCGGACCGGCGCGAACGGCCCCAAGTGCGCTCCTGGGCCTCGGGATTCACTCTCCGGGCCGGTTGGTTCGATTACGTTCCCTTTCTCGCGTGACCCCGGCCACGGCTCGCCCGTTGTCATATCCATGAGCCGGGAACCGCCCGGCGCACGTACCGAGTTCGAGGAGCCACCCGTGCCGCGCATGCTCGACGTCAGCGAGGACGTACGCGCCGAGATCGGCGACGCCGAAGCCGACCGGCTGCTTGTCGGCGACAACGCCCCGGGCAGTTACGACTGCACTTCCTGCCGCACCCCCGGAGACTCCGAGCAGGAACGCACCAGCACGGTGCTCTTCGTCGGCGACGAGACCGCCGTCCTCGCGTTCGCCCACGCGACGTGCATCCCCTCCCAGGTCGTCCAGGTCGCCGAGGAGCAGCTCCAGGGCGCCGTACGCAGCATCACCGGCGGCGAGGGCCCGGAGAGCGCCGGCGCGGGCCGGCCGCAGGACGCCCTCACCGAACAGGCCGTCCTCGGCATCACCAGCGGCCTCGTCCTGATCGACGACGAGCTCCACCCGGCCCTCGTCGTCGAGCCGGCCGGCCCGATCGCCCGGCCGGGCACGGACGGCAGCCGTGGCGACGAATTCCTCCAGCTGCTGCTGGAGCAGGGCTTCCACCCGGCCCACCGGATGGACCAGGTGCCCCCCGTGCTGCACGGCTGGTCGGTCCTGCTCGCCATGGGCCAGCTGCACGCCGTGCTCCAGCCGGGCACCGGCGGCGGCGCACCGGTCGCCTGGTGGCAGGCGCACGCGCCGCTCCAGGTCACCGAGGGCTGGCGGACCGCGGCCAACAGGTCGCAGACCGTCCTCGTCTTCGCCGCCCCGGCCGGATCGATCGGCCAGCAGCCCCGCGAGGATCTGCTGCGCGACGCCCTGGACAAGGCCGCGGCCAACGGGCTCCTGGTCGCCGCCGCGATGCCGCTGGCCGGTACCTGATCGTGGCCGCCGGCTTCTCGCACAGACGGCGAACAGCTATTTCTCCGCCGTGCCCGCATCCGACCGACACCGGTGTCGTTGGCACATACGTGCACTCATACGACTCCTCCCACCAGCGCCCGAGCCCGATCCCTGCCATGCGGCCCTCGCAGGAGCCATCGGGCGGTGAGTCCCACACCCCGATCTACGACGCGCTGTACTCCGAGTACCGCCGTTCGTTCCGGGCGCTGCCGGGTGACCGGAGCGGCGAGGAGAATCTCGGCTTCATTGCCTTCGGGAGCAGTCTCTTCGGCAGCCGCCTGCCGCTGAGCGGCCACTCCGGCCACTCCGGCCACTCCGCCGGTTTCTCCACCGGTCTCGCCGTGGCGGGCGGTGCCACGGGTCACGGCACCGGTGCCGGCTCCGGCGGCCTCGGTTCCTGGCACCGGGTGGGCCGGCACTCCGGGCGCACCCAGCCGGCGGCCCTGCCCCCGGGTTCGCGGGGCGCCTGACGTCACGTTCGCGGGCGCCCGACCGCACGAAGGAGCCCCGGGCCGTCTCTCGTCCGAGACGGCCCGGGGCTCTTTCGTGCGTCCGTGCGTGCTACTTGTTGCGGCCGCGCTTCTCGCGGACCCGCACCGAGATATGGATCGGGGTGCCCTCGAAGCCGAACTCCTCGCGCAGCCGGCGCTCGACGAACCGCCGGTAGCCGTGCTCCAGGAAGCCCGAGGCGAACAGCACGAAGCGCGGCGGCTTGGTGCCGGCCTGGGTACCGAAGAGGATCCGGGGCTGCTTGCCGCCGCGGACGGGGTGCGGGTGGGAGGCGACGATCTCACCGAGGAAGGCGTTCAGCCGGCCGGTGGGGACGCGGGTCTCCCAGCTGGCGAGGGCGGTCTCGATGGCCGGGACGAGCTTCTCCATGTGCCGGCCGGTGACGGCCGAGACGTTGACCCGCGGGGCCCACGCGATCTGCGCGAGCTCCGTCTCGATCTCCCGCTCCAGGTAGTAGCGGCGCTCCTCGTCGAGCTTGTCCCACTTGTTGTACGCGATGACCAGGGCGCGCCCGGCCTCCACGGCCATGGTGATGATGCGCTGGTCCTGGACGCTGATGGACTCGCCCGCGTCGATCAGGACGACGGCGACCTCGGCCTTCTCCACGGCGGCGGCGGTCCGCAGCGAGGCGTAGTAGTCCGCGCCCTCCTGGAGGTGGACGCGGCGGCGGATACCGGCTGTGTCGATGAACTTCCAGGTGATGCCGCCGAGCTCGATCAGCTCGTCGACCGGGTCACGGGTGGTGCCGGCCAGCTCGTTGACGACGACGCGGTCCTCGTTGGCGACCTTGTTCAGCAGCGAGGACTTGCCGACGTTCGGACGGCCGATGAGCGCGATCCGGCGCGGGCCGCCGATCGCGGTGCCGAAGCGCTGCGCCGGTGCCTCGGGAAGCGCTTCGAGCACGGCGTCGAGCAGGTCGCCGGTGCCGCGGCCGTGCAGCGAGGAGACGGGGTGCGGCTCGCCGAGACCCAGCGACCACAGGGCGGTGGCGTCCGCCTCGCCGCTCTGTCCGTCGACCTTGTTGGCGCAGAGCACGACGGGCTTGCCGGCCCGGCGCAGCAGCTTGACGACGGCCTCGTCGGTGTCGGTCGCGCCGACCGTCGAGTCGACCACGAAGACGACCGCGTCGGACGCCTCGATGGCGTACTCGGCCTGGGCGGCGACGGAGGCGTCGATGCCCAGCACGTCCTGCTCCCAGCCGCCGGTGTCGACGACCTTGAAGCGGCGGCCCGCCCACTCGGCCTCGTAGGTGACGCGGTCGCGGGTGACGCCGGGCTTGTCCTCGACGACGGCCTCGCGGCGGCCGATGATCCGGTTCACCAGCGTCGACTTACCGACGTTGGGGCGGCCGACGACTGCGAGCACCGGCAGCGGTCCGTGACCGGCCTCGTCGATGGCGCCCTCGACCTCTTCGAGGTCGAAGCCCTCCTCCGCGGCGAGCTCCATGAACTCCGCGTACTCGGCGTCGCCAAGCGCTCCGTGCTCGTGGTCCGAGCCGTCGGAGTGAATCTGGTCGTTCATGAAGTCCGTTCCTCTTTGCATCATCATCGATGGGCCACGACTGCGCGGCCCACTACTCAAGTCTTACCTAGCGCCCGGTGAAACGCCTGGCCTCGTCCAGGTGGGCGGTCAGCCGCGCCTGGATCCGTACCGTCGCCTCGTCCAGCGCCTTGCGCGTACGCCGACCGCTGCCGTCGCCCGCATCGAACGCGTCGCCGAAGACGACGTCCACCCGGCTGCGCAACGGCGGCAGTGCCGATATCAACCGTCCGCTGCGCTCGGTGCTTCCCAGGACGGCCACGGGCACGATCGGCGCCCCGCTGCGCACCGCGAAGTACGCGAGTCCGGCACGCAGGGAGGCGAAGTCGCCCTCGCCCCTGGTGCCCTCGGGAAAGATCCCGAGCGCCCCGCCCTCCTCCAGCACGCCGAGGGCGTGGGTGATGGCGGTGCGGTCGACGGTCGTACGGTCCACCTTCAGCTGACCGATTCCACGCAGGAACGGGTCGAGCGGGCCGACGAACGCCTCCTTCTTGATCAGGAAGTGGACGGGCCGGGGCGCGGTGCCCATCAGCATCGGACCGTCGATGTTGTGCGAGTGGTTCACCGCGAGTATGACCGGTCCGGAGGCGGGGACCCGCCACGCACCGAGGACGCGGGGCTTCCACAGCCCGTACATCAGCCCGATGCCGATCCCGCGCCCGACCGCCGCTCCGCGCGGCGAGGGGCGGCCCGTGGCCTGGGTCACTTCGTGGCCCGCTTCTCCTCGACGAGGGTGACGACACACTCGATGACCTGCTGAAGGGTCAGCTCGGTGGTGTCCACCTCGACGGCGTCGTCCGCCTTGGCGAGCGGGGAGGTCTTGCGGCCGGAGTCGGCCGCGTCCCGCTTGATCAGCGCTTCCTTGGTGGCGGCGAGGTCGGAGCCCTTGACCTCTCCGCTGCGCCGGGCGGCGCGGGCCTCCGGGGAGGCGGTGAGGAAGATCTTCAGGTCGGCGTCGGGCAGCACCGTGGTGCCGATGTCGCGACCCTCGACCACTATGCCCCGCTCGGCCGCGGCGGCGATGGTGCGCTGCAGCTCGGTGATCCGGGTGCGCACCTCGGGGACCGCGCTGACGGCGCTGACCCCGGAGGTGACCTCCTGGGTACGGATCGGGCCCGAGGCGTCCTCGCCGTCGACGGTGATCGTCGGGGCGGCCGGGTCCGTGCCGGAGACGATGACCGGCTTGGAGGCCGCGGTCGCTACCTCCATCGTGTCCTGGACGTCGATGCCGTTGTTCAGCATCCACCAGGTGATCGCCCGGTACTGGGCGCCGGTGTCCAGGTAGCTCAGGCCGAGCTGCGCGGCGACGGCCTTGGACGTGCTCGACTTGCCGGTGCCGGAGGGCCCGTCGATGGCGACGATCACTGCGGCCGGGGCCGTACGGGTTTCCACGGTGGTGGACACCTTCCTGGTACACGGGGTGGGCGGGACGGGGGCGTGTGCGAACCCGCCCCGCACAAGGTTACCGAGTGTCGGGGCCGGCCTCCGCACCCCTGTGGACAACTGCCTCCCGGTCCCGCCGCGCCCCTGCCCTACTGCCGTATCGACCAGCCGCGCTCGCGCAGCGCCGCGCTCAGTGCGGGGACCGCGCTCGGCTCGACCATCAGCTGGACCAGACCGGCCTGCTGCCCGGTGGCGTGCTCGATGCGCACGTCCTCGACGTTGACCCCGGCCCGTCCGGCGTCGGCGAAGATCCTGGCCAGTTCGCCCGGCCGGTCGCTGATCAGCACGGACACCATCTCGTACGCGGTGGGGGCGCTCCCGTGCTTGCCGGGCACCCTGACCCGGCCGGCGTTGCCGCGGCGCAGGACGTCCTCGATGCCCTCGGTGCCCTCGCGGCGCTTGTCGTCGTCACCGGACTCCAGGCCGCGCAGCGCCCGTACCGTCTCGTCCAGGTCGGCGGCCACCCCGGCCAGCACGTCGGCGACCGGGCCGGGGTTGGCGGAGAGGATCTCCACCCACATCCGGGGGTCGGAGGCGGCGATCCGGGTGACATCTCTGATGCCCTGGCCGCAGAGGCGTACGGCGGTCTCGTCGGCCTCCTCCAGGCGGGCGGCGACCATCGACGAGATCAGCTGCGGGGTGTGGGAGACCAGGGCGACGGCCCGGTCGTGCGCGTCGGCGTCCATGACGACCGGGACGGCCCGGCAGAGCGCGACCAGCTCCAGGGCGAGGTTGAGGACCTCGGTGTCGGTGTCACGCGTCGGGGTGAGGACCCAGGGCCGGCCCTCGAACAGGTCCGCGGTGGCGGCGAGGGGGCCCGACCGCTCCTTGCCGGCCATGGGATGCGTGCCGATGTACGGCGTGAGGTCGAGGCCGAGCGCCTCCAGCTCGCGGCGCGGGCCGCCCTTCACGCTGGCGACGTCCAGGTAGCCGCGGGCGATGCCGTCCCGCAGGGCGGTGGCCAGGACCGTGGCCACGTGGGCGGGCGGCACGGCGATGATCGCCAGGTCCACCCGCTCCTCGGGCGCCTCGTCCGTACCGG
The DNA here is from genome assembly GCF_044765565.1 of Streptomyces sp. NPDC102437. NCBI lineage: Bacteria > Bacillati > Actinomycetota > Actinomycetes > Kitasatosporales > Streptomycetaceae > Streptomyces > Streptomyces sp. NPDC102437. The sequence goes on along the minus strand of NZ_JBIWKI010000024.1, from coordinate 33,394 downwards.
CGCCCAGCGCGGCGGCGGTGCGGACCGACTGGGGGTCGTGGTCGACGAGGTGGACCCGGATGCCGCGCCCGGCGAGGGCGAGGGCTGCGGACGTGCCGACGAGGCCCGTTCCGATGACGACGGCGGTTCTCACTGGGCGATGTCCTTGCGGAGTGCGGCGGTGGCACCGAGGTACACATGGGCGATCTCGGACTTGGGAAGGTAGGTCTCGACGTGCGCGAGGACGCGCACCACGCGGGGCATGGCGCCCACGATGTCCAGCTCCTGGGCGCAGATCAGCGGTACGTCGACGATACCGAGCCCGCGTGCCGCGGCGGCCGGGAAGTCGCTGTGCAGGTCCGGGGTGGCCGTGAACCAGATGCTGATCAGGTCGTCCGCGACGAGGCTGTTGCGTTCGAGAACGGCGGTCAGCAGGGCGCCGACCTGCTCGTCCATGTGTCCGGCCTCGTCCCGCTCCAGCTGGACGGCTCCGCGGACCGCTCGTACCGCCACGTCGTGCTCCTCGGTTCTTCGTGCTCGATCTCTGCACGATCAGCCTAGAGGGGTGGCGGGGTGGGCGGTCCGGGGTGCTCTGTCCGTGAGACGGGGCGAGCACGCAGTCCTCTGCCGCTACGACGGAGCGCGCACACGGCCGCGGCCCGGGTCCTGCCCGGCCATGATCCGCCGGACCGGCCCCCGGGTCGCCTCCACTGCCGGTCAGAGCTGCTGCTCGCGGACCAGGTCCTCGATCGAGCGGCCCTCCGGCACCTCCCCCGACGGGGTCAGTCTGTCGACCGCGGTCGGCAGCGACCGGGCGATCTGGTCGGCCGCCTGTTCCGCGCTGACCCCGGCCTCCCGGGCGACCTTCCGCAGGGTCTCGTCCGGCAGCGCCTCGGCGATCTGGGCGCCGCTGACCGGCTGGTTCTCCCCTGTACCGACCCAGGAGTGGGCCTGGTCGACGAGGCCGGACCTGGTGAGCATCGCGATCAGCCCTTCGAGCGCGCCGCCGCCGCCCGCACCGCTCCGGCCGCCCTGGCCGTTGCCGAGCGCGCCCAGCAGCGCGCCGAGTATGTTCCCCGCACCGCCGCTCCGGTCGCTGTCGCCCAGCAAGCCGCCGAGCAGGCTGCCGAGATCGTTTCCTGCCATGGTTCTGCCTCTCCAGAGGGGATGATTTATCGACAATGTCGATCAGAACCGGGGCTTGTGCCACTTGAGCGCGGCACTCCGTGCCAGGGTGGCGACGCCGAAATACCCGGTGCGCCCCGGCCCCGCTCACGTACCCTCGCCGGCATGATCACCCCCGGCCCCGAGGCGCTCGTCCGCGACCACACGGTCTACTCCTGTGTGATGGGCTCGCGCGCCTTCGGGCTCGCCACGGAGGAGAGCGACACCGACCGGCGCGGTGTGTTCCTCGCGCCGACCCCGCTGTTCTGGCGGTTCGAGAAGCCGCCGACGCATGTCGACGGCCCGGAGCCGGAGCAGTTCTCCTGGGAGCTGGAGCGCTTCTGCGAGCTGGCGCTGCGCGCCAACCCCAATGTGCTGGAGTGCCTGCACTCGCCGCTGGTGGAGCACATCGACGACGTGGGCCGTGAACTGCTCTGCCTGCGCGGCGCGTTCCTGTCCCGGCTGGCCCACCGGACGTTCGTCCGCTACGCGTCGGGACAGCGCAGGAAGCTGGAGGCGGACGTACGGCAGTACGGGGCGCCGCGCTGGAAGCACGCCATGCATCTGCTGCGGCTCCTGAGCACCGGCCGGGACCTGCTGCGCACCGGCGAGCTCACGATCGAGGTGGGCGCGGCCCGCGACGAACTGCTGGCGGTGAAGCGGGGCGAGGTGACGTGGGAGGAGGTCGAACGCCGCATGAACCGCCTCACCGAGGAGAGCGAGGAGACCGCTCGGAACTCCCCGCTCCCCCCGGAGCCCGACCGGGCCCGGGTGGAGGACTTCCTGATCCGCACCCGCCGGGCGTCCGTGGACCGGCCTTAGGAGACCCCCGTCCACGGACCGGTCTCAGGAGACCCCCGCCAACCGCGCCCGCACCACGAGGTCGTGCAGCGCGTCGAACCCGCCGGCCGCCGCGGGAAGCCCCGATTCCGCCTGGGCCTCGTCCAGCACCCCGTGCAGCGCCTCGACGTCCCGCGACACCACCGCACCGTCCACCTCCCCCGCTCCCCCGTGCTCCGCCTCGGCCTTCGCCTCGATCAGCCCGGGCAGATACGCGGGCGCCGACACCTCCCCCAGGAGGGTCGGCAGATGGGCCCGCACCTCACCGCTGCGCATCAGGTGGATCCCGGTGAGCAGCGCCCGGAACGTGTACAGCAGCGGCTTCAGTTCACCGGTCTTCCCGAAGAGCCGCCACTGGGTGCCCGCGAACCCCCGGTAGTGGTGGGCGTGGTTGCGGGTGACCACGCCCGGCGCCAGCTCCACCAGTTCCGCGTGCGGCTCGCTGGTGTGCACGACCAGCGGCGAGAGCAGCTGTTCCAGCACGTAGCCGTTGGGCTTCAGCATCAGCCGGACGAACTTCCGCAGGTCATGCGTGACGAGATCCATCTCGACCCCGTCCCGGTCCCACATCCGCGAGCGCGTCTCCTCGGCCTCGCGCAGTCCCACGAGATCCTCCGCCGGCAGGAGATGGACCCCCCGAAGGTCCACATCCGAGTCCTTGGAGGGGAACCCGTACAGATGGGCCCCGGAGACCGTGGCGAAGAGCAGCGGGTGGCGTTCCCCGGCGAGGACCGGGCCGAGGTCGGTGACCGGCAGCCCGGCTTCACTGAGGTGCTTGGTGTCCATGCGCATGGATCAAGAATCCCAGAGCGCCCCCAGCGACAGCAGATCGCTTCGGTACTCGATCCGCTCCGCCCACTCCTTGGGCCAGGCCGCCGCCCCCAGGTGCGCCCCGGCGAACGCGCCGGTGAGGCAGCCGAGGGAGTCCGAGTCGCCCCGGGTGCAGGCGGCCCGGCGGAGTGCGGTGACGGGGTCCTCGGGGAAGAGGAGGAAGCAGTGCAGGGCCGTGGCCAGGGCTTCCTCGGCGATCCAGCCGTCGCCGGTCAGCTCGCAGGGGTCGGTCTCCGGGGACGGGTTGCGCAGCGCGTCCTGGACGCGGGCCAGGGCGGTGAGGCATTCGTCCCAGCCGCGCTGGATGTACAACTCGGGCGAGGAGTCGCCCGCGTACCGCCAGAGGTCGCCGAGCCAGCGGGTGAGGTAGCGGCCGCTGTTCTCGTACGCGTAACTGCGCAACTGGCCGATCAGGCCCATGGGTTCCGCCCCCTGCGCCAGCAGGTACACGGTGCGGGCCGTCAGGTCGGACGCGGCGAGCGCGGTCGGGTGCCCGTGGGTGAGGGCCGCCTGCAACTGGGCCGCGCCGGAACGCTGTTCCTCGCTGAGTCCGGGGACGAGTCCGATCGGCGCGACCCGCATGTTGGCGCCGCAGCCCTTGGAGCCGGTCTGACTGGCCTCCTGCCAGAGCCGGTCGCTGTCGAGCAGCCGGCAGGCAGTCATGCAGGTGCGGCCGGGGGCGCGGTTGTTGTCGGGCGAGTGGTACCAGTCGACGAACTCCTCGCGCACCGGGCGGGTCAGCCGCAGGGGGGTGAGCAGCCCGCGGTCCATGGCGGTGCGGATGCCCCGCCCCAGGGCCAGCGTCATCTGGGTGTCGTCGGTGACGTGCGCCGGCTTCGGCAGCCGCATCGTGCGCCACGGCCCGCACTTGGCGAGGATCGACGGGACGTTGTTGAACTCGGTCGGGAAGCCCAGTGCGTCGCCGAGCGCGAGCCCGGTCAGCGCGCCGGTGGCGGCCTGCTTGGTGATGGTCCTGGTCACGATCACGTGCTTCTTCCTTCCGGTCTCAGCAGTGGTGGGTGCAGGGCGGTAGCGGCACCCGCCCGGTAGAGCGCGGCGGGTTTCCCCCGTCCGCCGGTGCGGCGCGGCGATCCCTCCACGGCCTGGACGAAGCCGGGCGTGGTGAGGACCTTGCGCCGGAAGTTGGGCCGGTCCAGCTCGACGCCCCAGACCGTCTCGTACACCTGCTGGAGTTCCCCCAGGGTGAATTCGGGCGGGCAGAAGGCGGTGGCCAGACAGCTGTATTCGAGCTTGGCGCCGATCCGGTCGTGCGCGTCGGCGAGGATCCGGTCGTGGTCGAAGGCGAGCGGGCCGAGTGCCCCGGCGTCCCACCACTGGGCGCTGGCCGCGTCGCCGCCGCCGCGCGGTTCGGGCAGGTCGGGTACGAGTGCGGCGTAGGCGACCGAGACGACCCGCATCCTGGGATCGCGGTCCGGATCGCTGTAGGTGCGCAGCTGTTCCAGGTGGAGGGCGCTGACGGTGCCCTCGGTCAGTCCGGTCTCCTCGGCGAGTTCCCGGCGGGCGGCGGACTCGGCGGACTCCCGCGGCAGCACGAAGCCGCCGGGCAGCGCCCAGTGCCCCTTGTACGGGTCCTCGCCCCGTTCGACGAGCAGGACGTGCAGCCGGCCGTCGCGGACCGTGAAGACGGCGAGGTCGACGGTGACAGCGAAGGGTTCGAAGGCGTGCGGGTCGTAGCCTTCGGGGGCTTCGGGGCTCATCGGTGCTCCGGCAGGGGCGCGGCGAAGTTCCAGCTGTCGGCGAGCAGTGCGTCCACGGCGGCGACCGCGGTGGCCAGGCGTTCCTGACGGCCTCCGGTGAGCTCGATGAACTCCCTTCCGGTACGGGTGAGTTCGGCCCGGAAACGGTCGGTCATCCAGGGCCGCAGCTCCTCGCCGTCGCGCAGTCCGTCGTCCTCGAAGGCGACGCCCTCGTGGTCGGTGAGCAGCCACAGGTGGTGGCCGACCCGGTCCGCGGTCTCCTCGACGAGCGGGTTGCGTCCGCCGATGTACCGCTCGTGCCAGACGGTGGTGGCGAAGGAGTCGGTGTCGCAGAAGAGCACCGGCGACCCGGTGCGTGCGGCGGCCTCCTCCCTGTCGTTCTGGGTCCGGGCGATCAGCGGGAAGTCGTCGGTGGTGAAGCTGACGTCCTCCCACTGGGCCCCGGGCCACCGCTCGCGCAGGGCGGCCAGCTTCTGTTCGCTGAACTCCCGCCCGTACTCGGCGACGTATCCGGTTCGCGCCCAGACGCCGCCGCGCGCGCGGTAGTGGTCGGCGAGGGCGCGGGCCACGGTCGTGGTGCCGGTGGATTCCGCTCCGAGGACGACGACCCGGCGGGCGAGGGCGGCCCGTACGGGCGGCTCCAGGAAGTCCCAGCAGCCGACCGGGTCCTTGCGGACGGCGGTGCCGGAGACCGGGAAGACCGTGCGGTCGGGGTCGACGCAGACGGATTCGGCACCGAACCGGCGGGCGAGTTCGTCCCCGTACGACTCCGAGGTGAAGACGGCGTCCACCGGCTCCGGCACGGCCCCGGTGAAGACGGCCATGTGCGCGTCCCAGATCACCGGGTCGTGGAGGTCCATGCGGATGTCGTCCACGGCGCCGACGACCCTTACGTCCGGGTGCACCTCCCGCATCCAGGCCACCCGGTCGGCGAGCGGCACGGACTCGACGGAGGCGGCGCAGACCAGGACGGTCAGCCGTTCGCAGCGGTCCTGCGCGGTGCGGACGAGGTGGTGGTGGCCGGCGTGCGGCGGGTAGAACTTGCCGAGTACCAGCCCGTGCCCGAAGCGCTTCATGCCGCCACCTCCGCCGGCTGGAGCCGATGTCCGGCGAGATCACGCCTCCAGTTACGCAGGCCGAGCAGGCAGAGCGTCAGGAATCCGATGTACAGCAGCGAGGTCAGATAGAGCTCCTTGTACGCGTACAGCGGGATGTACACCACATCGGCGGCGATCCAGAGCCACCAGGACTCGACGAGCTTGCGGCACTGCCCGTACGTAGCCGTCAGGGACAGCGCGGTCGTCAGGGCGTCCCAGAAGGGCACGGTCGAGTCGGTGGCGTGGTCGAGCAGGGCGGTGAGGGCAACGGTCCCCACCGCCCCCGCCGCGAGCAGCCAGGTCCATTCGGTGCGCGTGGTGCGCCGCACCGGCAGGTCCGGTGAGCCCGGTCCACCCCCATGGGTCCAGGACCACCAGCCGTACGCGGCGAGGGCGATGAAGACGATCTGGAGGCCGGCGTCGGCGTACAGACCGGACTGGGTGAACAGCAGGATGAAGAAGATGTTGTTGGCGATGCCGATCGGCCAGTTGGCGAGGTGCTGGCGGGCCACGAGCCATACGCACAGCGCCCCGCTGCCGAAGCCGAGCACCTCGGTCCAGCTGACCGGGGTGTCGAGCACCGTCACCAGGGGTTGCTGCAGGGGATCGAGGAAATCCGCGAGACTCACGCCCGCCTCCTTCTTAATAGTCACTCTGACTATAAAGGTGGAAGGGGTGCAGGAAAAGGCCCGCGGCCGATTCCTGTTCGAAAATCGAAGACAGGAACCGGCCGCGGGCCGTGGAGCGTACGGAGGAGGGATGCCGGCAGGGCTACAGGCCGACCTCGCGCATCAGCATGCCCACCTCGGTGTTGGTGAGGCGGCGCAGCCAGCCGGACTTCTGGTCGCCCAGCGGGATCGGCCCGAAGGACGTCCGTACGAGCCGCTCGACCGGGAAGCCGGCCTCGGCCAGCATCCGGCGGACGATGTGCTTGCGGCCCTCGTGGAGGGTCACCTCGACCAGGTAGTTCTTGCCGGTGTTCTCGACGACCCGGAAGTGGTCGGCGCGGGCGTACCCGTCCTCCAGCTGGATGCCGTCCTTGAGCCGCTTGCCCAGGTCGCGCGGGAGCGGTCCCTGGATGGCGGCCAGATAGGTCTTCTTCACCCCGTACTTGGGGTGGGTCAGACGGTGGGCCAGCTCACCGTGGTTTGTGAGCATGATGATGCCCTCGGTCTCGGTGTCCAGCCGGCCGACGTGGAAGAGCCGCGTCTCACGGTTGGTGACGTAGTCGCCGAGGCACTGGCGGCCGTCCGGGTCCTCCATCGAGGAGACGACACCGGCGGGCTTGTTCAGCGCGAAGAAGAGGTAGGACTGGGCGGCGACGGTCAGACCGTCGACCTTGATCTCGTCCCGGTTCACATCGACGCGCATGCCCTGCTCGAGGACGATCTCGCCGTTGACCTCGACGCGCGCCTGCTCGATCAGCTCCTCGCACGCCCGGCGCGAGCCCATGCCGGCCCTGGCGAGGACCTTCTGCAGCCGCTCGCCCTCCTGCTCGGCGCCCGGGTGGGTCTTGGGCGTCCTGATGTCGGCCTTGCCCGCGTACCGGTCCCGGTTGCGCTGCTCGATCTTGGCGTCGAGCTCACGCGGACGGGACGGGGCACCGTACGGGGTACGGCGGCCACTGCTCCTGGAGCCGCCGGTCGCCGCCTTCGGGCCGCCCTTGGCGCCGCCGCGGGCCGCCGCGCCGCGACCCTTGCGGGTGCCTCCGTCGCCGCCCGGCTTGTCGTTGCCCACGTCGTAGCGGCGCTCCTCGGGGCGGGGCCGGCGGGGGCGCTGTTCCTGCTTGTCGTCACGCTCGGAGCCGGAAACCCGAGGCTTCGGGTTGCTGTTCCTGCCGCTGCCGAGGTTGTTCCTGCCGCCGCTCCTGCCGCCGCCGCTCCTGGCTCCGCCGCCGCTTCCGCTGTTCCTGCCACTGCTTCGCATCAAAAATCCGTCTTGTCGTCTGCGTGAGTATCCGGGGTGTCCGGTGCGTCCGGATCGAACGACGGCACACCCTCTAGCGTCTCAGCCTCGATCGCGTCCGCCTCGGGGAGGAAGGGCGCGAGCTCCGGGAGCTCATCCAGGCCGCGCAGGCCCATCCGCTCCAGAAAGTAGTTCGTCGTCCTGTACAGGATCGCACCTGTTTCGGGTTCCGCGCCCGCTTCCCCCACCAGCCCCCGCTGCAACAGGGTCCGCATGACCCCGTCACAGTTCACACCGCGGACCGCGGAGACCCTGGAACGGCTGACCGGCTGGCGGTACGCGACCACCGCGAGGGTCTCCAGCGCCGCCTGGGTCAGCCGGGCCTGCTGGCCGTCCAGGACGAAGCCCTCCACGGCCGCCGCGTACTCGGGACGGGTGTAGAAGCGCCAGCCGCCCGCCACCAGCCGCAGCTCGAAGCCGCGCCGCTGCACGGTGTACTCGTCGGCCAGCTCGCGCAGCGCGTCGGCGACGGCCCTGCGCGGCCGCTCCAGCACCTTGGCGAGGTGCTCCTCGGTGGCGGGTTCGTCGACGACCATGAGGACGGCCTCCAGCGCGGGCCTGAGATCGAGATCCGCGACGCCGGAGCCGCTCTTCTCCTGCTGACTCATGCCTTCCCATCCTCCTGGACGTCCCTTGCCCCGGTGTCGAACTCGTCCGTGACGACGGGCCCGGCCCCCTCTCCCCCGGCCCAGCGCACCATCAGCTCCGCGAGCGCCTCGTCCTGGTCGAGCGCGACGGCCTTCTCCCGGTAAAGCTCCAGCAGCGCGAGGAACCGGGCGACGACGGTGAGGGTGTCCGGGGCGTCCTCGGTGAGCGTACGGAAGCTGATCTCGCCCGCCTCCCGCAGCCGCGCCACCACGATCTGGGCCTGTTCCCGCACGCTGACCAGCGGCGCGTGGATGTGGTCGACGTACACCTGCGGCTCGGGCCTGGGCTGCATCGCCTTCACGGCCAGCGCGGCGAACCCCTGTGCCCCGATGCTGATCACGACCTCGGGCAGCAGCTCGGCGTGGTGCGGCTCCAGCCCCACGGTCCGCGGGAACCGCCGCCCCTCCGAAGCCAGCCGCTCGCTGAGGATGTCCGCGATGCGTTTGTACGCGCGGTACTGGAGCAGCCGGGCGAACAGCAGGTCCCGCGCTTCGAGCAGCGCCAGATCCGCCTCGTCCTCCACCTCGGCGGCGGGCAGCAGCCGGGCCGCCTTCAGATCGAGCAGGGTCGCGGCGACGACGAGGAACTCGGTGGTCTGGTCCAGGTCCCAGTCCGGCCCCATGGCGCGGATGTGCGCCATGAACTCGTCGGTGACCTTCGACAGCGCGACTTCGGTCACATCGAGCTTGTGCTTGGCGATGAGCTGGAGGAGGAGGTCGAACGGCCCCTCGAAGTTCGCCAGCCGGACGGTGAACCGACCGTCGTCGGCGGGCCCGGGAGACCCTGGAGGCTCGGTGGGCCCTGGGCCCGCATCAGGCAACTCGGGCACTTCATGCGCCTCGGGCGCGGGCGGTACCTCCGGCGCCGCGGCTTCGGGCGCGGGCGGCGCAGGGGCCTGCGCCCCGGCCATCCCGCCGCCCACCGGCTCCGGCACGCTCGCGCCGCCCGGACCGCGCCCCAGGGGGCGGCGTGGGGTGCGGGCGGGCTCGTCGGTCGTCGGCATGAAATTCCAGGGGCAGCGGGATACGGGCGGCGGGCCGTGGCCCGTACGGAAGGGGCCTGGCCGCTCGTCCGGCGGCCGCCCACCGGGCAGGCTACCGGCCGCCGCACCGGTCAGCGGCCGCGCAGCCGCCGTACGAGGATGCTCGCGTCGCCCCGCGACTCCAGATCCGCGAGCACCACCGCGACCGCCTCACGGACGATCCGCCCTCGGTCGACGGCGAGCCCGTGCTCCCCACGCAGCACGAGACGGGCGTGCTCCAGGTCCATCAGCTCCTCGGCCGAGACGTAGACGGTGATCTTCTCGTCGTGGCGCTCGCGGCCGCTGGGCCTGCGGTTCGCCCCGCGCCCGCCTCCACGCCTGCGCTGCTGCTGGACGGCAGGGGCGGGAACCGCCTCCTGCGCGGACGAGGACGCGGCGGGCGACGCGGACGGGGGCGCGGCCACCGGTACTGACTGCTGGGGCCTGCGGCCCGCCTGTGCGGCCGCCGCGACCCGGTCGGCGTCGCGGCTGCGTGACTCCCCCGCGTCGGCGTCCGCCGCGGAGTGCTCCTCGCGCGAGGAGCCGGCGGCGTCCTGCGCCGCTTCCGTGCCGGATCCGTCCGCCCCGGAATCGTTCTCCCCGGCCGGGCCGGGCACCCGGGCCTCACCGTTCGCCTTGCGTCGCCGGTCCGCGGGGGACGAGGCCTGGAGCCCCATTCCTCCGGTGGTACGGAACAGTTCGTCGGCCCCGGGCAGACTCACTCGGCGTGACACCGGGCGAGCACCTCCCTGGCGAGCTGGCGATAGGCGGCGGCACCGACCGAGTTGGAGGCGTACGTGGTGATGGGCTCACCGGCGACGGTGGTCTCCGGGAAGCGCACCGTGCGCCCGATGACCGTGTGGTAGACGTGGTCGTCGAACGCCTCGACGACGCGCGCGAGGACCTCACGGCTGTGCACCGTACGGGAGTCGTACATGGTGGCGAGGATGCCGTCGAGCTCCAGATCGGGGTTGAGGCGCTCCTGGACCTTCTCGATGGTCTCGGTGAGCAACGCCACACCACGCAGGGCGAAGAATTCGCACTCGAGCGGCACTATGACCTTGTGGGCGGCCGTGAGGGCGTTCACCGTGAGCAGGCCGAGCGACGGCTGGCAGTCGATCACGATGTAGTCGTAATCGGCCATCAGCGGCTTCAGGGCACGCTGCAGCGTGGACTCCCGGGCGACCTCGCTCACCAGCTGCACCTCGGCGGCCGACAGGTCGATGTTGCTGGGCAGCAGGTCCATGTTCGGGACCGCGGTCTTCAGCAGGACCTCGTCGGCCGACATGCCCCGCTCCATGAGCAGGTTGTAGACCGTGAGGTCGAGCTCCATCGGGTTGACGCCGAGCCCGACCGACAGGGCACCCTGCGGGTCGAAGTCGACGAGCAGGACGCGCCGTCCGTACTCCGCGAGTGCGGCGCCCAGGTTGATGGTCGACGTGGTCTTGCCGACGCCGCCCTTCTGGTTGCACATCGCGATGATCTTGGCGGGGCCGTGATCGGTCAGCGGGCCCGGGATCGGGAAGTAGGGCAGGGGCCGGCCGGTGGGGCCGATCCGCTCGCGGCGCTGACGGGCAGCGTCGGGCGCGAGGGTGGCCGCGTACTCCGGATCGGGTTCGTACTCGGCGTCGGGGTCGTAGAAGTGCCCCTGGGGCACCTCGTCGAAGTCGGCGAAGTGGGCGGTTCCCCGGCCACTCTCGTTGCCGGCCATGGCGTTCACGTGTAGGCCGTCCATCATCTGGGGGGCTGTCGTCATGTGCTGTTGGGTGGCGAAGGTGCGGACAGCGACGGAGCCGACAGCCTCCAGCCCGTTCGGGCTCTGGCCCCGCGCAGGCATCCCTGGATGAACACCCCCGGGAGTAAATGTCGACTCATTCACAAGTCGTCTTACCTCCTTGGACGTGACCAGGAAACTTATCGATAGGTCAGCGTGGCACCATGCCGACGATTGGCGACTCTATGGCGTGTCACCGCTTCGCAGCAACACAATCCGCCGGACCCGGCCCGATGTGTCGGCAATCGAACACGCCCCTGTCAAGGGCGTGCGGCCACCGGGGCACAGATTTAACGGGCGTACGAATCGGTTAAAGGGTTACGTTCGAGACGAGTTGAACGGGGTCGCCGAAGGGGCCCGGCATGCGTACGGCCGGACCTTGCTCGGCAAGGTCCGGCCGTGTGCGTGAGGTTGACGGAAGGCGTTGACCCGTCAGCCGAGGAGCGAGCTCAGCTCGACGTGCTCCAGGCCGTGCGCCTCGGCCACCTCGCGGTAAACAACCTGCCCGTCATGGGTGTTGAGGCCCTTGGCGAGCGCGGCGTCGCGGCGCAGCGCCTCGACCCAGCCGCGGTTGGCGAGCTCCACGATGTACGGCAGCGTGGCGTTGGTGAGGGCGTACGTCGAGGTGTTCGGCACCGCGCCCGGCATGTTCGCGACGCAGTAGAACACCGAGTTGTGGACCTTGAAGGTCGGCTCGGCGTGCGTCGTCGGGTGCGAGTCCTCGAAGCAGCCGCCCTGGTCGATCGCAATGTCGACAAGTACACTTCCGGGCTTCATCTTGGCGACGAGCTCGTTGGTGACCAGCTTCGGCGCCTTCGCGCCGGGGATCAGGACGGCGCCCACGACGAGGTCGGCCTCGATGACGGCCTTCTCCAGCTCGAAGGCGTTGGAGACGACGGTCTTCACCTTGGTGCCGAAGACCTTGTCGGCCTCACGGAGCTTGTTGATGTCCCTGTCGAGCAGCGTGACGTGGAAGCCGAGGCCGACAGCGATCTGCGTGGCGTTCCAGCCGGAGACGCCGCCGCCGATGACGACGGCCTCGGCGGGCGCCGTGCCCGGGACGCCGCCCGGCAGCACGCCGCGGCCGCCGACCGAGCGCATCAGGTGGTAGGCGCCGACCTGCGGGGCCAGCCGGCCCGCGACCTCGGACATCGGGGCGAGCAGCGGGAGCGCGCGGTTGGCGGTCTCGACCGTCTCGTAGGCGATGGCCGTGGTGCCCGACTCGATCAGCGCGTCGGTGCACTCGCGGGAGGCCGCGAGGTGCAGGTAGGTGAAGAGCGTCTGGTCCTTGCGGAGGCGGTGGTACTCCTCGGCGACCGGCTCCTTGACCTTCAGCAGCAGGTCGGCGGTGGCCCAGACCTCGTCGGCGGTGGGGAGGATCTGCGCCCCGGCGGCGATGTACTCCTCGTCCGTGATGGAGGAGCCGGCCCCGGCGTTCTCCTCGACGACGACCTGGTGGCCGTGGCGGACGAGCTCGTGCACACCGGCAGGCGTGATCGCCACGCGGAACTCGTTGTTCTTGACTTCGCGGGGGATGCCGACCTTCACGTCGATCACGGTCCTTGGCTCAGAGGGTTACCCGGGCACAGCTATACATACCCGGATAGACACTACGTAAATGGATACACCGCGAACACACGCGGCAAAGCCAGTCTAATGAAGGGTTTCGTGCTGTCTAGCCTTACAAAGCATTATTTTTCTGTCGCCGTACTACGGATTTCGCAGGCCACACCCTCCTGGCCCAGCAATCTGTCGGCCAGACCCCGGTGCAGCTTGGCCGCAGCCGGGTCGCCGAGCCTGTCGAGCGTGTCGGCCAGCCGGAGCTCCAGCGCCGCCTGGAGTCGTACGTCACCTGCCCGCCTGGCCCACTCGACGGCCTCCTGGCAGGTGTGCAGGGACTCGTGCGGCCGGCCCGCGTACTCCTGGACCCGCGCCGCCTCGCTGAGCGCCCGCGCCTGGGCCGGCACGTCGCCGAGCCTGCGGTACCCGGCCGCCGCGGCGCGCCAGTTCCGCAGCGCCTCGCCGTACCGCCCGGCATAGGTGTGGACGGCGCCGAGCCGCCCGTACAGCCGTGCCTCGTCGGCCCGCTCCCCCTGGGTGAGGCGCTGCGCCAGCGCGCGGCCGTACCAGTCGGAGGCCCGCTGGAAGTCCCCCAGCTCGGCGTAGGCGCCGCCTACGGATTCCATCGCGCGGCCGGTGGCGTACGGGTCCTTCGCGGCCCTTCCGGCATCCAGCGCGGCCCGGTAGCGGGCCAGCGCCTCCCGGGTGCGGCCGGTCCTGGCGTCGAGGTCGGCGAGGTTGAGCAGCGCCGCGGCCCGCTCGCGGGGCAGCTCGCGCCGCTCGGCCACGGCCAGCACCAGACCGTGCAGTCCGTACAGCTCGGGCGCGGCGGCCTCGGTGCCCTGGTGCACGGCCAGCGCCCGCACCAGCGCGGCCACCAAGCGCCTTGCCAGGGTGTCGAGTTCACCGTCCTCGACGGCGATCCGGGCCGAGGCCAGCAGGGCGGGCCGGCGGATCCGCAGCCATTCGGCGGCCGCCTCGGGACCCGGGAAGCGCAGCGAGCGCGGGAGCCCTGCGAGCTTGCGGCGGGCCGGGGAACCCTCGGGTTCGGTGACCGCCCGGCAGGACTGGAGCAGCCGTACGGTGCGCTCCAGCATCCGGGCCCTGGCCAGCTGGAGCTCCGCCGGCCGGTCCCTGGCCTCCAGCAGCGCCCGCAGCAGCGGCGCGAGGCAGCCGGGAACCTCGTACTGCGGCTGGTCCGCCGCGTTGGTGTGCAGCAGCCCCAGGGCCACGAAGTCGTCGAGGGTCGCCTGAGCGGCCGAGACGGAGCAGCCGGCCAGCGCGGAGGCTGTGTGGGCGTCGGCGAGTCCGGCGGGGGCGAGGGCGAGCAGTCGCAGTATCCGGGCCGCGGTCGGCGGCAGCGAGTCGTGGACCAGCCGGAACGCGCGGGCCAGCGGGCGGGAGCCGGTGGACTGCTCCGTGTCGTCCGGCAGTTCGCGCAGCTGCTTGGTGACATCGGCGACCGATGCCATGGGGCGGGCGGCGAGCCAGCCGGCGACCATGACCAGGGCGGCCGGCAGCCCGCCGCACTCCTCGGTGAGGGTCTCGGCGGTCCGCGGGTCGACGGTGATCCTGACCTCTCCGATGGTGCGGGCGAGCAGCCGCACGGCGGAGCCCGCGTCCAGGCCTCCGATGGTGCAGGGGCGGACGCCCGGGATGCCGGTCAGTGGGCCCCCGGACGTGGCGACGACCAGGCAGTCCGGGTTGTCCGGCAGCAGCGGGTCGACCTGTTCCGCGTCCGCCGCGTCGTCCAGGAACAGCATGGCGCGGCGTCCGGCGAGCTCCTCGCGGACCATCCCGGACAGTTCGTCCCCGTCCGCGCCGGGCGGCCCGGTCACCCCCATCCGGTCGAGCAGCTCGCGGGCGGTGCGCTCGGTGGGCACCGGTGCGCCGCCGGGTTCGGTGAGCCGGACGCGGAGCAGTCCGTCGGGGTGGTCGCCCTCGGCGAGCAGCCTGCGGGTGAGTTCCTCGGCGAGCGCGGTGCGTCCGGATCCGGGGCGTCCGGCGATCAGCAGGACCCGGGCGCGGGCGGCCTTGCGGCCGGCCAGGGTGTCCAGGCCGACCCGTTCGATGTCGGCCCGCAACGCCTTCAACTCGCGTGCACGTCCGAAGAATTGGGGTGGGGCGGTGCCGGACGGCTCCTCGGTTCCCGCTGCCTCGGCCGGGCCGCTGGTGTCCACCGCCTGATCCGTCACGGGCCACGCTCCACTTCGCTGCACGCGTCGCCCGCCGGAACTCCGGTCCGGGCATTGTGAGCGTAGTTCAGGCGCATGGACGTTCTGCCTGGAGCAGGACCGAGCACGACACAGAGGTCCCCCGATCGGATCAGCATCTTGTCCGATCGAAGGATCTCGGTGTGCGCCACCAGGCGGCACCGCGGCTCGTCAGATCTCAGCGCGCCGCCCGGCGGTCCTGCCGTCCCGTCAGGCCTCGAAGGGGCGGGCCGGCCACGGCGCGTCGGCCGGGCGCAGCGAATCGATCCCGTCACCGGCGAGCACCGCCGCGAGCGAGAGGACGCCCACCACGAGGCAGTTGTTGTGCAGATCCCCCGCGAGCACGCCCCGTACCAGCTCCTGGAGCGGCACCCGGGCCAGCTCCATGTCGGCCTCCTCCTCGGAGACCTCGAAGCGCTCCCCGTCGGCCTCGGAGAGGTTCCGGGCCAGGAAGATCCGTACGGCTTCGTCGCAGCCGCCCGGTGTGGTGTAGACGTCGGTCAGCACCCGCCAGTCCTCGGCCTTGACGTACGCCTCCTCGTAGAGCTCGCGCTGCGCCGCGTGCAGCGGGTTCTCGCCGGGGACGTCGAGCAGTCCGGCCGGGATCTCCCAGAGCTTGTGGCGCACCGGGTGGCGGTACTGCCGCAGCACCACGACCCGGTTGTCGTCGTCGAGCGCGAGCACGGCGACCGAGCCCGGGTGGACCTGGTAGTCGCGGCGCACGACCGTGCCGTCCGGCATCACCACTTCGTCGGTGCGGACGCTGGTCTTGTTGCCGGTGAAGGGCGTCTCGGTCGCGGTGACCTGCCACTCCTCGGGCGTGTCCTGGAAACCCATCTACGTCCTCCCACGAAAAACAGAAACCGGGGTACGCGTCCTCGAAGGACACGTACCCCGGTCAACGTTAACGCCTGTGCGGCGCCGGACTACTTGCCCGACGGCTTGCCCTTGCTGTCACCGGCCGCGGCGCCCGTCTTGCGCGCGACGGCCGCCTTCACCAGACCCGCGAAGAGCGGGTGCGGGCGGGTCGGGCGGGAGCGGAGCTCCGGGTGCGCCTGGGTGGCGACCAGGTAGGGGTGGATCTCGCGCGGGTACTCGACGTACTCGACGAGCTTGTTGTCCGGGGAGGTGCCGGAGAAGACCAGACCGGCCTTCTTCTCCAGCTCGGCCCGGTAGGCGTTGTTGACCTCGTAGCGGTGGCGGTGGCGCTCCTCCACGTACGGCTGGCCGTCGTACGCCTCGCGGACCAGCGAGCCCTCGGCGAGCTTCGCCGGGTACAGGCCGAGCCGCATGGTGCCGCCCAGGTCGCCCGCGCCCTCGACGTACGCCAGCTGCTCCTCCATCGTCGAGATGACGGGGTGCGAGGTGGCGGCATCGAACTCGGTGGAGTTGGCGTCGGGGATCTCGGCGAGGTTGCGCGCGGCCTCGATCACGATGCACTGGAGGCCGAGGCAGAGGCCGAGCAGCGGCACCTTGTTCTCGCGGGCGTACTGGATGGCGCCGATCTTGCCGTTGACACCGCGGTCGCCGAAGCCGCCGGGGACGCAGATCGCGTCGACGTCGCCGAGCTGCTTCGCGGCACCCGCCGTGGTCTTGCAGTCGTCCGAGGCGACCCACTTGACCTTGACCCGCGCCTTGTTGGCGAAGCCGCCGGCCCGGATGGCCTCGGTGACCGAGAGGTAGGCGTCGGGCAGGTCGATGTACTTGCCGACGAGCGCCACGGTGATCTCGTGGTCGGGGTTGTGGACGCGGTCCAGCAGGTCGTCCCACGTCGTCCAGTCGACGTCGCGGAACGGCAGATCGAGCTTGCGCACCACGTAGGCGTCCAGGCCCTCGGTGTGCAGCACCTTCGGGATGTCGTAGATCGACTTGGCGTCCACGCAGGCCACCACGGCGGCCTCGTCGACGTCGCACATCAGCGAGATCTTGCGCTTGATGGCGGTCGGTACGTCGCGGTCGGCGCGCAGCACGATGGCGTCCGGCTGGATACCGATGTTGCGCAGCGCGGCGACGGAGTGCTGGGTCGGCTTGGTCTTGAGCTCGCCGGACGGGCCGATGTAGGGCAGCAGCGAGATGTGCACGACGAAGACGTTGTCCCGGCCGACCTCGTGGCGGACCTGGCGGACGGTCTCCAGGAACGGCAGCGACTCGATGTCGCCGACCGTGCCGCCGACCTCGGTGATGACGACGTCGACGTCCTCGGTGGCCATGCGGCGGATGCGGTGCTTGATCTCGTTGGTGATGTGCGGGATGACCTGCACGGTGTCACCGAGGTACTCGCCGCGCCGCTCCTTGGCGATCACCTGCGAGTAGACCTGGCCGGTGGTGACGTTGGCGGAGCCGTCGAGGTCGACGTCGAGGAAGCGCTCGTAGTGGCCGATGTCCAGGTCGGTCTCGGCACCGTCGTTGGTGACGAACACCTCACCGTGCTGGAACGGGTTCATCGTGCCCGGGTCGACGTTGAGGTAGGGGTCGAGCTTCTGCATGGTGACCCGAAGGCCGCGCGCCTTGAGCAGGGCACCGAGGCTGGAGGCAGTCAGACCCTTGCCGAGGGAAGAGGCGACACCCCCGGTGACGAAGATGTGCTTGGTCGTCGTGGATGTGGGCTGCATAGCCAAAGGGGGCTCCCGTGGTCGCGATCGTGAGGTGCGTACCGGCGTTTTCGTCCGGAGACTCCGGAGGCGCCGTCGCTGCGGTTCGGGGGCCTCGTCTGCGGTTGCGGACGACCACCGGTCCACGGGCTACCAGGGTATCAGCGCCGAGAGGAGCCCGCTTCCGGCCGCATCCCGACGCCCACCTCGCATGATCACCACGAGTGTCCGCACACACACCCGTTCGGGTGAGACCGGTTGTCAAGACGGTCGCGCGGATCACCTGGGTTGCGTCGTATCCTGCTCGGACACTCGCCCCGGCACTCGCCCCGGGCGAGGTGACGCGTTCGCAGGTTCCCCCACAACACACCCTTGCGACGACCTCTTGACCCGCAGTAATGCCCTACGGGGCGACATGGCCGTTCGACTGGAGACGCACGTGGCCGGGCGCATCGAGGATTACGCACTCATCGGAGACATGCAGACCGCCGCCCTGGTCTGCCGGGACGGCACAGTGGACTGGCTGTGCCTTCCCCGCTTCGATTCGCACGCCGTCTTCGCGGGCCTGCTGGGCACCGAGGAGCACGGCTTCTGGCGCCTGGGCCCGTCGCGGGAGGACGGGACGCAGCCGCCGGCCGCGGACCGCCGCCGCTACCGCGGGGACTCCCTCATCCTGGAATCGGAGTGGGACACACCGCGCGGAACGGTCAGAGTGACCGATTTCATGCCACCGCGTGACGGTGCGCCGCAGGTGATCCGGATCGTGGAGGGGATCAGCGGCCGGGTGCCGATGCGCTCCGAGCTGCGCATGCGGTTCAGCTACGGCCGGGTCACCCCCTGGGTGCACAAGGTCGACGGCCGCACGGTCGCCGTCGCGGGCCCGGACTCCGTCTGGCTGGACACCCCCGCCGACACGTACGGCGAGAACCTGACGACGTACTCGGACTTCACGGTCGCGCCGGGTGACCGGATCGCGTTCACGATCAGCTGGCAGCCCTCGCACCACGAGCCGCCCGGCCTGCCGGACCCGGAGGGTTCGCTGGACGCGACCGCGGACTTCTGGCGCGAATGGGTCGAGCAGTGCACGTACCACGGGCCCTACCGCGAGGCCGTGGTCCGCTCCCTGATCACCCTCAAGGCCCTGACGTACGCGCCGACCGGCGGCATCGTCGCCGCGCCCACCACCTCCCTGCCGGAGGACATCGGCGGCTCCCGGAACTGGGACTACCGCTACACCTGGCTGCGCGACGCCGCGATCACCCTCTCCTCGCTGCTGCGCACCGGCTACCGCGAGGAGGCCCGCGCCTGGCGCGAGTGGCTGCTGCGGGCGGTCGCCGGCGACCCGGAGAACCTCCAGATCATGTACGGCATCGCGGGCGAGCGCGAGCTGGGCGAGGCCGAGCTGGACTGGCTGCCCGGCTACGAGAACTCGGCCCCGGTCCGGGTCGGCAACGGCGCGGCGGGCCAGCTCCAGCTGGACGTGTACGGCGAGGTCACCGAGGCGCTCCACCTCGCCCACATGACGGGCCTGACCCGCAACGACTACGCGACCGGGCTCCAGCTCAAGCTGATCGAGTACCTGGAGAAGCACTGGGACGAGCCGGACGAGGGCATCTGGGAGGTGCGCGGGCCGCGCCGTCACTTCGTCCACTCGAAGGTGATGGCCTGGGTCGCCGTCGACCGCACCATCAAGCTCATCGAGTCCGGGGACGCGGAAGGGCCGCTGGAGCGCCTGCACGAGCTGCGCGACGACATCCACCGCGATGTCTGCGAGCGGGGCTACGACCCGGAACGCAACACCTTCACCCAGTCCTACGGCTCGAAGGAACTGGACGCCTCGCTCCTGCTGATCCCGCAGATGGGCTTCCTACCGCCGGACGACAAGCGCGTCATCGGCACGATCGAGGCGATCCAGCGCGAGCTTTCCACCGAGGACGGCTTCGTGCTGCGCTACCCCACCTCGGGGGAGCACGCGGGCGTCGACGGTTTGGAGGGCGACGAGGGCGCGTTCCTGGCCTGCTCGTTCTGGCTGGCGGACGATCTGGCGATGATCGGCCGGGTCGACGAGGCCCGCCAGCTCTTCGAGCGGCTGCTGTCCCTGCGCAACGACCTGGGCCTGCTCGCGGAGGAGTGGGACTCCCGGCTCCAACGCCAGGTGGGGAACTTCCCGCAGGCCTTCAGCCATGTGCCGCTGATCGACACGGCGCTGCGCCTGACGGCGAGCGGGGCGTACGTCGGCTGAGGCCAGGTCACGGGGCGGGCGGAGATCCGTCCGCCCCGGTCACCACGGGCCGCCGCGACGGCAGCCCCCATTCGCTCCAGGACCCGTCGTACACGGCCTGTCCCCGGTACCCCGCCAGTTCGGCCCCCAGTGCCAGCACGCACGCGGTGACGCCCGATCCGCAGCTGAGGACCAGCCGCTCGCGCTCCCCGGCGAGGGCCGCGAACAAGGCGCGCAGCTCGCCCGCCGGACGCATCCGCCCGTCGCGCCGGAGCTCCCCGAAGGGCAGGTTGACCGCCCCCGGCATGTGTCCGGCGCGCAGTCCGGGCCTGGGTTCGGCGACGCTGCCGGCGAACCGTTCCCGGGTACGGGCGTCGAGGACCACCGCCGCGGGGTCGGCCAGGGCCGCCGCCACCTCATCGGCGCCGACGAACATTCCCGGGCGCGGCCGTGCGGTGAAGTCGCCGGGTACGGGGGCGGGCGCGGGCCCGCCGTCCTCCAGCGGCAGCCCGGCGTCGGCCCAGGCGGGCAGGCCGCCGTCGAGCACCGCGACCCGGTCGAAGCCCATCGCCCGCAGCATCCACCAGGCCCGGGCGCTGGAGTAGATGCCCGCGCCGTCGAGGACGACGACGGTGTCGGAGCCGTTCACGCCGAGGGCGCGCAGCTCCTCGGTGAACCGGGCGGCGCCGGGCATCGTGTGGGGCAGCGGGCCGGAGTGGTCGGACAGCGCCCCGTCGATGTCGAAGGCCCGCGCTCCCGGGATCCGCCGCTCGCCGCCCCGGTGCGCGCCGACCGAGGCATCGAGGACCACCAGTCCCGGCCCGCCGAGCCGCCTCGCCAGCCAGTCGACCCCGACCAGCGGGCCGGGAAGCTCCGGACCGCTCGGGTGCTCCGTCGCTTCGTCGCCCATGTCTGCTCCAGGTCCGGTCCGGCTGTCGGGGCCGCCCGGCATGCGGGGCCCGATCGGCCCGGCCCGCGCGGCGCCCACAAGATCGCAGCGGCGCTCGTCCCGTGTCAACAGCTCTCCCCCGGCTCCCCCGACGACGCCTCGGGCGCCCCGGGCCGGTACCTTCCTGATAAGGGCGACCGCCGTCCGACCCGAGGGGAAGCGCGAGGCCAGAGCCAGTGGAGACGCAAGGCGGAATCACCGTGCAGCGAGCACTCGAACTGCCGGGGCTGCGCGGCGGGCTTCCGGAGGTGGTGGCCGGCGCGGACCGGCTGAACCGTACGGTGCGCTGGGTGCACGCGGGCGAGGTCCCCAACATCGCTTCGCTGCTCAAGGGCGGTGAACTGCTGCTCACCACCGGTCTCGGGCTCGGCACCCGCCCGGCCGAGCAGCGCGCCTTCGTCCGCAGGCTCGCCGACCGGGGCATCGCCGCCCTGGTGGTGGAGCTCGGGCCGCGCTTCAGCAGACTGCCCGCGTCGATAGTGGACGCCGCCCGCGCCGCCGGTCTGCCGCTGGTGCAGCTGCACCGCGAGGTGCCGTTCGTGACGGTGACCGAGGAGATCCACACCGAGATCGTCAACGGTCACTACGCGCTGCTGCGGCAGGCCGAGGACGTGCACCGCCGGTGCACGAAGGCGCTCCTGGGCGGCGGCGGGGTGCCCCAGGTGCTCGGCATCCTGGCGGATTTCGCGGCCAATCCGGTCTTCCTGGAGACGGCGGACGGCCAGCTGCTGTATGCGGCGGGCCCCGGCTCCGGCCCGGTCTGTGCCGACCCGCTCCAGGTGTGGGACGGGATGCGCGGCGGCCGGGCGGCCCGCGAGACTCCGCCCACCGGTTCGGTGCTGGTGGATGTGCCGGGCGGCGGGCCGGGCGCCGGTTCGGTACGGGCCCGGCTGGTGCTGCTCGCCGTGTCCGGGCCGCTGGTGACCGTGCACCGGATGGCGGCGGAACGGGCGGCGGGCATCCTCGCCGTGGTGCTGATGCAGGCCCGTCAGGAGGAGGAGCTCGCGGCCCGCGGCCGGGGCGACTTCCTGACCGATCTCGCCGAGGGCCGGATCACGCCGGAGGACGCGCCCGCGCAGGCCCGCGTACTGGGCTTCAAACCGGCGGAGATGCCGCTGTTGCCGGTGGTGATGCGGCTGGCCCCCGAGCTGTCGGTGTCCGGGAACTGGGCGCTGCTGGCGCGGGCGGTGCTGGAGGAGCTCTCGTCGGTGGGGGTACCGGTGCTACTGGGCGTGCGGCCCGTGGAGGGCCGGGTTCCGGTGCTGCTGGGGCTGCGGTCCGAGACGGAGCGCACGGCGGTCGCGGACCGGGTCGCGGCGGCGCTGCGGGCCGGTGTGGAGCGGGCCGGGCTGGAGCGGGCCGGTTCGCATCCGCCGGTCGTGGTGGTCGGTGTGGCGGGCGGCTGGGCGACGGCCGGCGCCGGGCTGCGGCACGCCGCCGAGACGGCGACGGCCGCGCACGGCCTCAGCGACCGGCCCTGGTACGACGCCCGGCGGCTCGACATCGACCTGTTGCTGTGGCGGTTGCGGGACCACCCGGATCTGGCGGCCTTCGTGGACCGGGCGATCGGCCCGCTGCGCGATCACGACCGCACCTCGCGCCCGGCGCTGCTGCCGACGCTGGAGACGTATCTGGCCCACGCGGGCCGCAAGGCGGAGACCGCACGCGAGCTGCACCTGAACCGTCAGACGCTGTACAACCGGCTGGCCCGCATCGGCGAGCTGCTCGGCACCGACCTGGACGACCCGCAGGCGGTACTGGCGCTGAGCCTGGCTCTCCGGGCCCGCCGCCACACCGCGTAGCCGGGCCCGGACGTCCGGCTCACCGCGCCCGTGCCGCCAGTGGCTGGGTCAACTCGTCGTACACGCTGAGCACCTGGGCGACCGTGTCGTCCTCGGTCGGCCAACTCGCCGCCTGGGCAAGCCCGTCGGCCACCATCTCGGCGCGCCGCCGGGGATCCCCGAGCAGCCGGGCCACCACCCGCGCGAGCGCCTCCGTGTTCCCGTACGGCACGAGTTCCGCCGCGTCCCCCACGAGTTCGGGCACGCCGCCGACCGCGGTGGCGACCAGCGGGACGCCGAGCCGCAGCGCCTCCTGCGCCGACACCGAACGCGCCTCCCAACTGCTGCACAGCACCGCCAGATCCGCCGCGGCGAGCAGTTCGATCCGGTCGTCCCGGCTGCCGATGAGCCGGACGGGCAGCTCCTCGTTCCTGATCCGGCGCTGGAGGGCGGACCGTTCGCGCCCCTCGCCCACGATGACCAGGAGCGGCGCGGGGTCGAGCTCGCGCCACAGCCGTGCGGCGTCGAGCAGTGCGCCGTAGCCGTGATGCGGTACGAGACTTCCACAGGCGATGATCAAGGGCCTTTCCACCGCCCCGAGTTCGGCCCGCGCCTTGCCCGCGTGGGCGGTGCCCGGCAGCCGGGGGACGGGGGCGGAGACGGGGGCGAGCCGCGCGTCGCGCGCGCCCCGGTGGCGGGCCCGGTCGACCAGGTCGGAAGTCGTACCGAGTACAACTGCCGCCGCTCGGGCGGCCCTTCGCTCCATCAGCCGGATCAGCCGGCTGCGGGCCCCTTCGACGTGGGCGCGGGCGTGCCAGGTGACGACCAGCGGGACACGCCGGCCGCCGAGCGCGAGAGCGGCGCGCACGGCGGCGTGCGGCCCGTGCGCGTGGACGACGTCCGCCGTCAGGCAGGCGGCGCGCAGGGCGGCCACAGAGGCGGGGTCACTGCGCCGGGGCACGGGGGCGAAACCGGCGCCCGTGCCGGAGTAGTCGTAGGCGTGGTCCAGTTCGGCCGGGGCGCAGACGGTGACGTGCACACCCCTCGCCACAAGTCCCGCGGCCAGCGAGCTGACGTGGGCACTGCTGCCCGCGCTGCCGCCGCCCAGGACTTGGACCGTACGCAGCTGTGACACGTTGAATTGGCTCCCGGGGCTCCCGAAGGGCTGTGATGGCACCGCCAAGGATGCCAGTCCGCACGCGCGTTCCTGCACGGCCGGGCCGTCGTTGCGGCCCGCACCGCAACAACCGGACCCCGCCTACCACTCTCGCAGGTGAGAAACTGGCGGACGATTGACTCGCCCACTCCCGCGCCTTCCTCCGTCAGCGACCCGCCGCCACCTGGACGAGTCGGCCGATCCGGTCCCCGTACACCGCTGCGGCGACCAGCCCCGCGGCATGCGCGGTGAGTCCGGCCCGGCCGCGGCCCACGACGGTCGCGACCCCGAGGGCGGCCCCCAGGGCATGGACGCCGGTGTCCCCCAGCATGGTCCGCTCCCCCAGGTCGTCGGCGACGAGCGCGGCCACGACGCCCATCGGCGCGGCGGCGAGCCCGCCCTGCGGCAGGCCGGGGGCCCCGAGGGCGAGCACGGTGGCGGCGGCCGCCGCGGGCCGCACGTCGACCAGGTTGACGAGATGGGCGGTTCCGGCGATCACGACCCCGGCGAGCACCCGGTCGACGGGCCGCTCCTTGATCAGCGCACCGGCCGCGAGCCCGGCGGCCCCGATCCCGAAGAGCTTCACCGCGCCGGAGGTCACCTCGCCCTCCCGCAACGCACCCAGGTGGTCGCGGAACCCGCGGCGCGGATCATCCGCCCCGACCAGGTCGTCGTACGCACCGCAGCCACCGGCCGCCAGCACGGCGAGCACCGCGGCACACCGGGTACGGACGGGCAGCGCGAGGACGGCCGCTCCGGCCGCGGTGCCGAGGGCTGCGGCCGGACCCGCGTACAGATCCACGGTGCGGCCCGCGTAGTTGGTGCGCTGCAGGAGCGGGCGCGGCCGGGCCCGCAGCGCCCGGTACACACCCCCCGCGACGACGGCGGCGACCGCACCGGACTTCGCGGCCCTGCTGAACGCTGCTCCCATGCGCGCCACCCTGTGCAGCGGCGCCCGGGGACGGCCCCGGGCCCGCCCCTACCCGTCGGCCCGCGCCGCGGCCAGCAGCTCCTCCGCGTGGGCCCGTGCCGTCTGGGAGTCCTCCTGACCCGCGAGCATCCGGGACAGCTCCCGTACCCGGTCCTCGCCCTCCAGGACCGTGACCCCGCTGCTGGTCACCGAACCGTCGACGGTCTTCTCGACCAGCAGCTGCCGGTCAGCGAAGGCCGCCACCTGCGGCAGGTGCGTGACGACGACGACCTGGGCGGACCTGGCGAGCTTGGCGAGCCGCCGCCCCACCTCGACCGCGGCCTTGCCGCCGACGCCCGCGTCGACCTCGTCGAAGAGGTACGTGGGTACGGGGTCGGCGCCCGCGAAAACCACCTCGACGGCGAGCATCACCCGGGACAGCTCACCGCCCGAGGCCCCCTTGGCGATCGGCCGGGGCTGGGCACCGGGGTGCGGGGCCAGCAGCAGCTCGACCTCGTCGGCGCCGGACGGCCCGTAGACCACGCTCCGCCCGTCGATCTCGATGCCGGACGCCTCGTCGGCCGCCTCGGTCTGCCGGATGTCGAAGGAGACCCGGGCGTGCGGCATGGCCAGCGAGGCCAGCTCCGCGGTCACCGCCTCGGCGAAGAGCGCGGCCGCCCGGTTGCGCGCATCGGTCAATGCCTGGCCGAGGCCGGAGAGTTCGTCCCGCAGCGCGTCGCGTTCGGCGGTCAGCTCGCCGATCCGGTCGTCGTCGCCCTCCAGCTCGGTGAGCCGGGCGGCGCCCTCCTGGGCCCAGGCGAGCACTGCGCCGATGTCCTCGCCGTACTTCCGGGTGAGCGCGGTGAGCGCGGCGCGGCGCTCCTCCACGGCGGCGAGCCGCAGCGGATCGGCGTCCAACTGATCGGCGTACCCTGCCAGTTCGCCCGCCACGTCGGAGAGCAGGATCGAGATCTCGCCGATCCGGTCGGCGAGCGCCGCCAGCGCCGGATCGTGGGCGCGCACGGCGTCCAGAGACCGTCCGGCGGCGGCGACCACGGTCGTGGCGTCGACGCCCTCCGGGTCCTCAGGATTTCCCGCGAGCGCGGTGTGCGCGAGAGCCGCGGCGGAGGAGAGCGCTTCGGCGTGGCCGAGCCGTTCGGCCTCGGAGGCGAGGTCCAGGTCCTCACCGGCCAGCGGTTCGACCGCGGCGATCTCGCCCAGCCCGAAGCGCAGCAGATCGGCTTCCTGGGCGCGTTCCCGGGCCCGTGTGGTCAGCTCGTCGAGCTCCGTGACGACGGCCCGCAGCCGCCGGTACGCCGCCGCGTACTTCGCGTGCGGCCCGGCGACCCCGTCGCCCGCGTACCGGTCGAGCGCCTGTCGCTGCCGGGCGGGCTTGAGCAACCCCTGCTGGTCGGTCTGGCCGTGCACGGCGACGAGTTCGTCGGCGAGTTCGGCGAGCACCCCGACCGGCACCGACCGGCCGCCCAGATGCGCCCGGGAGCGCCCCTCGGCGGAGACGGTACGGCTGATCAGCAACGCGCCGTCCTCGATCTCGGCCCCGGCCTCCTCGGCCCGCAGGGCGACGGTGTCGCCGTCGGACACCGTGATCCGCCCCTCGACGACGGCGGCCTTGGCCCCGATCCGTACCAGGGCGGGGTCTGCGCGCCCGCCGAGCAGCAGCCCGAGGCTGGTGACGACCATGGTCTTGCCCGCGCCGGTCTCACCCGTCACCGCGGTGAAACCGGGTGACAGCTCCACCACCGCGTCGTCGATGACTCCGAGCGACCGTATCCGCATCTCCTCCAACACGGACACGACCTTACGAGGTCCGGGCGCCGATGTGCGACGGACCCCGCCTCCGAGACCTCACTCTCCCGTGTGCTCACGATCCGTTCGCCACACCTCCGGGGGAATGTCCGACGGTCAGTGCGGTGCGCCCCGCCACCCCGAGACCGGCAGGGCGAACTTCGCGACCAGCCGGTCGGTGAACGAGGCGTGGTGCAGCCGCGCCAGCCGCACGGGCACCGCGCCGCGCCGCACCTCGACCCGTGCGCCCGCGGGCAGTTCGACGGTCCTGCGGCCGTCGCACCAGAGCACTCCGTGCGGGGTGTGCTGCTGGACCTCGACGGCGAGCACGGAGGTCGGGGAGGTCACCAGCGGCTTGGCGAACAGCGCGTGGGCGCTGATCGGCACCATCAGCAAGGCCTCGACCTCGGGCCAGACGACGGGACCGCCCGCCGAGAAGGCGTAGGCGGTCGATCCGGTCGGGGTCGCGCAGACGATCCCGTCGCAGCCGAACCCGGTCACGGGGCGGCCGTCGATCTCCAGGACGACTTCCAGCATCCGCTCGGGCGACACCTTCTGCACGGCCGCTTCGTTCAGCGCCCAGTCGGTGTGGACGATGTCGCCGTTGCTGTGCACCAGGACGTCGAGGGTCATGCGTTCCTCGACCTGGTAGGCGCGGGTGACGACCCGGTCGACGACCTTGTCCAGGTCGTCCCGCTCGGCCTCGGCGAGGAAGCCGACCCGGCCGAGGTTGACGCCGAGCATCGGCACCCCGGACGCGCGGGAGAACTCCGCGCCGCGCAGCAGCGTCCCGTCCCCGCCCAGCACGATCAGCAGTTCACAGCCGTCCACGGCCTTGGGCGTGGTGTCCGTGACCGTCTCGACGGAGGGCGGCAGCGGCAGATCCGCCGCTTCGGTGGCCAGTACCCGTACGCCCAGGCCGCTGCGCAGCAGCCCCTGTACGACCAGTTCGGCACTGCGGATCGCGGCCGGGCGGCCGGTGTGTGCCAGAAGAAAGACAGTTCGTGCCGCATTCGTCGTCAACGAGGCCCCTCCGCCACTGCGCGGTCGACATCTGCGGGATCCAGTTCAGGTGCTCCTGCCCGCAGCCAGAGAAAGTACTCGACGTTTCCCGAGGGCCCCGGCAGCGGGCTCGCCGTCACCCCCCGCACCCCGAGCCCCAGCGCCCAGGCCCGGCGTGCCACTTCCCGTACCGCTTCGGCCCGCAGCTCGGGGCTGCGCACCACGCCGCCGCTGCCCAGCCGTTCCTTGCCGACCTCGAACTGCGGCTTGACCATGAGGACCAGGTCCGCGTCGGAGGCGGCGCAGCGCGCCAGGGCGGGCAGGACGAGGCCCAGCGGGATGAACGACAGATCGCCGACCACCAGGTCCACCGGCAGGCCGTCGATCGCCTCCGTCGTCAGTTCCCGTACGTTGGTGCGGTCCTTGACGGTGACGCGTTCGTCGGACTGGAGCGACCAGGCGAGCTGCCCGTAACCGACGTCGACGGCGACGACATGGCCGGCGCCGGCCCTCAGCAGCACATCGGTGAAACCACCGGTCGACGCCCCGGCGTCCAGGGCCCGCCGCCCCTCGACCTTCAGTCCGAGGGGGATGAAGGCGGCGAGGGCGCCCGCGAGCTTGTGCCCGCCGCGCGAGACGTACTCGGGGTCGCTGTCGTCCTTGATCACGACGACGGCGGCGCTGGTCTCGACCTGGGTGGCGGGTTTGGTCGCGGTGTTCCCGCCGACGGTCACCCGCCCTGCGGCGATCAGCTGGCTCGCATGCTCGCGCGAGCGGGCGAGTTTACGGCGTACCAGCTCGGCGTCGAGGCGGCGACGTGCCACTCCTGCCACGTTCGGTTCAGCTCCTGTTGTCGTACGAGGGCATCGGTGCGGGTACCGGTGCGGGTGCGGGCCTTGCGTCCAGCGCGGTCAGCGTTTCGCGCAGCCCACGGTGTACATCCTCGTACACCTCGATGTGTCCGTCCGCCGGGAGGTGGTCCGCATCGGCGAGACGCGCCAGCTCCGCGTCGACCGCGGCGTAGCCCGTGGAGGTGCGCACGACGCCGAGGGGCGCGGGCACGGCGGGGTCGAGCGGGGCCCCGGCGGCCGGGTCCTCCGCCTCGTTCCCGGGCGGTGTTCCGGCTGCCGTCCCCGGTTCCGGCATCGAGTCGCTCATGCGGGAAACGCTACCGCGAAGGGCTGCGGTACCGTCGGTCACGATGGCGACCATGGCGGAGTGCCGCAGCGCACTCGACAGACTTTCCGACAACCTCGCGGGGGCCGACGGCGACGTGCGCGGCGCGGCCGCCCTCGACCGCTCGCTGAGCTGCCACATCAAGGACCTCGACATCACCTTCACCGGCCGGCTGGCCGATGGCCGGATCCAGGTCCTGGACACGCTCGACGGCGGGCCCCTCGAGAAGGCCGAGATCCGGCTCGCGATGACCGGCGACGACCTGGTGGCCATGGTGGACGGCGAGCTGAACTTCGCCAAGGCGTGGGGGTCGGGCCGGGTCCGCCTGGAAGCCGGCTTCCGCGACCTGCTGAGACTGAGATCGCTCCTGTAGCCGGGCGGGGGCTTCCCTCGACCGGCCGGACCGGGCGGGCCGTTCCGGCCCTGCCCGTCAGCCCGCGGCCGACGCCCCGGCGGGCGCCCCGCCCGACGTCTCGCGCCGCGCACCCGCCGCGTCGCCGCGCGGCTTGCGCGCGGCCGGTACCACCAGCGGGGTCCCGGTCTCCGGGTCGTCGATGACCTGACAACGCAGCCCGAAGACCCGCTCCACCAGTTCAGCGGTGACGACCTCGCCCGGTGCCCCCGCCGCGATCACCTCGCCGTCCCGCATCGCGATGAGGTGGGTGGCGTACCGCGCGGCGTGATTCAGGTCGTGCAGGACGGCCACCAGGGTGCGCCCCTGCGCCTCGTGCAGCTCCGCACAGAGGTCGAGGACATCGATCTGGTGCTGGATGTCGAGGTACGTCGTCGGCTCGTCGAGCAGCAGCAGCGGCGTCTGCTGCGCGAGCGCCATCGCGATCCAGACACGCTGCCGCTGCCCGCCGGACAATTCGTCGACATAGCGATCGGCGAGCGCACCGACTCCGGTCGCCGCCATCGATTCCTCGACAATGCGTTCGTCGTCCGGCGACCACTGGCGCAGCAGTCCCTGGTGCGGATACCGGCCACGCCCGACGAGGTCGGCGACGGTGATGCCGTCCGGCGCGATGGAGGACTGCGGCAGCAGCCCCAGCGTCCTGGCGACCTTCTTCGCCGGCATCCCGTGGATCGCCTGCCCGTCCAGGAGCACCCGGCCGCTGTCCGGCTTCAGCATCCGCGAGAGCGCGCGCAACAGGGTCGACTTGCCACAGGCGTTGGGGCCGACGATCACCGTGAACGAGTTGTCGGGAATCTCGACCGAGAGGTTCTCCGCGATGACCCGCCGGTCGTAGCCGAGGGTCACCGAGTCCGCGGTGAGGCGCTGCATGGTCGTACTCCCGGAGTCGCAGGTGATCGGGTGCGGACGACGACACACCGAGCAGAATGAAGTTAGGTTAGCCTATCCTATGCTATGTCGATGTGGCCGGGCACCTCCCCGCTACAGCCCCAGCCTGGCGACCGCCTTGCCCGCGTCCAGTCCGCACGAACCGTCCCCGGCGTACGACCAGGCCGCCCCGCAGAGCGCCCGCAGCCCGTCGAGCACGTCCCCGTCCCCCGCCAGCACCAGCTCGTCCCCGCGCACCGACGCCGTCCACTGCCCGCACACGAAGCCCTCGCCGCTCTCCGCCACCTCGGGCTGCCCGGTCAGCAGCCCCCGCAGATCCGCGTCCACGTATGTCGGCCGGTGCTCCGGCGGGGCGGCGACCAGCTGTGCCGCTTCCGTCACCCCGGTGAGCACCAGCAGGGAGTCCACCCCGCCGTTGAACGCGCCCTCGATGTCCGTGTCCAGCCGGTCGCCGACGACCAGCGGGCGCTCGGCCCCGGTCCGCAGCACCGTCTCCCGGTGCATCGGCGGCAGCGGTTTCCCGGCGACCTGCGGCTCGGCCCCGGTGGCGATCCGTACGACCTCCACCGCCGCGCCGTTGCCCGGTGCGATCCCCCGGGCACTCGGGATCGTCAGATCCGTGTTGGACGCGAACCACGGCACCCCGCGCGCGATCGCGTACGCGGCCTCGGCGAACCGCCCCCAGGCCATGTCGGGGCCGCCGTACCCCTGCGCCACCGCGACCGGCTCGTCGTCCGCCGACTCCACCGGCACCAGACCGCGCTCCCGGAGCGCGACCCGCAGCCCCTCACCGCCCACCACGAGCACCCGAGCCCCGGAGGGAAGCTGATCGGCCATCAGCCGGGCCACCGCCTGCGCCGAGGTGATCACATCGGCGGACTCCGCGGGTACGCCGAGTTCGGTCAGGTGCGCGGCCACCGCGGCCGGCGTCCGCAGGGCGTTGTTGGTCACGTACGCCAGGTGCATCCCGCCCTCCCGTGCCGCTCCCAGCGAGTCGACGGCGTGGACGATCGCGTGACCGCCCGCGTACACCACCCCGTCGAGATCCAGCAGCGCCGTGTCGTACGCCTCGTTCAACGCGGTGCTGCTGCCGCTGGGCCTGGTCCTGCTCGCCTGACTCATTCTTTGCGCTCCTCGTCCCATGCTTTCTGCTCCGATCATCGCGCATGCCGTCCGCGCACATACGATGCAGAAATGAACACATCAGGTCCGGCCGTCCAGGGACTGCGTCTGATTCCGTTCCGCGGACTGCGGTACGTCCCCGAGCGGGTCGGCAGTCTCGCCGCGGTGACCTCACCGCCTTACGACGTCGTCGTGCGCCCCGACGGTCTGCACCACCTGGAGTCGGCGGATCCGCACAACATCGTCCGGCTGATCCTGCCGCAGGCGGACACGGCCGCGGCCCGTCACCAGCAGGCGGCACAGACCCTCGAACGCTGGCTGGCCGAGGGCGTCCTCGCACCGGACAGCGAGCCCGCGCTGTACGTCTACGAGCAGCGCAACGCCGAGATACTGCAACGCGGCGTCGTCGGGGCGCTGGCGCTGTCCGCCCCCGCCGACGGCATCGTCCTGCCGCACGAGGACGTGATGGCCCATGTCGTCGAGGACCGGGCCGACCTGATGCGCACCACCGCCGCCCACCTGGAACCGCTGCTGCTCACCTACCGCAGCGACAACGACGGCCCCGGAGCGACCGCCGTCATCGAGCGGACCACGGACCGCCCGCCGCTCCTCGCCACCACCACCGAGGACGGCTATCACCACCGGCTCTGGGCGGTCACCGACCCGGCCGACCGCGCCGAGATCGAGACCGACCTGGCCCGCCACCAGGCCCTGATCGCCGACGGCCACCACCGCTGGGCCACCTATCTCCGCCTCCAGCAGGAGCACACCGCACCGGGCCCCTGGGACTTCGGCCTGGTCCTCCTCGTCGACACGGCCCGCTACCCGCTCCGGGTCCGCGCCATACACCGGCTGCTGCACCGCCTCCCGGTCGCCGACGCACTCGCCGCGCTGGATGGCCTCTTCCGCGTCCGCCACCTGGACGAACCGCTCCCCCGGGCCCTGGACGCACTCGCCGAGGCGGCCGCCGAAGGCAACGCTTTCCTGCTCGCCGGCGACGGCGTCTTCCACCTCATCGACCGCCCCGACCCCGGCCTGCTGTCCCGCACGATTCCCACCGGCCGCCCGGCCGCCTGGCAGACCCTCGACGCGACGGTCCTGCACTCGGCCCTGCTCGACCACCTCTGGCGGATCCCCGACGCCCCGGAACACATCGCGTACATCCACGACACCGCGGCCGCCGTCGAGCAGGCCGAGCGTCACGACGCGACGGCGGTCCTGATGCATCCGGTACGCGAGGAAGTAGTCCGGGACCTCGCCCGACAGGGCGTCACCATGCCCCGCAAGTCGACCTCCTTCGGCCCCAAACCGGCCACCGGCCTGGTCCTGCGCAGCCTCGACCTGGGCTGACCGACAGCAACAAAAAAGGGCGGCACCCCTCTGGGGTGCCGCCCTTTTTTCATGCCTACGCCTCGGACGTACGGTCCTCGTCCGTGTCCTCGCTGCCCTTCGCAGTGGCAGCCGACTCGGAAGCCGCGTCGGCCTCGCCCTCGTCCTCATCCTCGTCGAGCGCATCGACGAACTCGACGCCGTCCATCTCGGCGAGCCGGTCGGACGCATCGGTGGAGCCGTCCTTGTCGGCCTCCAGCGCCTTCCCGAACCACTCGCGCGCCTCGTCCTCGCGCCCGGCCGCCAGCAGCGCGTCGGCGTACGCGTAGCGCAGGCGAGCCGTCCACGGGTGCACGGCGTTCGACGCGAGC
The DNA here is from genome assembly GCF_044765565.1 of Streptomyces sp. NPDC102437. Lineage (NCBI taxonomy): Bacteria > Bacillati > Actinomycetota > Actinomycetes > Kitasatosporales > Streptomycetaceae > Streptomyces > Streptomyces sp. NPDC102437. The sequence goes on along the minus strand of NZ_JBIWKI010000024.1, from coordinate 867 downwards.
TCGGAGCTCTGCAGCGTGACGATGGCCGCGTCGAGCTGCCCCATGTCCCGGCGCGCCCCGGCAGCGACCAGCCTCATCTCGACCTGTCCGGCCTTGTCGAGCTTCTGCACCTCGGGCTCGCCGGCCATGGCCATCGCCCGCTCGGGCCGCCCGAGTCCACGCTCGCAGTCGGCCATGACGGGCCACAGCTCCACGGACCCGGTCATCCGCTTGGCAGCCCGGAACTCCGCCAGCGCCTCCGAGTACTTCTGCGTGGCGTACGCGGCGAACCCGGCCGCCTCACGCACCGCAGCCACCCGCGAGGCCAGCCGAAGCGCGATCCGCGAATACGCGTACGCCTGCTCCGGGTCCTCGTCGATCAGCCGGGCCACCATGACCAGGTTGCGCGAGACGTCCTCGGCCAGGGTCTTCGGCAGGCTCATCAGCTCCTGCCGCACGTCCTTGTCGATCTCGTCACCGGTGACGTCCTCGGGAATCGGAAGCCGCTTGATCGGCTCACGGTCCCGGTCGTCCCGCCGCTCGTACCCACCACGGTCTTCGCGCCCGCGGTAGCCGCCCCGGCCCCCACGGTCGTCCCGCTGCCCGCGGTATCCCCCACCACGGCTGTCGTCCCGACGGAACCCACCCCCGCGGTTGTCGTCGCGCCGGTAACCGCCACTGCGGCTGTCGTCGTCGCGGCGGGGGCCGCGCGGCCGGTCGTCACGCCGCTCGAAACCACCCGACGGACGCCCACCACGCTCATCATCCCGACGCGGCCGACGATCCCGGTCATGGTCGTCCCGCCGGAAGCCACCGCCACCGGAGCCGCCACCACGGTTGTCATCACGGCGGAACCCACCACCGGAGCCGCCACCACGGTTGTCATCA
>NZ_JBIWKI010000023.1:0-126066 GCF_044765565.1 Streptomyces sp. NPDC102437 | reverse complement strand
AACGCTCGGCTGGGAAACCCCAGCCGAGCGCCTGTCTAAACTGCTCGCGGCCTGAACAACCGACCACGTGTTGCAACGACCCCTCGAATTCGCCGAGTGCCCCGGGGCTTCGCCCTGCGGTCACCCGCCCGACGACCGCGAGGAGACCGCCATGCACGACCACCGCAAGCTCGGCCGCGAACTGGGCCTGTTCGACACCGACCCGCTGATCGGCGCGGGACTGCCCTACTGGCTGCCCGACGGCGCCGCCGTGCGCCACACCCTGGAGGAGTACGTCCGCACCGCCGAACGGCGGGCCGGATACCGGCATGTGTACTCGCCGGTGCTCGGCAAGCGGGAGCTGTACGAGATCTCCGGGCACTGGTCGCACTACAGCGACGACATGTTCCCGCAGATGGACCTGGGCGGGGAACAGGTCGTGCTGCGGCCGAGCCTGTGTCCGCACCACGCCGTCATCTACCGCTCCCGCTCGCACAGCTACCGCGAACTGCCGCTGCGCATGGCCGAGCTGGGCGGCATGTACCGCTCCGAGCTCTCCGGAGTGCTCGGCGGACTGACCCGGGTGCGTTCCATCCAGCTGAACGACGCACACATCTTCTGCACCCCGGACCAGGTGGCCGAGGAGGCGCGCGCCGCCCTGGAGCTGATCGGCGCGGCGTACCGCGCACTGGGCATCAGCGCGGCCCGCCACCGGCTCTCCCTCCCGGGCGCGGGAGGCAAGTACGTCGACGATCCCGGGATGTGGCAGAAGTCCACCGCCCTGCTGACCGAGGTGCTCGACCGCTCGGGAGTGCCGTACGAGGCGGCCGAGGGCGAGGCGGCGTTCTACGGTCCCAAGATCGATGTCCAGGTCGTCGACGGGGCCGGCCGGGAGTTCACCCTCTCCACCGTCCAGATCGATTTCCATCAGCCGGGCCGGTTCGACCTGCACTACATCGGCGCCGACGGTGCGAAACACCGGCCGGTCATGATCCACCGCAGCATCATCGGCAGTGTGGAGCGAGCCGTCGCCCATCTGATCGAGGTGCACGGCGGGGCCTTCCCCGCCTGGCTCGCCCCCAGCCAGCTGGCGATCCTCCCGATCTCCGACGCCGAACTGCCGGACGCCGAGGCGCTCGCCCGGAAATGCGCGGACCTGGGGCTGCGGGCCGAGATCGCCGGACCGGAACGCGGCACCCTCGGCGCCCGCATCCGGGAAGCCCGACTGGTGCCGGGCCAGGCGGTCATCGGAGCGAGGGAAGCCGCCGAGGGACAGGTGGCGCTGCGGCTGCGCGACGGGACCCGGCTGGAGCCACGGCCCGCGGACGGTGTTCTCGCGCGGATCGCCGCCCTCGTGGAGGCGCACGCCATCGAACTCCGGATGTAGCCACCCGGGCGGAAGCGGCTCACCGGAGCGGACCGCCGGAGCGGGACGGCGCACTCCGGCGGTCCGCTCCGGCGCGCGCTCGACCGTGGCCGAACGGCCGGGGCCGGTCAGACCTCGTCCAACAGCGCGGCGGACAGGCGGAGTTCCCCGGCACGGCGGACGAGCACCGCGTCGTCGCCGCGATCGGCGGGTGCCGATGCCATCAGGGCGAGCCGGTCACGCCGGCTCGAACCGGTCAGCGGCACGGCCACGGTGTTCATGCCCCGGACCGACTCCCCGCGGCTGAGCGCGTATCCGACGGAGCGGATCTGCTGGAGCTCGGCGAGCAGCGCGGAGCGCGAGGTGACGGTGGACGGCGTGGCCGCGGGCAGCTCCTCGTGCGGGTAGAGCGAGCAGACCTGTTCCGGCGCCATCCGGGAGAGCAGCAACTTCCCGCCCGACGTGGCGTGGGCGGGGTGCGTGGTGCCGGGTTCCGGCATCACCCGTACCGGCTGCGCGGACTCGCGGCCGTCGGTGACGATGATCCGGTCGCCGATCAGCGCGGTGCACTGCACGGTCTCGCCGGTGCGCAGCGCCGCGTCGTCCAGCACCGCCGCGAGCCGTTCACGGACGGCCGGGCCGAATCCCGCCGGGCTGCCGAGCCGGACCAGCTCCGGTCCGGCCGAGTAGCCGCGGCCGGAGAAGTCCCGCGTCGCGAAGCCGCGTCCTTCCAGGGTGCTCAGGACCCTGTGCGCGGTGGACCGGCCCACGGAGAGCAGTGCGGCGGCCTCGGAAACGGTGAGCGTGTCGTGGGTGAGGAAGAGCTGCATCAACCGGAGCCCGGTGTCCAGCGATTCGATGGTGTAGCCACGATTCGACCCCATGGTGTGTCGGTTCCCCTTCGGTCCAGGTGTGCTCAGCGGTGCGTGGGATGCCGGTCCGTACCGTCCGTCAGTTCGGTGACCGCACCGTCCACCCGCTCCCGAGTCATGAATGCGTTGCTTTCGATCCGGTTCGATCACATGTGCGCCTGTCCTGTATCAAGGGGCGGATGAGTATGCCTGACAGGGACACAACCCGCGAACTCGCTTGAAGTAACCGTATGTTGTCCCGTTCTCCGGTACGAGTGCCTTGTCCTCGCACCGAACCACCTCTGCCGTAACTCCTTGTGCACGCATGACGGCGGTGCGTGCAAAAACTCGTGAGTGTATTACCGCTGGAGCTCTTGCGCAGGGGGTTGGGTGAATGTGCCGAAGCACTGATTCGATCTGACTAAGCTCACGCACAGAGAAGCCGAGTTGATATGAATTCGAGCGCTTGTTCCCGACTGCCCTGCAAGCGTGCATACCTCCCGAATCAACCGCCAGAGGTCTTAGATGGTTCGTGTTGAATCACCGCCGATCGACCGAGAACCCTCCGTCGCTCGTGCCGTGCTGCTGCCCGTGTCCCTGATGGGCGGCGCCACCGCCGCCGCGGCGGCACTGGTTTCCACGGCCGCGCGGATACCAGTCGTCTGGTGCGGTGCCGTCGCCACCGTCGTGGTAGCCGCCCTGAGCGTCCAACTCGCCCGCCGGGCACGCGAGCTGCGTACCCAGCGCGCGGTGTACGAACGGCGCTTCGCCGACCTGGAGCGGCGCATCGCCACCCATGACGACGAGACCGTGCGGATCAGCAAGGAGCTCCTGCCGGCCGCCATCCACCGGCTGCGCGTGGGCAATTCGCCCGAAGAGGTGCTACGCGACGTCGTCGACGCGGACGAGCTGTACCGCGATCTGCCCGACGCCCAGCGCACCCTCGTCTACACGGTGCTGCACATCATCGACAACGAAGAGGCGATGCGTGACTCCGCGCAGCGCGCCTTCGTCAACGTCGCCCGGCGCGTCCAGGCGATCGTCCACCGCCAGGCGAGTGAACTGCGCGAGATGGAGGAGCACCATGGACGCAACCCCGACGTCTTCGACGACCTGCTCCGCATCGACCACGGCACCGCGCTGATCGGCCGCCTCGCCGACTCCATCGCGGTACTCGGCGGCGCCCGTCCCAGCCGTCAGTGGCCCAAGCCCGTACCGCTGTTCAGCGTTCTGCGCGGCGCCATGTCGCGGATCCTGGAATACCCCCGCGTCGATCTGCACTCGATCGCCAAGGTCGCCATCATCGGCACCGCAGTCGAGCCGCTCATCCATGCCTGTGCCGAACTCCTCGACAACGCCACCCGATACTCGCCCCCGCAGACCCGGGTGCACGTCACCGCCGTCGAGGTGCAGACCGGCATCGCCATCGAGATCGAGGACGGCGGTGTCTCGCTCAGCGAGGAGGCCCGCTCGCGGGCCGAGAACATGCTCGCCAGGGCCCAGGCCGGCTCCAACATGAACGACCTCGGCGAGTCCCCGCGCCTCGGCATGGCCGTCGTCGGCCGGCTCTCGCGGATGTACGACCTCCAGGTCTCGCTGCGGCAGTCCGCGTACGGCGGTGTCCGCGCCGTGCTCATCGTGCCCCGCGCCATGATCACCACCGGACCCGCTCCCGGTATCGCCCACGGCATCGGTGCCACGTCGAGGCCCACCAGCGACATCGACCAGGAGGCGATGAAACACGTAGTGCCGGCCCGCCGCCGCAAGCCCCGTACCCCCGTGGCACAGCGACCCGCCACCGGGCCGGTCGCGCCTGCCACCCGGCCGGTCCTCCCCCCAGCCGCCATGGAGGACGACGTCCCCGTGGTGACCGAATGGACCGCGGGCGGGCTCCCGCAGCGCCGCAGCCGCGGCAGGGCGCCCCTCGGCTCGCACAACCTCCCGGCCCAGCCAGCCGACCCCGCCGCAGGCCAGCGCAACGGCCACACCAACGGCCACACCAACGGTCACGGGCCCGGCGGATCCGGCGGCAAGGAACAGCCGCCCGGACTCTGGCTGGAGGCCTTCACCAACGCGGTCAACGGTGTGCCGCAGGACCCGAAGACCGACGAAGACTCTGACGATGCGTGGGACAAGGGAGACCTGAAGTGATCCAGCAGCGGGGAAACATGGACTGGATGCTCAAGGAACTGGCCGACGACGTACCGGACATCCACCAGATCGTGGTGCTCTCCGCCGACGGTCTGCGCATCGCCCGGCACGGCGGAGATCCCGATGTCGCCGACCGCCTCGCGGCGGCCTGCGCCGGACTGCAGAGCCTGGCCGCCGCCGTCGCCTCCGAGATCCCCTACAGCGACGGGCTCATGCGGCTGGTTGTCATCGAGGTCACCGGCGGCTTCTTCTACCTGATGGCCGCCGGAACGGGTGCCTACCTCGCGGTGCTCGCCGGTGAGACGGTCGACGCGGGGCTCGTCGGCTCGCGGATGCGCGACATGGTCGTCAGGATCGGTGCCCACCTGACGAGTCCGCCGCGCCATGACGGGCAGGCCGGATGAACTCTCCCCGACGAGAACGCCGAAAGGCCGATCCGGCACTGAGCGATCCGGAACGGCTGTACGTGATCAGCGGCGATCCCGACGGCAGCGAGAGGGCACAGCTCGACCTGGTCACGATGATCGTCGCCCAGGCAGAGCCGTCACCGACGGTCCAGCCCGAGCAGGCCGTGATCCTGCGGCTCTGTCAGGCACCGTTATCCGTCGCCGAGATCTCGGCATATCTCGGTCTGCCCTTCAGCGTGGTGACCTCGCTCCTCACCGAACTTCTCGCTGCCGAGCTCATCGAATCGCGCGCACCCATCGTCCGCGCCACTCTCCCGGACAGGTCCCTTCTCGAAGCGGTGATGCATGGACTTCAGAAGCTCTGACACGATCACCGGCCCCCGGCGCGAGGACATCCTTCCCACCACGGCGACAGCCGCGGTGAAGGTCGTGATCGTCGGCGGGTTCGGGGTCGGCAAGACGACCATGGTCGGTTCCGTCAGCGAGATCCGGCCGCTGACCACCGAGGAGACCATGACCCAGGCCGGTGTCGGCGTGGACGACAACTTCGGGGTCGAGAGCAAGACCGCCACCACCGTCGCCATGGACTTCGGTCGGATCTCCATCAGTGAGGAGCTGATCCTCTATCTGTTCGGCACCCCGGGCCAGGAACGGTTCTGGTTCCTGTGGAACGGGCTGTTCGAAGGTGCCCTCGGCGCGGTGGTCCTCGTCGACACCCGGCGCCTCGAAGTCAGCTTCGACGTCATCGGGAGACTGGAGGAGCGCGGCGTGCCGTTCGTCGTCGCCATCAACACCTTCCCCGGTGCCCCGAAGCACCCCGTCGAGGCGCTGCGGAGCGCCCTGGACCTCCCCGAAGAGGTCCCGATGATCGACTGCGACGCCCGACTGCGCGGCTCCAGCCGCGATGTGCTGATGACCCTGATGCGCTATCTGCACAGTCTGGCCCTCCCGCTCGCCTGACCGCAGCCCCACCCGCACCTCGCGCATCCCTGTCCGTCCGGATACTTGGCCTGATCCCTGGAGCGATCGTGACAACCCCATTCCACTACGAGCCCGGAGCGGCCCCCGGGCCGGTTCCGCCCCCCGAATGCCCGGCCCACGGCCTCGGCATCGGCCCCGGCGGAGTGCGCCGGCTCTACGGCCCGGAGGCCGAACGGGACCCCCACGGGCTCTACGACAAGCTGCGCGTCGAACACGGCACCGTGGCCCCCGTGTTGCTGCACGGGGACGTACCCGCCTGGCTGGTCCTCGGACACAGCGAGAACCTGCACATGACCCGCACCCCCTCGCAGTTCTCCCGCGACTCCCGGCGGTGGCGGGCCCTGCAGGACGGCAGCGTCGCCCCGGACCACCCGCTGGCCCCGATCTTCACCTGGCAGCCGGTGTGCGTGTTCGCCGACGGGGCTACCCACGAGCGTCTGCGCGGCGCGGTCACCGACAGTATGGGCCGGATCGACACCCGCGGCGTCCGCCGCCACGTCAACCGCTTCAGCAACCGGCTCGTCAACGAATTCTGCCAACAGGGCCGCGTCGACCTGGTCTCCCAGTTCGCCGAGCGGCTGCCGATGATGGTGATGTGCGCGGTCATCGGCATGCCCGAGGAGTACAACGACCGGATGGTCCAGGCCGCCCGCGACATGACCCGCGGCACGGCGACGGCCGTCGCGAGCAACGCCTATGTGCTCGACGCGCTGACCCGGCTCGTCCAGCGCCGCAGGCGCGAACCGGCGGACGACTTCGCCACCTGGCTCACCGAGCACCCCGCCGGGCTGAACGACCAGGAGGTCAGCGAGCACCTCCGGCTGATCCTCATCGCCTCCTACGAGGCGACCGCCAACCTGATCGCCAACGTCCTGCGGATGGTGCTCACCGATCCGCGATTCCGGGCCAGGCTCAGCGGCGGTCACATGACGGTGCCCGAGGCGGTCGAGCAGACGCTGTGGGACGAGCCGCCGTTCACCGCGGTCTTCGGCCGCTGGGCGGTCGGTGACACCGAACTCGGCGGCAAGCAGATCAAGGCCGGCGACGCGCTGATCGTCGGCATCGCACCGGCCAACGCCGACCCGGTGGTCCGGCCCGATCCGGGCTCCGACATGGCGGGCAACCGGGCCCACCTCGCGTTCAGCGGCGGCCCCCACGAATGCCCCGGACAGGACATCGGACGGGCCATCGCGGACGTCGGCGTGGACGCCCTGCTGATGCGGCTGCCCGACCTCGAAATCGCCGTCGAGGAGAGCGAGCTGAGCTGGGTCGGCAACATCATGGGCCGGCACCTGGTGGAGCTGCCGGCCGACTTCGCCTCCCGCCCGCCGCAGGACGACAAGGAACCGCCGTCCATGGGCAGGCCCAACCCGCCGCGCCAGGACTGGGAGGTCCAGTCGACGGTCCGGCACACCGCACCCACGCCCGGACGTGCCTCGGCCGCCGCCTCGATGAGTGCGACATCCACGGCCACCGCCGTAGACGACTCCGGGAGCCCCGCAGCCGCCTCCGCCGTCGGCGGGATCCCGCAGCAGCGCGGCGAATCCGCACCGGCGAGGCTGTGGCGCGCCGTCTCCCGGTGGTGGAGCGGCAACTGAGCCGACACCCGCCGGGAGTGAAGGCAGCACCGGCGTACGGCCCGGTGGCAGAGGACCTCCGGGTCCGCTGCCAGCGGGCCGTACGCCGTACCCGGCCATTGGGTGAACGCCGCCGCCCGAGGTCGCTCAGCCCGGGACCGGGCCCACCCCCGTACCATGCACAAGCGTGAAGCTGACAATTCTGGGCGGCGGCGGATTCCGGGTTCCACTCGTCTACGGGGCGCTGCTCGCCGATCACGCCGAAGGCCGCGTGTCCGCGGTCACCCTCTACGACACCGACGCCGACCGGCTCACCGCCGTGGCCCGGGTGCTCGGCGAACAGGCCGCCGGCGTCCCGGACGCACCAGCCGTCACCGCCACCACCGAGCTCGACGAGGCGCTGCGCGGCGCCGACTTCGTCTTCTCGGCGATCCGCGTCGGCGGCCTCGAAGGCCGGGCGGCCGACGAACGGGTCGCCCTCGACGAGGGCGTACTCGGCCAGGAGACCGTCGGCGCGGGCGGCATCGCGTACGGACTGCGCACCGTGCCCGTCGCCGTCGACCTCGCCCAGCGCATCGCGCGGCTCGCCCCCGAGGCCTGGGTCATCAACTTCACCAACCCGGCGGGCCTGGTCACCGAGGCCATGTCCCACTACCTGGGCGACCGGGTCATCGGCATCTGCGACTCTCCGGTGGGGCTCGGCCGCCGCATCGCCCGGGTGCTCGGCGCCGACCCCGACCGGGCCCGGATCGACTACGTCGGGCTCAACCATCTGGGCTGGGTCCGCGGACTGTACGTCGACGGCCGGGACGAGCTCCCGAGGCTGCTCGCGGACCCGGAGCTCCTCGGCTCCTTCGAGGAGGGCAGGCTCTTCGGCACCGACTGGCTGCGGTCGCTGGGCGCCGTCCCCAACGAGTACCTGCACTACTACTACTTCAACCGGGAAGCGGTCCGCGCCTACCAGGACGCCGAGCAGACCCGCGGCGCCTTCCTCCGCGAGCAGCAGGAGGGTTTCTACGCCCGGATGAAGGACCCCGCCACCCCCGCCCTGTCCGCCTGGGACCGCACCCGCGCCGAGCGCGAAGCCACCTACATGTCGGAGAACAGGGAGGTCGCCGGGGTCGGCGAGCGGGAGGAGAGCGATCTGGAGTCCGGCGGCTACGAGCAGGTGGCGCTCGCCCTCATGCGGGCCGTCGCCCGCAACGAACGGACCTCGCTCATCCTCAACGTCCGCAACCGCACCACGCTCCCGGTGCTCGACGCGGACGCCGTCATCGAGGTGCCGTGCCTGGTCGACGCCAATGGCGCCCACCCCGTCGCCGTCGAGCCGCTGCCGTATCACGCCGTCGGGCTGGTCACCGCGGTCAAGGCCGTCGAGCGCGCGGTGCTGGACGCGGCGGCGAGCGGCTCCCGCAGCGCCGCCGTGAAGGCCTTCGCCCTGCACCCGCTGGTCGACTCGGTGACCGTGGCGGGACGCCTCGTCGACGGCTACACCAAGGTCCACCCCCAACTCGCCTATCTGAACCGTCCGTAGCGGTTCGGGAGCTATTGCGGTGTCGTGGCCTCCGTTCCCGAGGAGCGGAGTTCGCTGCTGACCAGAAGGTGGAGCTGGGCGTCCAGCCATGCCCCCGAACGGGCCGCGAGAGCCTCCTCGGCCGGCCGGGCCCCGTCGTCCAGTGCCGCGACGAACGCGCGCAGCAGCGTCGCGGCGCGCGTCAGGCCGGTGCGGGACAGTGCGGTCGCCGCTTCGTCGATCCGCGCGCGGGCGGGGACGTTCAGATGGCGCAGCCCGCTGTGCGGCACCGCCGACATGGCGGATATCGCCTCCTCCAGCGCCGCAGTCAGCGGATCGGACGGCCGTCGCACGACCGCCGCCAGGGCCATGGAGCCGTCACCGGCGGCGAGATCGGGCACGACCGTCCCCGCCGGGGTGAGCACCCCGAGCGGATCGATCCGCACGCCACCGCCGAAGCGGTGCAGCGAACCGCTGATGTGCGTGGCGCCGCCCTCCAGCGCATCGGCCAGGGCGTCCAGCGCACCGGGGCACTCCGGGCGGTACTCCGACACCACCAGCGCCCTGCCGCCCGACGCGTCGCGCACCACGGCTTCGAGCCGCTGCTCGGCGGGGTCGTAACCGATGCTCTCCACGCCGGACAGCGCGACGACATGGACGGCCTCCGCCTCGACCCGAGGCCGGATCAGCCGCGGCGGCCTGCTGCTCCAGCCTTCCGTCAGGGCCGTCAGATCCCGTACCAGCAACGGCTCGGGCAGTTCCGTCCAGGCGGCGCCGACCGGGGTGATGGTCGTCGCGCCGAGCCGGCCCCTGGCGACCGTCAGCGCATGGCTCGGGGTGCGCCGGACGCTCTCACTGACCAGGCTCCCGGTGGCCAGCGAGGCCAGCGGGGTGGCGAGGACCCGACGGGTGGCCAGTCGGTGCGCGGAGAGTTCCTTGCCATCGGGGGCGGTCCAGGTCTTGCGCAGTACGAGGACGGTGCCCGCGCCGGGGTGGGCGAAGTACACCTCGGAGACCAGGGACTGACCGGTGCCGTGGACGCGGCAGCCGAGCGAGACCAGCCGGACCCGGCGCAACGGGGTGTCCCCGGCCTCGCGGTTGCCCAGCACGCCGGGATGAGCGGCCGCCCGCCTCCGGGCGTGCACCTCGGTGAGCAGGGCGGCGACCGACTCGGGGCGGTACTGGGCGGTGCGGTCGGAGTACGCCGTCAGCTGGTCGGCCAGCTCGGCGATCGCACCCGCCGGCCAGTGCAACGACCCGGCGCTCAGCGCGGCACCGGCACGCGCGAGGGCTCCGCCGTGCACGGGTCCGACATGGGCCACGCCCTCCGCCAGCAGTTCGTCCGCCAGCGCGAGGGCTGCGTCGAGCGCGGGAAGCGCCGTGGACGGCGCGGCGGTACGGCCGCCGACCTGGACGGGTACGGAACGCTCTTCCGTCCGAGTGGCGTCGGCGGCCCGGAACGCCCACACCGCGAGCGCCAGCACCTCACCGCGCAGCGCAGCGGCCGCGTCCGTCAACGCGTAGGCGATCTCGCCGGGGACCGGGAAACGCACCATGCAGGTGGGGAGCTCGACCCGGGGCTCGGGATGCCCGGGGGACGGGCGGTGCACGACGGCGGCATAACCCCGGTCGAAGGTGCGCCGGGCCGAGGCGACCGGACGGATGCCGACCGCGTCGGTGAGCGCGTCGTCGTCGGTGCTGCCCGGGGACCAGTCGGTGAACGCGACGGGGGCGCTGCCCGGATCGGCCTCGGAACCGCGCTGATGTGCCAGGACCAGGGCGATGAGATGGCGGCACACGCCTGGTGCGGCGCAGCTGCAGTCGCCCTCGTCCAGACCGGTGCCGGGCGGCAGCGACGTGGTGGTGCCGTCGTCGAACCTGGCTCGCACCGTGGTGTCCGGATCGGTCGTGAGCACGGGCACCGTCCCCGCGTCCAGCTCCTTCGTGGCACGTTTGACCAGGCCGCGGTTGGCGAGTGCCGCGAGCGTATCCGGGGTGAGGGCGAGCAGATCGGGGCGCACGGCGGCGCCGTTCCCCGCAGCGGTCACCGGCCCGGTCATCGGCCCAGCCTCTCGGCGACGAACTCGGCGAGCCGGCCCGGCGTCATCGCCCCGACGTGGGCCCCGGCCGCGGCGAGCTTCCCGGCCGTCACCCGGTCGTACTCCGGGTCGGCGTCCTCGTCGAGCGCGGCCAGCCCCAGCACGGTCGAGCCCTGCTCCACCAGCCCCCGCACCGCCCGCACCAGCCGGTACGGGTCGCCGCCCTCGTAGAAGTCGGTGATCAGCGCGACGACGGTGCGGCGCGGGTTCTCCACGAGCCCCGCGCCGTACTCCACGGCTCGTGCGATGTCGGTGCCGCCCCCCAGCTGGACCCGCATCAGCAGCTCCACCGGATCGGTCACGTCGGAGGTCAGGTCCACCACCTGGGTGTCGAAGGCGACCAGATGTGTCTTGAGACCGGGAAGGCCCCACAGACACGCGGCGGTCACCGCGGAATGGATGACCGATCCGGCCATCGAGCCCGACTGATCGACCAGCAGGATCAGCTGCCACTGCGTCACATGGCGGCGGGTACGGGAGTGGAAGTGGGCGCGCTCGATGAGCAGGCGCCGTTCGTCCGGCTGGTAGTGGGCGAGGTTGGCCTTCACGGTCTGCCGCAAGTCGAAGTCCCTCGCCAGCGGGACCCGACTGGGCTTGCGGGAGCGGGTGCCGTGGAACGCCCGGCGGATCTCCGGCTGAAGCCGGGCCAGGAGCTGCTTCACCACCGACTCGACGATTCGCCGGGCCAGTTGCAGCACCTGTGGGTTCATCAGGTGCTTGGTGCGCAGCACGGCGCGCAGCAGCGTCTGGCTCGGCTTGACCCGCTCCAGCACCGCGGGGTCGGTGACGATCTCCTGGATGCCGTACTTCTCCACGGCGTCCCGTTCCAGGCGTTCGATGGTCTCCTTCGGGAAGAGCCGGTGGATGTCGTCGAGCCAGTCGACAGCGGTCACCGGTGATGGTCCGTCGCCGCCCGTACGGGGAGCCGAACCGGAACGGCGCACCCCCCGGCGGGTGAGCTCGCGGTCGCGGCCGTAGAGCCAGTCGAGTGCGGCGTCCCGGCCGGCGTCGGACGGACCCAGCTGTCCGGTGTGCCGCTCGGCGGCGGCGCCGAGGACCAGCCGCCAGCGCTCCAGCCCCGCGTCGGGAGTCGTGCCGGAACCCTCCTCGGGCCCGGGTGGCCGGCCGGGTGCCTGTTCGGGCGTGGTCATGGGGTGGCTTCCAGTTCGTAGCGGGCCAGCAGTCGGGACACGGACTCCTCCAGTGCGCGGGCCCGGGCGATCAGCAGGGGGTCCGCGGTGGTCCGCAGCAGGGAACGCGAGGAGCCGCGCACCGCGCGCCGTTCCAGCAGACGGGCGGCGATCCGGTCCCGCTCGCGCGGCGGGAAGAACGCGAAGGCCTGGCGCAGCGCGGGCAGTCCGGACAGGAACTCGTCGTCGGACAACGCACCGACCAGGCCGTCCAGCACATCGATCAGCGACTCGGCCCCACCGCCGGGTCCGTCGTCGTCGCCCACCACGCCCGTCACCTCGTCGCGGGCGAGTGCGAACAGTCCGGCCAGCCAGTCGCCGAGCGCATCCGCACCGGTCCTCGCCACCGCACGCACCGCCTCGGCCGGATCCCCGGACACGCCCGGGGCCCCCGGGGCCCGCCCGAGGGACCGGGCCAGCCCGAACGAGGCCCCGCGCAGATCGATCGGCGCCTGCGGATCCTCGGAGATCCGCCGCGCGACCCCGGTCGCGACCTCCCGGGAGACGGAGAGCAACTCCGGTGCGTGCAGCACGGCGTCACGCACCGCGACCACGGCCCGGAGGCGGGGGAAGTCCACCCCCGACGAGCCGCGCGCACCCTCCAGCAGCCACAGCAGCCGCTCCGTCGCCCCGTCGATCACTGCCGCGAGCAGCGGACCGCGCGCCATGCCGAACACCCGGTCGTGCCGCCACAGACCGAGAGCCGTGGCGAGTATCTCCCCGAGCGGGCCACTGACCTGCAACTCGCGTACACAGGAGGAAAGTTCGCCGAGCAGCTGCTCCGAGAAACCGCCCATCCCGCACAGCACGGCGTCGAACAGCGCCCCCGCCAGCCCGTCGGCCTCCGCCGCATCGCCCCGCGTCCGCCCGGTGAGGGCGACGGCCGCCGCCTCGGCCAGAGTCGCCCCGTACGCCCCGGCTTCCACCAGCGCGGCCTCGCGCCCCAGGACGGGCCGCGCCTCCCAGCGTTCGGTGAACACCGGGTCGACACCGTGCGTGGGACCGGCGGTCCGCTCCAGACCGGGGATCCCCAGCACCCGCAGCCGGTGCAGCACCCGGCTCCGTTCCAGATCGGCGGCGTCCGTCAGATCGAGGCGGTACGTCGCCTCCGGGCCGCCGTCCAGCGCAAGCGCGGCCAGCTGCTCCGCCACGTCGTGCACCAGGGGCGGCGCCGGGGTATCGGGGTGGAGCCGCCCGATGCGGTCGCCGCCGCAGGCCGCGACCATCTCGACGACCGCGGGATGCGCCCCCGCCGTCAGCGTGCCCCGGCCCGTCCATGGCAGCGGCTGGTCCAGGTCGTCCGTGATCAGGGCGCCCGCCAGACCGTCCAGCACATCGATCCGGGCGGGGCTCGGATGGCCGCGCAGGGCCGTGAGCCCTTCGGACAGGCTCCGGGCGGCGATCAGATCGGCGGTGGACACCGGGTACTTCCGTGCCCGCAGCCGCTCGACGACCACCCGGAACAGGCCGTCCGCCGCGGCCTCGGGGCCCGCCTCCCACACCTGCTGGTAGTAGCCGGGCGACGGCATTCCCGACTGGTACCCGGCGAACGCGTCCAGTTTCCGGAAGGAGTACGGCACCAGGAAGCTCCCGGCCATGGCGTCGTCCGGCGGGGCGGGCACCACCGGCCACCCGTCCGCGCCGCGCTCCCAGCCGTCGCCGTCCGCCACGTCCCGCGCACCGGACCCGGTCAGCGCACGGAGTGCCGGCTGGTGGAAGCCGCCGGTGACCACCAGGACCGGCCGGTCACCGGCCGCCTCCACCGCCGCCCGCACCCACGCGGCCATGTATGTCTCCCGCGCCCGGTCGCCCGCGTCGGCCTCCGCGTCACCGCGCACCAGCGCGAAGTACGCGTCGAGCCGTTCGGTCAGACCGCCGTCCGGCTCGACCTCGAACAGGCGGTCCCACAGGGCGTCCGAGGAATCCACCGCGAACTGCCGGCACAGCCGCTCCGTCGCCTCCGCGTAACGGGCCTCCGCGTCGGCGTAGCGGTTGGTGCGCTCGGCGAACGCCGGATGCCAGGCCGGCAGATCGACGAACCGGACCTGCGCCCCGGCCGCCCGCCCCGCCCGCAGCGCGACCCACTCCGGCGAGTAGTCGCAGAGCGGGGCCCAGGACGTCGCGGCCCGGTGCCCGTCGCGGTAGTGGCTGAACACCGCGACCGGGAGCTCGTGCCCGAGCAGCAGCTCGTCCAGCCGGCCGTTCATCTCCGCGGGCCCCTCGATCAGCACCTGGGCGGGCCGGAGCTCCGCGACGGTCCGCTCGACGAGCCGTGCGCAGGCGGGGGAGTGGTGGCGCACCCCCAGGAACACCGCGGACATCAGTCGGCCAGCAGATGGCGTGCGTCGTGCAGGGCCTTCCACTGCGGTCCGCGACGGCGCGGCACCTGCTGCTCCAGATAGCGGCGCAGCCGGGCCAGGTCCTCCGGGCTGTCCTTCGCCGCGGTACCCGCCAGGCACGCCACAACATCGGCGGCACTGCCCGGCTCGCCGCGCAGGAACCAGCCACGCACCCCCACGGCGTGGGCGACGGACACGGCCTCCGCCGTGCTCATCACCGCCGACGGGCGGTCCGAACCGGCACCGCCCTTCTCACCGGCCCCCGCACGCAGCTCCCGGAACGTCCCGACCAGGACCTCCAGCACATCCCGGTCCGGCGGCGGCTCCACTCCCGAGCGCCGCAGCAGGGTCGTCACCTCCGCCTCGACCAGGGCCAGTTCGGTGTCCAGGTCGGGGATCGGGAAGACCGTCTCGAAGTTGAACCGCCGCTTGAGCGCCGCACTCATCTCGTTGACGCCCCGGTCCCGGGTGTTGGCGGTGGCGATCACATTGAAGCCCTGCCGGGCGAAGACCATGCCGTCCGGCCCGGTCAGCTCGGGGATGGCCACCACCCGCTCGGAGAGCAGCGACAGCAGCGAGTCCTGCACCTCCAGCGGACAGCGGGTGATCTCCTCGAACCGGACGAGCCTGCCCTCCGCCATGCCGCGCAGCATCGGGGCCGGAACGAGCGACCGGGGAGAAGGACCCTCGGCGACCAGCAGTGCGTAGTTCCAGCCGTACTTGATCTGGTCCTCGGTGGTGGCCGCGCCGCCCTGCACCGTCAGCGTCGAGTCGCCGCTGACCGCGGCCGCGATCAGTTCGGAGAGCAGCGACTTGGCGGTGCCCGGCTCGCCGACCAGCATCAGCCCACGACTCGTCGCCAGCGTCACCAGGGCCCGGTCCACCAGCGAGGGGTTGCCGACGAACTTCCGGCCGATACCTGTGTCCGCGTCACCGATGATGAACCGGCGGGCCGCACGCAGGCTCAGCTCCCAGCCCGGCGGACGCGGATCGCGGTCGTCCGCCCGCAGCGCCGCCAGCTCCTCGGCGTACCGCACCTCGGCCGGAGGCCGCTGCACCGGCTCCGCCCGGCCGCCCGGCGCACCGGCAAGGGTTTCTTCCCTCATGGTCACGGCGCGACGCCCTCGGTGAGTTCGGCCAGGTCACTCAGGAACTCGGACACGGCCACCGCGTCCAGCCCGGTGAAGCGGAGCCGGTATTCGCCGCGGTTCCAGTGATCGCCGGGCCGGCTGTCGAGCCAGACGGTCTCCAGGGTCTGGTCAGGGAACATGTCGACCACGCCGACTGCGATGCCCGGGTCCAACGCGATCACGAGATGGCAGTCGTCGCTCAGGCGCTTGGAGATCCAGCGCTCCACCCCGGCGTCCTGCGGCACCCCGCGCTCCCAGCCGCGCCGCTGCAGTCCGAGAACCTTCCCGACCGGCACCTTGAGTCCCTCGAACCTGGTGAGCCGATACCCGTCGGTCTCCTCCCCGGAGAGCGCGAGCACGTTCCGCCCGAGCTGCGGGAACGGCTGCAGGATCTCGTAGTCGGCGAACAGCTCGGACCAGGCGGCCAGTCCGTCGCCGAGGTGCAACGGGTGCGCGAGCCGCACCGTCGCGTCATCGGCCAGGACGAAGACGTCGTCCTCCGCGTCGGCGAACGTACGGTCCTCCGCCACCCGGAACGCGGTGACCGTCCCGTGCTCCGTGTTGCTCAGCCACACCAGTCGGCGCACCAGGTGCCACAGCAGCGGATGACCGACGAACAACTCCTGGAACTCCTGCGCCGTCCAGGAACGCCCGGTCACCATCGCGGCCTCCAGGCGCCGCACCTGCTCGGAGGAGATCGTCCGGACATCCTTCTTGAGCGCCATGAACCGCTTGCGCTCCGCCGGTGCGAGCTCCTCGTCGTCGCGGGCACCCGGCTTCGGGAGGTCCTTGCGGCGCTTGCCGTCACCGTCCAGCACGTACGGCCGCAACTGCTCGTCGAAACCGACCGTGAACGAACGGGTGCCGTAGTCGATGACCGTCGATCCGTCCGCGTCCAGCCCGAGGTCGGGCACGAGACGGTCGGAGAGCTGTTCCCCGGTCAGCCCCAGCCCTGCGGCCACCTCTGCGATCTTCTCCCCGGCCCGTACCTTGAGCCCCTTGAACTTCACCCGCTGAGAGATGCCGTGGAGATGCAGCAGAGCCACGTCGGTGCCGATGGCGGCCAGCACGTCGAGCCCTTCGACGGCCCGGTGGTGCGCCGACTCACCGGGCCAGGACCGGACGACCGGAGTGAGACGGCGGACCGTCTCGTCGTCGCCCAGCAGCCCCAGCGCGTGCAGCGCCCACGACTCCTTCGCGGGCATGTTCGCCAGCCGCCACTGCTCGAAGACGGCCCAGGCGAACTCGGCGAGCGAAGCGGGTTCGGCCGATTCGGTCAGCGACGCGATTCCCGGATACACCTCACCGGGCTTCGACAGGGCCAGCATCATCAGGACGTGGCGCACCGCCGCCGCCGGCAGCGCACCGCCCGACCGGACCATGATCTGCGGCAGCACCGAAGGCTCCGCCCAGCCCGGCAGCACTGGCATCCTGGCGGGCAGCGCCCGCTCCAGCGGATCGGCGGCCAGCAACTCGTCCACCGCTGCCGCGGCCTCGGCACCGTACCCCCGGGCGGCCTCGCGCACCACGTCGTCGCCGTGCGTCGCGGCGATCGACATCAGCGCCTGCTCGGCGGCGCTCCGCGCGGCGCCCGCCTTGCCCACGGCGGCCGGCACCAGGAGCGGGGCGGCCGCCACACCGTGCCGGGCGAACCAGGCACGAGCGGTCGCCGAGGTGGACTTGAGCCGGACCGACCAGTCCGCCATGTGCCGGGCGACATCCGCATCGACGAACGGGAGCAGCAGCGGGGCGAGCGAGCTCGGCTGCCTGGGCACGACGCGCAGCAGCAGCGGCAGCGCGGTCAGACCGAAACGCGCGGCGATCGGCTTGAGGGTGTCCTCGGCGTCCCAGAGATCGGTCGGGTTCCAGTTGGCGAGCAGGGGGGTGACCACTTCCTCGTCGCCGTGGACGAACACCCACGCCGGTCGCAGATCATCCGCGGCCGTGCCGTGACGCAGGACGTCGATGTACTCGTGCATGTCGCCCTGGTTGCGATCGCGGGTGTACCAGGAGGAGGCGGCCGCCCAGGCCGCCTGCTCCTCGGGCAGCCACTTCAGCGTGGGCTCGGACACCGGGACCAGCCCGGTCAGGGGCTTGGCCCTGACCGTGGTGCGGGGCCGGGACCACGGCGGAGCCGTCAGCACGGCCGGCAGCGCGTCCACCGGTGCGTCGGCGACCAGATCCACCGGATCGAGCAACGGTTGGACGATCTCCACGACCTCGGGGCCGAGCTCGCCGAGCGCCAGTGACACCACCTCGCGGTGGGCACCGACATGACCTCGGAGCAGTTGCAGGGAGAGGGAAGCCGCTGCCGAACCGCCGCCGGCCCCGGTGGCCAGCAGCCGCACCGCCCGCACCGGATAGCGGCGCATGGCTTCGAGGAGCGAGGGGCGGACGTGCTTGGAGTCCGCATGCGCCAGCAGGCCGAGGAAGGCCTCGTCCGTGGGCAGCTCCACCAGGGCTTCGGCGGCGAGCTTCAGGCTGTCCGAGTAGTAGTGGTTGGCGTCGAGCGCCTCGGCCAGTGACGGGGCGATGGCCGGGCCGACGCCCTCGGCGACAGTGGCGATGGTCGCCACACCGAGGGTGTGATCCGGGCCGTAGGGCAGCAGCGGCAGCTGGTCGGGCGAGTACAGCGAGCTGAACACCATGGCACGCAGCGTGCGGTCCTGCTCCGCGTGTACCGCCGGGTCGGCGACGAGGTCGTCGACCCAGTCGGTCTCGCTCGGGACCAGATAGGAGACGATGATCCTGCGCAGGGTGTCGGTGCGGCACTTCGCCAGCGCCTCAACCGCCGCCCGGTAGGTGGCTTCGTCGGCCGCGGCGAGCAGCGCGCGGACCCGGTCGATCGGCGATCGGTGGTGAGAGGCCCAGTACGAGTGGCGCGGGCCCGGGAGCGCCATCAGCCGGGGCGCGCCCCGCTTGAGGCCGCTCTGCTGCCAGTTGGCGTCGACCGAGAACACCTCGGTCGCGGCCCGTGCGGCGAACACGAGGCCGTAGCGCTCCGACCAGAAGTCCGCCCACCCCGGAATGTCGGCGATCGCGGTCAGCGCGGCCGCGCCGGCCGGTGTGGGGGCCCCGTCGAGGTGGGCGCGCAGCGCCTCGGCCGTCACCGTGTCCGAATCCGGCGAGTCCGCGAACTCCTCGATCCAGGCCGCGTCCTCGGCGAGCTTGGTCTCGATCGCGGCGATCGCCTCCCGCCGCAGCTTGGACGGCCCGCGGCGCACTCCGCCCCGCCGCGGGTGGAGCACCCGCTTCCAGTTGTCGGGCAGGGTGAAGGTGTCCTCGTCGGGGAGAACGGGCGCGCCCGCGTCCGTGACCACGTCAGCGGAGGCCGCAGCGGCCGGGGCAGCAGGTGCCGAGGCGGATACCTCGACCTCGCGGTACCCCTTCCTCTCCTTCTCCGCGATCGTCTTCACGACCTGGGCGGCGGCGGACTCGGCCGACGCGTACTCCTTGGTCTGCGTGCGCCCTTCGCTTCCGCACCGCCCGTAGCGCACCGTTACCACGGCGCCTTCGGCCTCGGTCTCCCAGAACTTAGACGCAGTGCCCTCGACATACTCCCAGCGGCGCACAGCTCCGCCCCCTTCCCACCCACAGCCCGCTCCGCCGCAGGCTTTTCGATCAGTGGTGCCACAGTAGAACGGAGCACTGACAACGCAGCGTGACCGGGGCGTCCTGACGGTAAATCCGCAGGTCAACAGCTGGGTTGCAGGCTTGCGCAGGCCACGCGGCTCCGGACGGTGACGAGTGGCGCGTCATACCGGGCTGTACCGGAGAGCCCAACCCGTAATCGCGCCCGGCCGTGTCAGGGAGCGGAGACGGCGCGCTCGCCACCGGACGGTGCCCAGGACGGCGCCACACCGGTGACCTGGCACACCATCAGGAAGAGCGGGATGGGCGGGGTGTAGGGCGTGCGGTTGTCGGGCTGGTGGATCAACCGGGGCCGGACCGCAGGGACGTACGCCCCCTGCGCGTAGAAGGCCTGCGCGGGCCAGTCCAGATCCAGGTCGGAGCCCGCGGGCACGATCCACCACCAGCGCTCGGCGTCCGCGAAGACGCAGCCGGTGCGCGGCAGGTGGGACATCAGCCGGAAACCGTACCGGGCCGGCACCCCCACCGCGTCGCAGCCCAGGCTCGCCGACAGCGCGGGCGGCAGCGGCAACGGCACCGTGACCGCCGCACCGGAGACGGGCCGCAGCTCACGGGGGCGGCGCGGGCCGAGCAGGTGGGACATCGCGTTCTTCAACATGAGCGCTCCGAGCCGTGCGGCAGTTCCGCCCAGACGATGCGGCCCGAGCCGTTGCACGCGTCGCGGGAACCCCACGAACTGGACATCGCGTCGACGAGCAACAGGCCGCGTCCGTGCTCGTCGTCACCGGTAGGGCACAGCTGCGGTCCGCCCGGCTGGTGTCCCTGGTCCTGCACGGCTATCCGCAGCCGTCTGTCGAGGCAGCGCAGCTCGCACACGACGCGAGTGCTCATGGTGTGCACGACCGCGTTGGTGACCAGCTCGGAAACGATCAGGATCGCCGATTCGTGGGCGTCCGCGTCGAGCTGCCACAGGTCGAGCCGGGCCCGGGTCAGCCGCCGTGCGCCGGCCACCGATTCGGGGTGCGCGGGCAGGGCGAAGCAGTACCGGAGCGCCTCCGTCCCGGGACTGAGATCCATGAGCCGGGGGATGAGCGCACTGCCAGGTGCCACAACCGATTCCTCACAGTGGGGGCTGCGTCACGCTCCGCGCACTCATCTGAATGAGGGCGGTCGCGACATCGTGAACTGGTTCACTCACCAACTCTCCCCCTGTCGTGAACACTTGGCAAGGGGCACTCTGAAAATTTCAGAGTGGCTGTGTTCTGGTCGGCCCGCGCATGGCACACTGCTCAAAAACAGCGCATGGGGAGGTCTGAAGTGAGCGAACCGCGGTCCGCCCCGACCGTGGGTCAGGTCGTTCTCGGCAAGCGCCTGCAGGATCTGCGGGAGCGCGTCGGCCTGAGCCGTGACCAGGCTGCAAAGGTGCTGCGGGTGGCTCCTGCGACCATACGCAGGATGGAGACCGCCGAGGTCGCTCTCAAGATCCCCTATGTACAGATGCTGCTGAAGGCATATGGGGTCTCCGACGACGAGGCCGAGGCCTTCGTGGAGCTCGCCGAGGAGGCCAACAAGCCCGGCTGGTGGCAGCGGTTCCACGATGTGCTGCCCGACTGGTTCAGCATGTACGTCAGCCTTGAGGGGGCCGCGAGCCTGCTGCGCATGTACGAACCGCATTTCGTCCCCGGACTGCTGCAGACCGAGGACTACGCGCGCTCGGTGATGCGCACCGGAGCCGTGGGCCAGACCAGACCCGAGGACATAGAGCGTCATGTGGCGCTGCGGATGGAGCGTCAGTCCCTGCTGACGCGGCCGGACGCCCCGAAGCTGTGGGTGGTGATGGACGAGACGGTGCTGCGCCGTCCCGTCGGCAGCGTCGACGCCATGCGGGAGCAGATCGACCGGCTGCTCGAAGCGACCGAGATGCCGCATGTGACACTGCAGATCGCGGAATTCTCGACAGGACACCACCCGGGCACCTACGGCCCGTTCGTACTCTTCCGCTTCGGTGTCCCCGAACTCCCCGACATGGTCTACAGCGAGTACCTGACCGGTGCCGTCTATTTCGACACACGCCCGGAGGTGGCCTCCTACCTCGAAGTCATGGACCGCATGGCGGCTCAGGCCGCGACTGCACAACGCACGAAGGAAATCCTCCGGGACTTCCGCAAGGAGCTGTGATGGATCCCATATACAACGGCATGCCGGCCGCCGAACTCGGCTCCGAGGGCTGGCACAAGCCGTGGAGTGGTGGGAACGGGGGCAATTGCGTCGAAGCGATGAAGCTGTCCGACGGCAGGGTCGCCGTACGCCAGTCCGCCGACCCGGACGGCCCGGCCCTGATCTACACTCCGCGCGAGATCGCCGCGTTCATCCAGGGTGCCAAGTCCGGTAAGGCGGACTTTCTGCTCACCTGATCCGCGGCCTTCGGCCCGGCCCCGCACCCGGACCGGCCTTCTTGCCCGAAACACCGGCGCCGGAGCCGTCCCGGCCGCACACTCTTGTTGTTCGCCGACCTCTGGACCCATGGAGCGCGCTATGACCGGGCACGACCCCCGAGCCATCGAGATCGACACGACCAAGCCTCATCCCGCCCGGATGTACGACTGGTTCCTCGGCGGCAAGGACAACTACCCGGTCGACGAGGAGATGGCCCGGCAGCTGCTCGCCCTCGACGCGCGGGGGCGCGACATGGCCCGGGTGAACCGAGCCTTCATGCACCGGGCCACCCGATGGCTCGCCGAGAACGGCATCCGCCAGTTCCTCGACATCGGCACCGGCATACCGACCGAGCCGAACCTCCATCAGATCGCCCAGCGGACCGCCCCGGACGCGCGCGTCGTCTACTGCGACAACGACCCGATCGTCCTCGCCCACGCGGCGGCCCTGCTGCGCTCCACCCCGCAGGGCGCCACCGAGTACATCCAGGCCGACGCCCGCAAGCCGGAAGCCATCCTCGAAGAGGCCGGCAGGGTGCTCGACTTCGACAAGCCGATCGCCCTGTCGCTCCTGGCCCTGCTGCACTTCCTGGCCGACGAGGACGGCGCGGCCGAACTCGTCGACCGTCTCGTCGAGCGGCTCGCCCCCGGCAGCTACCTGGTGCTCTCGCACACCACCGGGGACTTCGACCCCGAGCGCGCGGCACAGGCGTCCGAGATGTACCGGGCCCGGGGGATGACGCTGTGCCTGCGCTCGCACGCCGAGGTCTCCACCTTCTTCGACGGACTCGAACTCGTCGAGCCGGGGGTGTCGCTCTCCGCGGACTGGCACCCGGAGCTCGGCGAAGTGGTCGAGGTCCCCGGCGACGAGCCGATCCCGGGCTATGCGGGCGTCGCCCGCAAGCCCTGACCTCGCTCTCCGGGTCCGGCCCGGTCCGGACCAGGAGGCCCCGGCGGCGCCTGAGCCGGACCCGCCGCAGGTCACAGGGACCGGCCCCTGAGCCGATCACGCCGCAGGTCACAATAGACACATGTCACGACGCACGAAACGACCGGGACGACCCGCCCCCGCCGCAGCACGGCCGCCCGCGGTCACCGCGGACTCGCCGTGCCCGTGCGGCCTGCCCGCCACGTACGCGGACTGCTGCGGCCGACTGCACGCCGGGACCGCCGCCGCGCCGACCTGCGAGTCACTGATGCGCTCCCGGTACGCCGCCTTCGTCGTCCGGGACGAGGCGTACCTGCTGCGCACCTGGCACCCCGATACGCGGCCACCCGCAGTCGACTTCGACCCCGGGATGCGATGGGTGCGCCTGGAGGTTCTGGAGACGACGGACGGCAGCCCGTTCCACACCACGGGTACGGTCACCTTCCGCGCGCACTACACGGACAACGGACGGCCGGACTCGCTCCACGAGAAGAGCCGCTTCGTCCGGCACGACGGTGCCTGGGTGTACGCGACCGCGGTCTTCGTCGACTGACACCCCCGGCGCCGCGGCCCGGCCCCTTCAGGCCGTCCTCCCGGCCAGGACCCGCTCCGGCGACAGCTCCTGCGCCAGGTCCTCCGCCAGCAGCCGCTTGGCGATCACGTCCACCGCGGCCCTCAGCTGCCGGTCGTCCGGCCGTGCCCCGTGCTCGTCCAGGCGCTCGTTGAGCCACCGCGCCCACGCGTCGGTGATCGCGGCGGCCTCCCGTCTTCCGGCGGCGGTGTGCGTGAACACACGGCCGTCGCCGGTGAGATAGCCCTCCTCGATCATCCGGTCGAAGACCGGCACCAGTACCTCGGGCGGCAGCCGGTGCCGGGTCGCGACCAGCCGCAGACCCGCGTGGCCCACCATGCGGGTGAACAGCTCGACCTGCATCACCGCCCAGGCGCCCGCAATGTCCAGCCGGGTGTCCGAGTCCGCGACGATCCGCCGGGCCGTGTCCGGACCCACCCCGTGCAGGATCTTGGCCACGGCGAATTCGAGGAGCTTGGCCGAGTCGCCGGCGCCCGGCTGCGCGAAGCCCTCGCCCATGTCCGTGGAGCCGACCCGGGCCGTGTCCCGCAGCTTCACCTGCTTCAGGAAGAGAGCGACGAAGAACCCCAGTACCGCGACCGGCACCGTCCACAGGAACACCGTGTGCAGCGTGTCCGCGTACGCCTGGGCCAGCGGCGCGGACTGCGCGGGGGGCAGGCCGTGCAGTCCCGCCGGGCTCTGCGCGGCCTTCGCCAGAGTCGCTGGGTCGCCGCCGGCTCGCGCCGCCGTGGCGACACCTTCGGTCAGATTGGGCTTCAGCGCGTTGGCGTAGATCGTGCCGAAGACCGCCGTACCGAAAGAGCTGCCGAGCGTACGGAAGAACGTCACGCCCGATGTCGCCGTACCCAGGTCCGCGTAGTCGACCGTGTTCTGCACGGCGATCGTCAGCACCTGCATGGCCAGACCGATGCCGACGCCGAGCACCAGCATGTACAGCGACTCCAGCCACACCCCGGTGCCCGGGCCCATCCGGGAGAGCAGATACAGCCCCACCGCCATGACCAGCGAGCCGATGACGGGGAAGATCCGGTACTGGCCCGTCTTGGAGACCACGTTGCCGCTGAAGATCGAGGCGACGAGCAGTCCGAGGACCATCGGCAGCGTCCGTACGCCCGACAGGGTCGCCGAGTCCCCGTCCACGTACTGCAGATAGGTCGGCAGGAAGATCATCGCACCGAGCATCGCGAAGCCCACGGTGAAGCTCAGGACCGAGCAGACGGTGAACACCGGATTCCGGAAGAGCCGCATCGGCAGCATCGGCTCCTGTGCCCGGAACTCCACGAGGCAGAAGAGCCCCAGTGCGACCAGGCCGCCGGCGAAGAGACCGAGGATGACGGGGGAGCCCCACGCGTACTCGTTCCCGCCCCAGCTCGTAGCCAGGATCAGCGCGCTCGCGCCGACCGTGACCATCGCGATGCCCAGGTAGTCGATGACGGGCCGGCCGGCGGCCTTGACCGAAGGGATCGTCCGGGCTGCGGCGATGACCACCACGATCGCGATCGGCACATTGACGTAGAACGCCCAGCGCCAGCTCAGATGGTCGGTGAAGAGTCCGCCGAGCAGCGGCCCGATCACCGTCGAAACCCCGAATACCGCGCCGATCGCGCCCTGGTACTTGCCGCGTTCGCGCAACGGGATCACATCGGCGATCAGCGCCATCGAGGTGACCATCAGTCCGCCGGCCCCGATGCCCTGCAGCCCGCGCCAGACGATCAGCAGCGTCATGTTGGTCGCGAGGCCGCAGAGGAACGAGCCGGTGATGAAGATGACCGCCGACAGCTGGAAGATGATCTTCCGGCCGAACAGGTCGCCGAACTTGCCCACCAGGACCGTGGCCACCGTCTCCGCCAGTAGATACGCGGTCACCACCCAGGACATATGGGCGGCGCCGCCGAGGTCCGAGACGATCGTCGGCAGCGCGGTGCCGACGATCGTCTGGTCCAGGGCCGCCAGCAGAATTCCCAGCACGATCGTCGCGAAGACGATGTTCCGGCGGCGTGGGTCGAGTACGGGCGGCGCGGCGGCACTCTGCACGACGGGGGCGGTCTCGCTGGCAGTGGTCACGCTTGCACCATCACACCGGCCCGCGCTTCGTGCATGTGGGGGACGGCCGGACGGGTCGTCAGGCCGGCAGATCCCGCAGGGAAGCCTTCAGCCGGGTCACGAACGCCTCCCGTACGGGCCCCGCCACCCGGTCCAGCGAGAGATACGGATTGAGGTCCTCCAGCTCGACGAGCAGCAGCTCGCCCCGCGCGGTCCGGCAGGCGTCGACCCTCTGGATGCCGTGGTCGAGGGTGTTCCACTCCACGAAGCCGCGGGCGAACGCCAGGTCCGCAGCGTCCGGCGCGTACGGCTCCAGCACCCACCGCCGTTCCGGGTCCGGTGCGTACAGCGCGTACTGGAAGTCGTGGTCGATGAAGTAGAAGGACACCTCGTAGCGGAAGTCGATCCGGGGCTGGACGAGCATCGTGCCGTCCTCGCCCGCCGGCAGCGCGGCCTCCCGCACGAACCGCAGCCCGGCCGAGTCCGCCCCCAGCTTCGGCTTGATCACGTACTCGGGCGCCTCGGGCAGCGCTCCCAGGTCGGCCGCCCGGTCCACGGTGGGGATGACCGGGTGCCCGGCCCGGCTCAGATCGACCAGGTACTGCTTGCCCGCCATGTCCCCGCGGCCGTGCAACGGGTTGTAGACCCGCGTGCCCAGCTCCCGTGCCCGTGCGCGGAACGCGTCGTACGCCTCCTGGTAGTGCAGCACCGGACCGCTGTTGCGTATGACGACCGTGTCGAAGCCGTCCAGCAGCGCGGCGGCGTCCCGGGGGTGACAGAGCGCGACGTCGAACTCCTCCCGCAGCCGTGCGGTCAGGTGGATGTCCTCGTCGCAGTAGCGGCGGCCACGCGCCTGGTAGGCGAGGTCGGTGACGAACAGGACGGACGGTCGCGGGCCGGCTGGCATGGCGTTCTCCCAGGGGGTGCGTCGGCGGGCGGCTGATCAATGACCTTCACGGCGTTGCCCGTTCACGACCCTGGAGCGCCATGACGTCTGCCCCGCACGAGCCGGCCGCATCGCAATCGCCGTCGCTGCCCGACATTCTCTCGCCCGCCTTCGCGGCCGATCCCTACGGGGCGTACCGGATCACGCGCGAGAGCGCGCCGCTGATCCGGCACGAGGCCACGAACAGTGACATCGTCTCCCGGTACGAGCACGTGGAGCGGGTCTTCAAGGACCGGACGGGGGAGTTCACCGCCGACAACCCATACCGGCAGACCGAACCCGTCCACGACCCTCCAGCTCAGCGGCCGCGAGCACGCCGTCCGCCGGGCCCTGGTCGCCCCCACCTTCCGGGGCGCGGACCTCCAGGGGAAGCCCGACCTGCGGCTCGCGGACGGCTTCACCCCCACCGAGCACGGCGTCTTCACCCGGGGCAGCGCTCGCTGCCGGTGCGGTTCACCCCGGTCACCGGCTGAGACCGGGGCGGCCGGGTACCAGGGCCGTGAGCCGCCCCGTCGCCCCGCTTCGAGACGGATGTGGCGAAGGTGTCACCAGGAGCTGCCGGGGCGCACCGCGAGCCGGGGGTGGTGGGCAGCGAGGACCTTGTTGGCGCGGGCCAGTTCCGAGAGTGCCTGCTCGCGGTCGGCCCGGTCCTCGTCGCAGAGCCGCGGACCGCGGAACCTGCGCACCTCGCGCGCGGCGCAGTCGGCGTCGAATTCCGCCTGGAGGATGTGCGGCGGGATGCATGACCCGATCAGCGCGGCAACCCGGTCCGGGATCGGCACGGGGACGAGGAGGTGTGAGGCGGTCATGAGGGTCCCTCTCGCAATGGTCGGCCAGGAGGCTGGTTCTCGGCTCGGCCGCCGGGTTGCGGCGGCCGATATCTCCATGTGTACGGGACGCGGTTCCCGGTTTCTCGTTGAGAACGTCTCCGTGTGGCAACCGTTTGAGAGTGACCGTCTATTTCGCCTTACCCGTAAGTAAGTTGACTCATGGTGAGGACCGTGATCCGGCTGAAGGCCGGCTCAGAGCGCTGCTTCGTCGCCACGGGCCCGTAACTGGAGTGCCCGCAGCACGGCCTCGGTGGAGAACCGGCTCTCGGGATCGGTCAGTTGCTCGCCGAAGATGGACTCCAGGTTGCGCATCCGGTAGCGGACGGTCTGCGGGTGGACGTCCAGCAGCTCGCCCATGTGGGCCGCGGTGCCACGGGTGTCCAGCCAGATCCGCAGGGTCTCGACCAGCCGCTCCCGGCGGGTGGCGCTGATCCCGGAGATCGGGGCAAGTTCGCGCTGGGCGAGCTGGTCGACCAGCACCGGGTCGGAGAGCAGCCACAGGGTGATGAGGTGGTCCTCGCAGAGGATGACGGGCGCGTCGTCGAGGATTTTCGTGTCGACGAGTTCGAGCACGCGCCGGGCCCAGCGGATCGAGTCCGAGGCCAGGGCGGTGGGCACGGTCAGGCCGATCGCGGCGTGGGTGCCGAGGAGTGCCTCGTCCAGCATGCGTCTTCGGGCTTCGTCAAAGGCTCCGGGGATCAGTAAGTGAGGTTGGGGGGCGCTGAGATCGGCCAGGACGTCGCGGCCCGCCACGGCCCGGTCCAGCGTCGCGGGGGAGCGGACGGCGACCAGGGTGACTTCCTCGGGAAGCGCCCAGCCGGTCTGTTCGCAGAGCTCGGCGATGGCGGTACGGGGGGCGGGGCGGCCGGCCAGGATCAGGTGCAGCAGCCGGCGGCGCATGGCCTCGGTCTGTTCGCCGGTCTGCGACTGCACCTCCAGGAAACCTTCCCGGGACAGGGATTCGAGCTCGTCGATGTAGGCGAAGAGCGCGTCGGCGAAGCTGAGCATGAGGGTCGGCGAGAAGTTGTAGCTGCGGCCGACCTTCTTCGCCCGGCGCAGCGCGACCCGGGCCCCGAGCCGGTAGGCGCCCTGGAGCGTCTCCATCGTGCGCCCCTCGTACGCCTCGAAGCGGCCGAACCGGCGGCACATGTCGTCGCGCAGCGAGGTCGAGGCGGACGGCTCGGCGACCAGGTCCACGAACGAGGAGAGGCTCTGCTCGACACCGACGCGGATGGCTTGTCCGTTGGGGCCGCTGAGCAGCCGGGCGTACTCCGGATAGGTTCGGGTGACCTCGACGCCGATCTCCTTGATCAGACTCGGCAGTTCGGGCCGCATGATGGCGGCGAATTCCTGGGGGAGCGGCCCGAGTGGATCCCCCGTGTCCCACGGCTGAATGAGTTCTGGCATGACTGTCCCCTTGCTCTCCGGCGCCCGGTGGGGGGTCAGGCGGTGGGGAAAGCGCTCCCACGGACCGACAGGTGCGTACCAAGTCCGCGATGAAGATAGACCAAGTGAGCTGCACTGCCCACTACTTCTGCAAGGTCGACGTGCAGGGGACACTCATTATCGGCCGCATTGTGGACGTCGGCGCAGGTGGGCGGCAGTGCTCACTTTCGGACAATGTATTTTGGCCGCTTGTTGCCCGACGACAAAGGCCGACGCCGCCCAACTCGGGTCGGTGGGTGGCGGGCAGCGGGTGCAGGAATCGGTGGTCGGCAAAAGCGGCGGCGACGGTGTCCACTGGGTGCTGGGACCGCCTCGGGCCGGACTCCCCGGTTCCCCGCGACCGGGCATCGCCGCCGGTCGGGCTTCCTGCCGCAGGACGGTGTCCATGGCCGGCGAGCACGCTCTCCGCACCTCGGCATACGCATCCGTTGACAAGCTCCAGGCGTGCTTCTGCTCATTTCTGGATCAAAAAGCGGTTATCGCAAAAGATCTTATCCGGCAGGATTGTGTCGTCGTGTTTCCCGCAAGTAACATCACGGCTCGACCAATTGAGGCATGTAATTCGTCGGTAAATCACCGCTCGACCTTCCGGCTCCGGATCCACCCGCGCAGTAACTCCGAGACGGTGCCGTCAGTGTTCCATCGGCGCAGCTGAGCTCCGGAAAGTCTCGTCCACAACACACGCAGTCACTCCTGGCGTCGATGCCGCCTGCGTTGAAACCGGCCAACTCCATGTATGACGCCGCCCAACTCCATGCATGACGCCGCCCAATGGGGTGGCAGCCAAGAGGGGATGACATGAGAATCGCTTCGACCGGAGCGCGTGCGGGGCTGCTGGCAGCCTGTACCGCGTTCGTCGCCGTGCTCTCCACCGGAACGGCCACCGCTGCCGCTCAACTGAACGGACACTGGGGGCCGTTCAGTCGGTGCCCGGTGGACGCGCCCGCCATGCTGGCGGCCGACGGCGTGACGGACATCGCGACCTGTATCTCCTCGCATTCGGCCGGCGGGTCGATCAAACTCGGCAATACGCAGGTGGTGACCGGCAACACCGACCTTCAACTCGGTGTGATCCAGCACAGCGACGGCACCACGTCACTGATCGCTCCCACGGAGGGCGCGCTCGTCGCCGATTCCGCGGACCTGCCGGGTGGCCTGCTCGGTCTCATGTGCCCGAGCGGTATCCCCGTCGTCTCGGGAATCTGCAACCAGATCACCAACAGCACTCTCAACAAGGTGACCGCCACGATCGAACCGGCTGGAGCCCCGAGCGACTTCAATATGGCCGCGAGTTTCGGCACCGGCCAGCCGATCCTGTCGATTCCGGTCCGCATACATCTGCGGAACCCGTTCCTCGGCGACAAGTGTTACATCGGGACCACCTCGAAACCCATCGTGCTGAAGCCGCAGAACACGACGGCCCCCTCCCTCTCGCTCCAGCAGTTCGCCGGGGACGGGACGCCCAGTGACACCGGCGAGATGGGGCGTTACGTCTTCGAAGGCGCAGACCAGGGCGACTTCGGCTATGCGGTTCCGGGCGCGAGCGGCTGTGGTGCGGGCCTGCTGGACTGGGCGGTCAACCTGAAGACCAGCCTGCCTTCGGCGGCGGGCAAGAACAACGTCGTGCTGAACAGCGCCGAGACGTACTTCGCGAGCCCGTACGACCCGGCGTCCCTGGCCCCGGACGAGGGCAAGGCGCTCTCGCGGTACTGGCACTCCGCAGCGCGGTAGATCCCGTATTCCTCGGCCACACCGTGCGCCGTACTGCCGGAATGCAGAGCGAAAGAAAGAAATAGTCGTATCCCTTCTCAACTCCGAATAGGTGGAGTAACGTACTGCCGGGTAGTCGGGAAGAAATCGCACATCGAGCAATGGTATCGCCTGAATCCGCGCAAAGTGATCCGGCGGAATATCGGCTACTCCGGAGTCAGTCGCACGCGTGATGCGGCCGAAGAGTTTCCGGTGAATCAGCAACCCGCCTGCCAAATCGGCGGGAGCACCTCCCCAAGAAAATTCCACGGTGGGTCGTGACTGTCCTTTCCTTCTGTGTCGCACCCCACTGATTCAGCAACGGGACAGGAAAAGGGAGAAGTTCTATGCGCAAGAAGACAAGCATCCTGGCAGCGGCCGCGGCGGCTGCCGCCGCGGTCGCCCTGACCGCTCCTTCGGCGATGGCCGGGCCCACCGCGGCCTGGAACATCACGCCGACGGGCAACTTCACCGGTGCCGCCGGCCAGACCATCCTCACCGACAACGTCGGCAACCAGATCAAGTGCGCCACCGCCACGGCCAACGGCACCGCCCCGGCCTCGCCCGTCGCCGGGCCCGTGCTGGCCCAGATCACCACGGCCACGTTCAACGCGCCGTGCACCGGTCCGTTCAGCAGTACGTGGACCGTCACCAGCGAGACCTCCGGCACCAACGGTCCGTGGCGGATCAACGGCAACACGCCGGGCGGCTACACGGCGGGCGCCGGTACCAACGCGACCGGTCTGACCACGGGCTACATCGACAACATCAAGGCCACGGTCACGGGTTCCAGCGTCCTCGGCCCCTGCACCTTCACGGTGACGGGCTCGGTGGACGGCCAGTACAACAACCCGACCGCCGGGGGAGCCAACGGCACCCTCGCCGTCGCGCCCGCCGCGACCAGCCCGCGCACACTGACCATCAGCAACAAGGTGGGCGGCGGCTGCGGGATCGTCGGTGCGACGGCGACCTTCAAGGGCACCTACACCGTCAAGAGCGCTTCCGGCCCCTCGCCCGTCATCACCTACAGCTGACGGACCACTCGCTCGGAGCGGATGGCCCGGCCATGGCAGTGATGGCCGGGCCATCCGGTGTGGCGCCGGCGCTCCGGGACGCATGCGGGACACTCAAGAACTGACAATTTCCCGTTCGTCGATTGTCACGGATCGTCAAGAAGAACAGCGGTCGTCGAGCCTCATGAACCGTTCAAGATTCACTGCTTCCCCTCTGTTGCCACGGCGCGTACCGTACCGATCGGTAAGTCTGGCGGTGCTGCCGGTGGATCAATAGTCCACACGTTGTTCTGAACGCGAGTCCCCGGAGGTATCGAGACATGGCAAGCAACGTGCGCTGGACGACTCGCCAGCCCGCGCGAATTGCCGCCGGTGGCCTCCTGGTCGTCGCGGCCACCTTTCTTCCGGGCGCCGATTCGGTGGCCGATGCGCCGCGGGCGGAGATATCCCTCGACTACAACTGCCGGTCTCCCCAGGGTTCGTATGCGATATCGGCGGTCGTCGCGGGGCGATTCCCGGCAGGCGGTGCGGTGGGCCGGCCGGTGGAGTCCCGCGATGTGACGGTGCGGGTCGATCTGCCGAAGGCCGCGCTGGACGAGCTGGCGGGGCTCGACGCCACCGCCGTGTCGGCCGTCGTGCAACTGAAGGTCCTGCACGCCATGTCGAAGAAGTCGGTCATCGCCGACTGGTCCGGGCTCCAGGCTCCCGCGCAGGACATCGCCGGGCAGGACAGTCTCGGGCTCGAAGCCGCGGGCGCGGTCCCGACGGCCACGTTCGGCTCGCCCGGTACCGCCACGCTGTCCGCCTCGGACCTGACGCTGGCCCTGAGCCCGTTGAAAGAGGACGGCTCGGCCACCGTACCGGACGTCATCGAAGTTGCGTGCCGGCCCGTGGACGGAGCGGACAGCAGACTCGCTTCCTTCACCATCGACGGCCCGGTGTCGGAGAAACCCGTCGAGCCCACCCCCGACCTGCCCGACCTGCCCGACCTCGCCGGGAAGCTCCCGCCCAGCCAGCGGGAGAAGCTGAACGACGCCCGCCGCGCGGCCAGGGCGGAGGGCGACCCCGATCCCGAACCGTGCCCCTTTCCGCCGATTTCCATTCCCACACCGGCCGAGACATACGTGGCAGGGTTCACGAACGTCAAGAAGCTCAAATCGGCGGCGCTGCTCGGGCCCGCGCATCTGAACGTCATTCTGATGAAGACGTACACCGCAGATCCGTGCACGGACACCTTCACGGTGCTCAGCGAGGCAGAATTCGACTATGAAGGGCGTCGGCAAATGCCTCCGGCCCAAGGAACATTCCTCACCTACGGATTCATGCCGACGACCGCGACCATGGTGATGACCCAGGTGGGTCCGCCCGCCCTCATCAAGTCCGTCAGCCACAACTCCGACCCCAGGATCCCGGAGGACACGACCGTCACCGCCGAATTCCAACTCACCGTCAGCAACGTCCGCATCAACGGCGAACCCCTCGACGTGGGCTCCAACTGCCGGACGGTAAAGCCGATCAAGCAGACGCTCTACGCATTCGGTACGGGCAACCCGCCCTCGGGATACACGGTCAACCGCGGCGGCACGATGAGTGGGGAAACCGATATCCCGGCATTCACGGGGTGCGGCGTCGACGAGGACGTGTCACCAGTGCTGACGGCATCCATCTCCGGTAGCGGAAACTACATCAAGATGACGCAGTCCCCCCTGTGCGTGGGCAGCAACCCCGACAGCCCGGACTGTCCCCCGAAGAAGCCCGTTCCGGAACGCTGAGCCCGTCCGACGCCGGCCGCCGGCCCCGACCCCGCCAAGGGTCGGGGCCGGCGGCCGTGCCGTTGCCGCGGCAGGGTGTGCGCTTCTTCGTGGACGTCGAACGTGCGGCAGGTGCCAATCCCCGGGTGGGCGATCTACCGCGTCATTCGGAATTCATCACTCACGGACAGATTTTTCCTGTCGATCACTCACTCGTTTATAAGTGATCGCTGCCCCTCGGGCATCGTGGAGAAAGTTCGGCTTTCGGTATTGCGGAGTCAGGTTACTCAGTCGTAGCGTCCCGTATGGCCAGCACGGGAATGCGTCGGCATCCGCTTGCCGGGGCCGTGCGGCTCCGGCTCGTCGGGCCGTGGGCCCCACCTCTCCATCGAGTGCTTGCGCATGTTTCAACAAAGCTGGGCGGCTGATTTGTCAACGAGTGACAAGTGATCCACTCCCGGCACCTGGTTCGTCGATTTCCGCTGCTCAACGGCTTGCCCTGACGGTTTCGGCGGACATAGCGTGCGCCTCCTGGTGCATGTGTGACGAGCCGCCATTGCATTTATCGGAGCCGGAGCGCTGACAGATGACTTCGTTCACAACAACTTCGAAGGAGGGCCGATGGGAATCGAAGTAGTAGTCGAAGGCCTCACGAAGTCCTTCGGCAAGCAGAACATCTGGCAGGACGTCACCCTCACACTGCCCGCCGGTGAAGTGAGCGTGATGCTCGGGCCTTCCGGAACCGGAAAGACTGTCTTCCTGAAATCCATCATCGGTCTGCTGAAGCCGGAACAGGGTCGCGTCCTCATCAATGGCGTCGATATGGTGAACAGCCCGGAACGCGAGATCATGGAGACCCGGAAGCTCTTCGGGCTCATGTTCCAGGACGGCGCCCTCTTCGGTTCGATGTCGCTCTTCGACAACATCGCCTTCCCCTTGCGTGAACACACCCACAAGAAGGAATCCGAGATCCGGCGAATCGTCATGGAGCGGATCGACATCGTCGGCCTGCTCGGCGCCGAGGACAAACTTCCGGGCGAGATCTCCGGCGGAATGCGCAAGAGGGCCGGCCTGGCCCGCGCCCTCGTCCTGGACCCGCAGATCATCCTCTGCGACGAACCGGACTCCGGGCTCGACCCGGTCCGCACCGCGTACATCTCCCAGCTGCTCATCGATCTCAACGCGCAGATCGACGCGACGATGCTGATCGTCACCCACAACCTCGACATCGCGGCCACCGTCCCGGACAACATGGGGATGCTCTTCTGCCGCAATCTCGTCACCTTCGGGCCGCGCGAGGTGCTGCTCACCA
The DNA here is from genome assembly GCF_044765565.1 of Streptomyces sp. NPDC102437. Taxonomy (NCBI): domain Bacteria; kingdom Bacillati; phylum Actinomycetota; class Actinomycetes; order Kitasatosporales; family Streptomycetaceae; genus Streptomyces; species Streptomyces sp. NPDC102437. Next base: position 91,847 of record NZ_JBIWKI010000023.1, on the reverse strand, counting down.
GCGACATGCCCGTCGTCTCCCAGTTCCTCGCGGGACGCCGCGAAGGACCCATCGGGATGGCGGAGGAGAAGGATGCCGCCACCCTCGCCGAGGAGGAGATGCACGGCTACGGCGTAGGCATCAGCTCCGCCAACGCGCCCCGCACCGTCGTACCCCAGCTGGAACCCTCACCCGGCATGCCCGTCCGGCAGGCCGCGCTGCGCCGCCGGGAACGGGTCCTGTCGATGATGGGCCAGCTGCCCGAGGCCGCGCGCACGGCCATCATGAAGAGCTACACCCCGGCCGTCGGCGGTGAACGCCTGTGACGGCCCCGATGCCGGTGCGGCCCCCCGAGCCGCCCCCGGCCGAGGCGGCCGGCGCGACGGCGTCCCGGCGGCCGGAGCGGAAGGCCCCGAACCGGCTGCTCTCCCCGCTGCGCGAGACCGGGAAGCTTTTCTCGCTCGCCGCGACGGTGAGCCGGGAGGTCTTCCGGCGGCCCTTCCAGGTACGGGAGTTCATCGAGCAGTTCTGGTTCGTCGCCAGCGTCACCATCCTGCCCGCCGCACTCGTATCGATCCCGTTCGGCGCGGTCATCGCCCTCCAGGTCGGCTCGCTGACCCAGCAGCTCGGTGCCCAGTCGTTCACCGGCGGTGCCAGCGTCCTCGCCGTCATCCAGCAGGCCAGTCCCATCATCGTGGCCCTGCTGATCTCCGGCGCCGCGGGCTCCGCCATCTGCGCGGACCTCGGATCGCGGAAGATCCGCGAGGAACTCGACGCGATGGAGGTCATGGGCGTCTCGCCCATCCAGCGCCTCGTCGTCCCCCGCGTCCTCGCCACCATGCTGGTCGCCGTACTGCTGAACGGGCTCGTCTCCGTGGTCGGCACGCTCGGCGGCTACTTCTTCAACGTCATCCTCCAGCACGGCACCCCCGGCGCCTACCTGGCCAGCTTCTCCGCCCTCGCCCAGCTCCCCGACCTCTACATCAGCGAGGTCAAGGCGCTGATCTTCGGCTTCATCGCGGGCATCGTCGCCGCCTACCGGGGACTCAACCCGCGCGGCGGCCCTAAAGGTGTCGGGGACGCGGTGAACCAGTCCGTCGTCATCACCTTCATGCTGCTGTTCTTCGTGAACACGGTCCTCACGGCGATCTACCTCCAGATCGTCCCCGCGAAGGGGAGCTGACCGATGTCGATGCTCAGCTGGCTCGACCGATCTGGTGAACAACTCACCTTCTATGTACGGGCGTTGATATGGGTGCCGCGGACGCTGCGCCGATATCTGCGCGAGGTCCAGCGGCTGCTGGCCGAAGTGGCCTTCGGCAGCGGCGGCCTCGGTGTCATCGGCGGCACCATCGGCGTGATGGTCGCGATGACGCTCTTCACCGGCACCGTCGTCGGTCTCCAGGGGTACGCGGCCCTCAACCAGATCGGCACCTCAGCCTTCACCGGCTTCATCTCCGCCTACTTCAACACCCGCGAGATCGCCCCGCTCGTCGCCGGACTCGCGCTCTCCGCGACCGTCGGCGCGGGCTTCACCGCCCAGCTCGGCGCGATGCGGATCAACGAGGAGGTCGACGCCCTGGAGGCGATGGGGGTGCGGTCCATGCCGTACCTCGTCTCCACCCGGATCATCGCCGGGGTCGTCGCGATCATCCCGCTGTACGCGATCGGGCTGCTCTCCTCGTACCTGGCGTCCCGGTACATCACGGTCCTGTTCAACGGCCAGTCCGAGGGCACGTACGACCACTACTTCAATCTCTTCCTCTCCCCGGACGACGTGCTGCTGTCGGTGCTCAAGGTGCTGATCTTCAGCGTGATGGTGATCCTCGCCCACTGCTACTACGGCTTCCACGCCACCGGCGGGCCCGCCGGAGTGGGCGTCGCGGTCGGGCGGTCGGTGCGCAACGCCATCGTGCTCATCAGCGTCACCGACTTCTTCCTCTCGCTCGCCATCTGGGGCGCGACCACGACGGTGAAGGTGGCCGGCTGATGAACTCCCACCGGACGCAGACCGTCCGCCGCAGACTCGTCGGAGTCACCTTCCTCCTCGTACCGGCCGTACTCGTCTGGGTCTCGGTCTCGGTGTACCGGAAGGACTTCACCGACGACGCCACCGTGACCGTACGCACCTCCAGCGTCGGCAACGAGATGCACGACAACGCCGATGTGAAGCTGCGCGGCGTCGTCGTCGGCCAGGTCCGCGACATCGCCGCGGACGGGAAAGGCGCCCGGCTCACCCTGGCCATCGACCCCGACAAGCTCGACCGGATCCCGGCCGACGTGAGTGCCCAGATGCTGCCCACCACGCTCTTCGGGGAACGGTTCGTCGCCCTCGTACCGCCCGAGCTGCCCTCCACGCAGCCACTGCGGGCCGGCTCCGTCATCCCGCAGGACCGCTCCAGCAACGCCATCGAGCTGGAAGAAGTCCTCGACAACGTCCTGCCGCTGCTGACCGCGGTCAAGCCGGAGAAGCTCGCCGCCACCCTGGGCGCGGTCTCCCAGGCCCTCCAGGGGCGCGGCGAGAAGCTCGGCGACACCCTCGCCACGCTCGACGCCCACCTGGCGAAGTTCAACCCCCAGCTGCCCACGCTCAACGCCGATATCAAGGAACTGGTCAAGGTGAGCAAGGTGTACGGGGACGCCGCCCCCGACATCCTCGACGCACTCACCGACTTCACCACCACCAGCGGCACCATCGCCGAACAGCAGGCACAACTCGCCGGGCTGTACGGGTCCACGACCGCTTCCGCCCAGGACCTCACCTCGTTCCTGCGGGAGAACAGGGACAACCTGATCCGGCTCTCCGCCGAGAGCAGGCCGACGCTGGAACTGCTGGCGAAGTACTCCGCCGAATTCCCCTGCACCCTGCGGACCCTGGCCGGTTTCGTCCCGGCCATGGACAAGGCGCTCGGGAAGGGCACCGACCGGCCCGGACTCCACGTCACCATCAAGTCCGTGAAGTCCAAGGGCAAGTACGTGCCCGGCAAGGACACCCCGGTCTACGACGCGACCGGCGGACCGCACTGCTACTCCGTGCCGTACGTGGGCAAGGCCGTACCGACCGCGGACACCCGCGCGGCGGTGCCGTTCACCGCATCCGGCACCGCTCCCGCCGAGGAACCGGCCGACACCGCGCCGTCGGACCCCAAGTCCGGTCTCGGCATGCCCAATTCCCCGCAGGAGAGCCAACTCGTCAACGAGCTGGTCGCTCCCTCACTGAAGGTCCAGCCGCAGACCCTGCCCGACTGGAGCAGCGTGCTCATCGGTCCGGCCTTCCGCGGTGCGGAGGTGAAGCTCAAGTGAAGCGCCGCTCTCTCGCCGCTCCGCTCGCGAAGTCCATCGTCTTCATCCTGGTGACCGTGCTGGCCACCAGTGTGCTGGCGCTGTCCATCGCCAATACGGGCGTCGGCGACACCACCACGTACAAGGCCAGGTTCACCGACGCCACCGGACTGGTCGTCGGCGACAGCGTGAGGATCGCCGGGGTCAAGGTCGGGCAAGTCGAGTCCATCCGGGTGGCCGACAAGAGGCTCGCCGAGGTCGGCTTCGGCGTCCGCAAGGGGCGCAAGCTCCCCGCGTCGGTGACCGCCTCGATCAAGTACCTCAACATGGTCGGCCAGCGCTATGTCGACCTCGACCAGGGGGCCGGGCCGGTAGGCCGGAGCTTCGCCGCCGGAGCGACCATCCCGGTCTCCCGCACCACCCCGGCGCTCGACCTCACCCAGCTCTTCAACGGCTTCCAGCCGCTCTTCGAAGGGCTCTCCCCGCCCGACGTCAACCAGCTGGCCGGCTCCATCGTCCAGGTTCTCCAGGGCGAGGGCGGCACCGTGGACAGCATCCTCTCGCACGTCGGCTCGCTGACCGGCACGGTCGCCGCCAAGGACAAGGTGATCGGCGAGGTGATCAAGAACCTCAACACGGTCCTGAAGACCGTCAACGACCGCGAGGCCGGCTTCGACGACCTCGTCGTCACCCTGCAGAAGCTCGTCACCGGATTCGCCGGCGACCGCAAACCGCTCGGCAAGGCGGTCACCGCCATGGGCGCGCTCACCACCGTCACAGCGGACCTCCTCGAGGACGGCCGGGCACCGCTCAAGAGTGACATCAAGCAACTCGGGCGCCTCTCCGGCCAGCTGGGCAAGGGCACCCCGCAGATCGAGAACTTCCTGCAGAAGACCCCGGCCAAGATGGCGGCGATCAGCAGGCTCACCTCGTACGGCTCCTGGCTCAACCTCTATCTCTGCGAGGCCAGGGTCAGCGGAGTGACGACCGAGGACGGCAGCACCCCGCCCACCGGCATCGAGGTCAGGAAGCCGAGGTGCCAGTCATGAGGATCAAACCCGTACGGGAACGCAACCCCGTCGCCGTGGCCGTCGTCGGACTGGTCGTCCTCGCCCTCATTGGCCTGGGCGCCTACCGCGTCGACTCGCTGCCCTTCATCGGCGGCGGCACGACCTACAGCGCCGACTTCACCGAGTCCGCCGGACTGACCGAGGGCGACGAGGTACGTGTCGCCGGAGTGAAGGTCGGCGAGGTCACCAGCGTCTCGCTCGACGGCCCCAAGGTGAAGGTCGGCTTCAAGGTCAAGGACGTCTGGATCGGCAACTCCTCCACCGTGGGCATCGCCATCAAGACCCTGCTCGGCGAGAAGTACCTCGCCGTCGACCCGCTGGGCGACTCCCCGCAGGACCCGGACGAGCGCATCGGGGCGAGCCGCACCACCTCCCCGTACGACGTCACCCAGGCGTTCAACGGACTCGGCGAGACCATCGGCGAGATCGACACCGCACAGCTCGCCAAGAGCTTCGAGACGATCTCCGTCACCTTCAAGGACTCCCCGCCGGACGTGAAGAGCGCGGCCGAAGGGCTGTCCGCCCTCTCGAAGACCGTCTCCGAACGGGACGCCCAGCTCGCCACCCTCCTCAAGGGCAGCAAGCAACTCACCAAGACCCTGGCCGACAAGAAGAGCAGCTTCGAAACCCTGCTGGAGGACGGCAACCTGCTCCTCGGCGAGATCCAGGCCCGCCGCGACTCCATCCACCAGCTGCTCACCGGCACCAAGAACCTGGGCACCCAGCTCACCGGCCTGGTGAAGGACAACAACAAACAGCTGAAGCCCACCCTGGACTCGCTAGGCCGGGTCACCGCCGTACTGGTGAAGAACCGCAAGAGCCTCGACAAGGTGCTCTCGCTCGCCGGCTCGTACAGCCGGCTCGTCGGCAACACCCTCGGCAGCGGCCGCTGGTTCGACAACTACGTCTGCGGAGTCGTCCCGAAGGAGTACGTGCCCGCGGGCACCCCCGCCGGGGCCGAGTGCAAGCCACCCAAGCAGCAAGGCGGCCGCTGACATGAGAATGAAGCGCATCGTCGGCATCGGCGCCGGACTCGCCGTGGTGGCCGTCGCGGCCACCACCGGCGTGATGGCCATGGACGACGAGGGAACGACGACCGTCACCGCCTACTTCGACCAGGCCACCGGCGTCTACGCCGGATCGGACCTGCGGATCCTCGGCGTCAGGGTCGGCCGGGTCGAATCGGTCACGCCCCGGGGCAAGGAGGTCGAGGTGACCCTCCGCGTGGACAAGGGCGTCAAGGTGCCCAAGGAGGCGCACGCCGTGGTCGTCGCCCCCAGCCTCGTCGCCGACCGCTACATCCAGCTCGCCCCCGCCTACGACGGCGGACCGGAGCTCGCGGCCGGCGCCGTACTGCCGGCCGCGAACAACGCCACCCCCGTCGAGGTGGACCAGCTGTACGACTCCATCACGGAGCTTTCCAAGGCGCTCGGCCCGGAAGGGGCCAACGCCGACGGCGCCCTGTCCGGACTCCTCGACACCGGCGCCAAGAACCTCGACGGCAACGGCAAGGCCATCGGGGACTCCATCGAGCAGTTCGGCAAGGCCAGCAGGACGCTCGACAGCAGCAGCGGGAACCTCTTCGACACGCTGTCCTACCTCCAGACCTTCACCACCATGCTGAAGGACAACGACGGCAACGTGCGGGCCGCCGAACAGCAGCTCAACTCCGTCACCGGCTTCCTCGCCGAGGACAAGGAGAACCTCGGCGCGGCGCTGAAGGAACTCGGCACCGCACTCGCCCAGGTCAAGGGCTTCATCCAGAAGAACCGCGGCGCCCTGAAGGCGAACGTGGACGCCTTGGTGCCGCTCACCCAGACGCTGGTCGACCAGCGGGCATCGCTCGCCGAGTCGATGGACACCCTGCCGCTCGCCGCGGGCAACGTCGTCAACGCCTACGACCCGGTCAACCGCACTCTCAACGGCCGCACCAACCTCAACGAGCTCTCCATGGGGCCGCTCACCGGCGCCACCGGACTCGCCGGCCTCACCCCGGTGGACAGCGCACGGCGCAAGACGCTGCCCACCCTGCCGCTCCCGGCCGTCGGCACCGTCTACGGCACCCCGGCGAAGACCGCCACGCAGAAGAAGGGGGCGAACCGATGAGCCGCACGCTGCACAGACCCGGACCCCGCACGACCGGCATCGCCGCGGTGCTGGCCGTGGGCCTCGGCCTGGCCCTCGTCGTCACCTCATCCGGCCCGCCCTCGTTCACCGGGATCGACCAGGTGCCGCTGCCCGGCGGCGCCGACCTCGGCGACCACCCGTACGAGATCACCGCGGAATTCGCCGACGTGCTCAGCCTCGCCCCGCAGGCATCGGTCAAGGTCAACGATGTCGCCGTCGGCCGGGTCACCAACGTCGCCCTGGGCTCGGGCAGCTGGAACGCCAAGGTCACCATGAGGGTCAACGGCAAGGTCGAACTGCCCGCCAACGCCTACGCCCACCTGGAACAGTCCAGCCTCCTCGGCGAGAAGTACATCCAGCTCGCTGCCCCGGCACGCGGCACCGCGCAGGGCAGACTCGCCGACGGGGACCGGATCCCGCTGACCCGGACCAACCGGAATCCCGAGGTCGAAGAGGTTTTCGGCGCCCTGTCGATGCTGCTCAACGGCGGTGGCGTCAACCAGCTCAAGACCATCACCACCGAGCTCGACAAGGCGCTCGCCGGACGCGAACCCCAGATGCGCTCCATGCTCGGCCGGGTCAACACCCTCGTGACCAACCTGGACGGCCACAAGAAGGACATCACCGACGCCCTCGACGGGGTGAACCGGCTCTCCGCCACCCTCGCCACCCGCAAACAGGACGTCGGCACGGTCCTCACCGGGCTCAGTCCCGGCCTGAAGGTCCTGGAGAAGCAGCGCGGCTCGCTCCTCACCATGCTGCGTTCGCTCGACACCCTCTCCACCGTGGCAGTCGACACGGTCAACAAGAGCAAGGCCGACATGATCGCCGACCTCAAGGCCCTCGCCCCCAGCCTCAAGGCGCTCGCCGACTCCGGACGCGACCTGCCCGACTCCCTCCAGGTGCTGCTCACCTACCCGTTCACCGACGAGGTGCTGCGCGGGGTGAAGGGCGACTACCTCAACGTCTACCTGGATCTGGCGGCCGTGCCCGGCACCCGGATCATCCCGCCGATCGTCCCGGCGGAATCTCCGGAGGCCGGCGCCGCTTCGAGCCGGTCCGGGCAGACACTGCCGCTGCCCCTTCCCCAGGTCCCGACGGCGGGCACGAACGGGAGCAGCCGATGATCACCCTCGCCATCCGGCTCAAGAACATCTCCTTCCTGATCATCGCGGTGCTCGTGCTCGGCTTTCTCGGAGTGCGCTACGCCGACCTCGGCCACTACATCGGGCTGCGCGGCTACTACACCGTCACGGTCCAACTCCCGCGCACCGGAGGGCTGTACACCCACTCCAACGTCACCTATCGCGGTGTCTCGGTGGGCCGGGTCGGGCCGATCGAGCTGACCGACGACGGGGTCGAGGCCGAACTGCGTATCGAGAAGGACGCCCCGAAGATCCCGGACGGGCTCAAGGCCGTCGTCGCCAGCCTCTCCTCGGTCGGCGAGCAGTACGTCGACCTGCAGCCGACCCGCACCGAGGGCCCGTACCTGGCGAACGGCTCCGTCATCGACCAGGCCGACACCACCGTCCCCGCGCCCGTCACCGACGTCCTCACCAGCGTCAACGACCTGGCGGGTTCGGTCGACCTGGAGTCCCTGCGCACGGTCGTCGACGAGTTCGGCACCGCGTTCGAGGGGCGCGGCGACGACCTCCAGGTGCTGCTGGACACCGGGAGCGAATTCGTCCGGGCGGCCGACGACGCACTGCCCGTCAACACCCGGCTGATTGCCGACGGCCGGACCGTATTGCGCACCCAGACCGAACAGGGCGAAGCGCTCAAGGGCTTCGCCTCCGGGGCCGAGGAACTGGCCGCCCAGCTCAAGAGCTCCGACACCGATCTGCGCAAGCTGATCGCGGTCGCACCCGACGCGACCGGACAGATCAGCGCACTGCTGCGGGACCTCGACCCGAGCTTCGGTGTCGTCGTCGCCAACCTCCTCACCACCTCCGAGGTCGCCGTCACCCGGCAGCGCGGCATCGAGGAACTCCTGGTGAAACTGCCCGCGGTGGCGGCCGCCGGGGCCAGTGCGATCGACGAGAACGGCGCCCGGTTCGGAATGTCGGTCACCTTCTTCGAACCCCTGCCCTGCACCGCCGGATACGGCGGCACCGTCTACCGCAGCGGCCTGGACACCTCGGCCGGGCCGCCGGTCAACACCAAGGCCCGCTGCAGCTCGTCGCCCGGCACCGGCATCAACGTCCGGGGCAGTGCCAACGCCCCGAAGGGCGGCGCCTTGCCCGAGCCCGCCAAGCCCGGCTCGATGCTGCTGGGCGGCGACGCGGACCGGCTCCCGGGCGCGCTCGGTGTCACCGGCCGCAGCCCGGCGGCCGGGGACGGCATGGCCGGACTACTGGGCCTCGGAAAGGAAGGCGGCCGATGACGGCCCGGACCAGGACCCTGACCGGCTGGGCGGTGCTGCTCGTCGCGGCGCTCGTCTGCGCACTCGGCGGCTGGTCGTACGCGCGGGCGCGCGGCGACGACAGCCTGGCGTACGCGAAGAGCCGCGATGCCGCCCTGGCCGAAGGGAAGCACCACCTCGCCCGGCTGAACAGCCTCGACGCCAAGGACGCCAGGAGCGTGGACGCCGGCCTCGGCGCCTGGCTCGAAGCCTCGACCGGGCCGCTCCACGACCAGCTGGGACGGACCCGGAGCAAGGACGCGAAGGAACTGACCAAGTCCGGTGCCACCGCACGCGGGAAGGTCACCGATGCGGCGCTCACCGCGCTCGACGAGCGGACCGGGACGGCGGAGCTGATCGCGACCGTCGACGTCGAGGTCACCCCGCGCACCGGAAAGGGCGGCACCGAGCGCAAGCGCTTCGAGGCCACGCTGTCCCGGACCGCGGACGGCTGGAAGGTCAAGGCGCTCACGGCGATCCCGGTCGGGAGCGGCGCATGAAACAGCGGGGAGGGACGGCGGTCGTGAGCACGAACGCGGACGCGCGGGACGTCGAGGAACGCGAAGAGGCCGCGGAGGGACCCGACGCGGCCACCGACGAGGGGCAGCCGGACCTGCCCGCCCCGGTCCGTGGGTGGCCGCGCGTCGTGGCGGCGGCCCTGACCGTCGTACTGCTCGCGGCAGGCGGAGTGCTCTGCGCCCAGGGCAGGGCGCTGCGCGACACCCCCGCCACCTCGAACCGCGCGCTGACCGACAGCGAGGCGACCACCCGGGTCGCGGGCGATGTCAGCAACGCACTCGGCAAGGTCTTCTCCTACAGCCCCCAGGCCACCGCCGTCACCAAGGAGTCGGCGAAGCAGCTCCTGGCCGGCAAGGCGCTCCAGCAGTACGCCGCCCTGTTCGGCCAGGTCGAGAAGCAGGCCGCCGACCAGAAGCTGACCCTCACCACCCACGTCGTACGGGCCGGAGTGACCCGGCTGTCGGAGAACAGCGCCCACTTGCTGGTCTTCCTCGACCAGGTCTACGAGCGGGAGGGCAGGCCGGCCACCACGGCGGCCGCGCAGCTCTCCGTCACCGCCCGACTCCGGGACGGCCGCTGGGCCGTGGTCGAGATCACCTCCAGATAGCAGTGCCCACACTCGCGCAAATCGGTACGGATCGGCCGGCAGGGGAGAGACAGAAATGGCACGGGTACGGATCACGAGGAACCCGCTGATGGCGGCGGCGGTCGTGCTGACGGTCGTGGCGGCCGGTGCGGCGGCCTGGGGCGGCATCTCCCGCTACGAGGCCGCGCACGACGAGTCGGCGGCGTACGCGCAGGCGCGCGACGAGGCGCTGGCCGCGGGCGAGCAGGCCGTGCAGAACATGAACACGCTGGACCACCGGAAGCTGGCGAAGGGCCTCGACGGCTGGGAGGACTCCACCACCGGCGATCTGCACCAGCAACTCGTGGACGGTCGGGACGCGTTCGTGAAGCAGATCCAGGAGGCGAAGACGGTCAGCACGGCCCAGATCCTGTCCGGGGCGGTGACCGAACTCGACGACCGGGCCGGGAAGGCCGGAGTGATGGTGGCGCTGCGAGTCACCGTGACCGCGCCGAAGGGCAAGCCCGCGGTGAAGGAGAGCCGGATGCTCGGCCGGCTCAGCCGTACCTCCGAGGGGTGGAAGCTCAGCGCCCTCGGCCAGGCACCCGTCGGCAACACGGCCGGCTGAGAGGCGGCCGGGTGACCTCTGGCCGGGCGGCCACGCTTGGCACGCACGCTTCCCAGGTTGTCGTCGGTCGACGATGCTCCGCGTCGCCTCCTTCCTCGGCCTCGGAATCCCATGCACCAGGGCGCGCCCGTTTTCCGATCCGAGGTCACCCGACCGACGTTGAGCCACCGGCTCCCATCCCGCCCCGCCACCGAGAGGACCCCGGACATGTCGACGACCCGTCACCTCGTCAACCGTCAGCGCCGCCTGGCCACCGTCGCCGCGGAACGCGCCGCCGCCCCGGCGCGCGGGCCGGCGGCCCCGGCCCTCGACGAGCCGGTACCGGACCCGTCCGCGAAGGACACCGTCACTGACGACGAGGCCCCGGTCGATGCCGACCCGGCAGAGGGCGATGAGAAGGAGGAGGTCAAGGAGAAGACGGAACCGGTAGGCACGGCGCCCTTCCGCCTCCGCGTTCGGCTGCCCGCCGTCCTCTGCGCCCTCACCGTGCTGCTCGGGGCCTTCGCCGCCTGGGCGTTCACCTCGGCCGGCAGTCTGCGCGACGATCCCTCCCGGCAGAACACCGCCCTCACCGACATCGGCCGCACCAGCGAGGTGAAGGGCCAGATCGCCGACGCCGTCGGCGCGGTCTTCTCGTACAACTACGCCTCGCCCGCCAACTCCGAGGAGGCGGCCAGGACCCACCTGGTCGGCAAGGCGGTGCAGCAGCACAAGGACATGCTCGCCCAGGTCCGGGCCCAGGGGCAGAAGCAGAAGCTCGTGCTCACCACCACCGTCACCGACAGCGGCGTGGAGCTCCTGGACGGCGACCGGGCCCGGCTGCTGATCTTCGCCGACCAGAGCAACACCCGTACCGGCAAGTCGGACGAGACGACCTACGCGGCGGCCATGTTCGCCGTGGACGCCGTTCGCCGCGGCGGCACCTGGCGGATCTCCGCCATCGATACGTTCACCCGGTGACCGGGGGGAGAGGGGAGCACGCATGAGGTTCAACGGCACGATGCGCCGCGGACTCGGCGGCACGGCGGCCGCGGTCGTCGCGATGGCCGCGCTCACCGCGTCCCAGGCACCGGGAATCGCCGCTCACGAAGCTCCGCGGAAGGAGCGCCCCAAGACCGACGAGGTCAAGTGGTCGCACGTACCCAACGACGACTCGTACCACACCGAACTGCCGCCGCTGCAGTCGCCGAAGCCGCCGAAGGCCGGAAAGAAGCAGAGCCCGGCCGCCGCCCGATCGTGGGCCGAGGCGGGCATCCCGGCCACGGTTCTCGCCGCGTACCGCAAGGCGGAGAGCGCACTCGGGAAGACCGACCCCGGCTGCCGGCTGCCGTGGCAGTTGCTCGCGGCGATCGGCAAGGTCGAGTCCGGCCAGGCGGGCGGAGGACGGGTCGACGCACGGGGCACGACGCTCACGCCGATCCTCGGACCGGTCCTCGACGGTGCGGGGTTCGCCAACATCCCGGACACCGACGGCGGCGCGTACGACGGCGACCGGACCTACGACCGGGCGGTCGGCCCGATGCAGTTCATCCCCTCGACCTGGGCCCACTGGGGGCAGGACGGGAACGGTGACGGGCGCCGTGACCCGAACAACATCTACGACGCCGCACTCGCCGCCGGGCACTACCTCTGTGCCGGACCGCGCGATCTGTCGGTGAAGGCCGATCTGGACCGGGCGATCCTCAGCTACAACCACTCGGACACCTATCTGCGCACCGTGCTGTCCTGGCTGGAGTTCTACCGCAAGGGCATCCACCCGGTGGCCGACGGCAAGGGCACCGTCCCGAAGAGCCCCGGCGCGGGCGGACCGAACAAGCCGAAGCATCCGGTCGGCGGCCCCGGCGCCCCGGACGGCGACATCATCGTGGGCCCGCAGCCCGGCGGCTCGCACCAGCCCTCGCCGTCCGCCACTCCGAAGCCCTCCGGATCGCCCACCGGTTCCCCGGACCCCACCCTCTCCCCGGACCCCACCGACCCGGGCACCGGCTCACCCGATCCCACCGACAGCGGATCGGCCACTCCGGACCCCGGCACGAGCCCCGACCCCAGCCCCAGCACCTCCGAGCCGGGCCCCGGCTGCCCGACGGACTCGGCGTCACCCGATCCGTCCGGCACGGCCGGAACCACCGAGTCCCCCGAACCCGACCCGACGACGAGCGAAGACCCCTGCGCCACGCCGGCCGGCTCAGCGTCCACCGGCTGACAGCACCTCGGACAGGTCGTACCGCACCACCTCCTCCAGCTGCGCGTAGGTGCAGCCGGCCGGGGTGCGGTCCGGCCGCCAGCGGCGGAAGCGGGCGGTGTGCCGGAAGCGGTCGCCCTCCATGTGGTCGTACGCCACCTCGCAGACCCGCTCCGGGCGCAGCGCCACCCACGACTGGTCCTTCTTCCCGGACCAGCGGCTCTGCGTCCCCGGCAGCCGGGCCCGCTCGTGCGCCTCGGCATCGGCCCAGGCCGCCCACGGGTGGCCGGCGAAATCGACGCGCAGCGGCTCCAGCTCCGTGACCAGCTCCTCGCGGCGCTTCATCGAGAAGGCCGCGCAGACACCGACGTGCTGGAGCACGCCGTCGGAGTCGTACAGGCCCAGCAGCAGCGAGCCGACGACCGGGCCGCTCTTGTGGAAGCGGTACCCCGCCACCACGCAGTCCGCGGTCCGCTCGTGCTTGATCTTGTACATCACCCGGGTGTCCGGGCGGTAGGGCAGGTCGAGCGGTTTGGCCACCACACCGTCAAGACCCGCGCCCTCGTAGTGCTCGAACCACTCCTGCGCGAGGTCCGGGTCCGTGGTCGCCGGGGCGAGGTGGACGGGGGGCGACGCACCGGACAGCGCCGCCTCCAGCACGGCGCGGCGGTCGGACTGCCGGGTGGAGAGCAGCGAATCGTCCCCCACCGCCAGGATGTCGAAGGCGATCAGGCTGGCCGGGGTCTGCTCGGAGAGCAGCCGCACCCGCGAATCGGCGGGGTGGATGCGCTCGCTGAGCCGGTCGAAGTCGAGCCGCCCGTCGTGCACGATCACGATCTCGCCGTCGATCACACAGCGCGGCGGCAGATTGTCCCGGACGGCGGTGACCAGCTCGGGGAAGTAGCGGGTGAGCGGCTTCCCGGTGCGGCTGCCGAGCACCACCTCCTCGCCGTCGCGGTGCACGATCGCCCGGAAGCCGTCCCATTTGGCCTCGTACTGCATGCCCGGCGGGATCCTGGACACGGCCTTGGCGAGCATCGGCTTCACAGGAGGCATCACCGGCAGATCCATGGCCCGATTCTCACCCACCAGCGGCCGCAAGTCTCCCGATATGCGGCATATGTGAGCCCGGCCTACCGTGACCGTCATGGGTGCAGCGGTGAAAGCAGTGGAGCTCGAAGCCGACGGACGAGCCGTACGGCTGTCCAGTCCGGACAAGGTCTACTTCCCGGAGAAGGGCTACACCAAGAGGGACGTGGCCGAGTACTTCCTGGCCGTGGGGCCCGGCATCACCCGCGCGCTGCGCGACCGGCCCACCACCCTCCAGCGCTTCGTGGACGGGGTCGAGGGCGATTACTTCTACCAGAAGCGGGCCCCGAAGAACCTCCCCGACTGGATCCCCACTGCCAAGATCGCCTTCCCGAGCGGCCGGCCCGCCGACGAGATCTGCCCCACCGAGCTCGCCGCCGTCATCTGGGCCGCCAACCTCGGCACCCTCACCTTCCACCCCTGGCCGGTCCGCAGCGCCGACACCGACCACCCCGACGAACTGCGCATCGACCTCGACCCGCAGCCCGGCACCGACTACGCCGACGCGGTGCGCGCCGCCCACGAACTGCGGTCCGTGCTCGACGGCCACGGGCTGCGCGGCTGGCCCAAGACCTCCGGCGGCCGGGGCATCCACGTCTTCGTCCCGATCGTCCCGGAGTGGACGTTCACCGAGGTCAGATGGGCCACCATCGCCGCCGGACGGGAACTGGAACGCCGCATGCCGGACCGGGTGACCACGGCTTGGTGGAAGGAGGAACGCGGCGAGCGGATCTTCGTCGACTTCAACCAGACCGCCCGCGACCGCACGATCGCCTCCGCCTACTCCGTACGCCCGCGCCCGCACGCCCCGGTCTCCGCCCCGCTGCGCTGGGGGGAGATCGACGACGCCGAACCGGACGACTTCGACATCAGGACCATGCCCAAGCGCTACGCCGACGTGGGCGATGTGCACGCGGACATGGACGACCACGCCTTCCGGCTCGACGCGCTGCTGGAGCTGGCGGACCGGGACGAGCGGGATCGCGGCCTCGGCGACATGCCCTACCCGCCGGAGTACCCGAAGATGCCGGGCGAGCCGAAACGGGTCCAGCCGAGCCGGGCCCGGCACGACGAGGAAACCGAGGGATGAGCGCACCCGACCCGGAGCCCGCCGCCCCGCACGGGGCACACGGCAGGCCGCTGACCCGCGCCGAGAAGTGGGCCGTGTACAAGAAGTCGCCGTACTTCCCCGCGACCGTCCTGGTGTTCATCCTCGCCGCGGCCGCCGGGCTCTTCGCCGGTTCCTACACCTATGCGATGGCCAATCCGACCCCGCACCGGATCCCGGTCGCCGTGGTCAGCCGGCCGGCGCCCGAGGGCGCTGAGGCGTTCGTCGCCGGCATGGACAAGGCGCTCGACGCCTCGCTCGTCATCCATGTGTTCGCGACCCGGGCACAGGCGCGTGAAGCACTGGATGCACAGGAGGTCTTCGCGATCATGCGGGCCACCGACCGCGGTGTGTCGCTGGACGTCGCAGGCGCCTCCGGCGCCGCCGTGGCCCAGCTGCTCGCGGAGTCAGCGGTGAAGGTGGGGGCCGAGCTCAAGGAGCCGGTCGCCGTGCGCGACATCAAGCCCCTGCAACGCGGCGACCCGCGCGGCCTCGCCCTGTTCTACATCTCGCTCGCCGCCGTGATCGTCGGCTTCGTCGGTGCGATCCAGCTGAGCGTGCACGCCCGCGCCCTGATCCCGCTGGAACGGATCGCCTTCACCATCGGCTACTCACTGCTCGGCGGTTTCGTCATCGCCGCGGTGGTGGACTGGTGGCTGGGCGCGGTGGACCTGCCGTTCTTCGAGTCCTGGATGATCCTGGCGTTCACGATGTTCACCACGGGCATGGTCTTCACCATGTTCAACACCCTGATGGGGCGCTGGGCGATGATCCCGACCTGGGGAGTCATGGTGCTCCTGGGCAACCCGTCGTCCGGTGGGGCGGTCTCCTGGCCCCTCCTGCCGTCCGCGCTCGGGCACATCGGACGCTGGCTGCCGCCGGGCGCGTCCGTCAACGCCCAGCACACCGCGGTCTACTACCAGGGCCACCAGCGGATCTTCCCGTATCTGGTGCTCGGGGCCTGGGCGGTGGTCTCCTGCACGGTGTTCTGGGTGTGGCGCCACCGGCACCCGGGAGGCCGTGACCGCATGCCTCAGCATGCGGCCACGGCCACCTGATCCGGGTCCCGGCTACAGCTCCTTGATACGGATGTCGCGGTACGAGACCACGTCCGTGGTGCTGTGGACCTGGAGTCCGATGTAGCCGGAGGCGTACCGCCGGCCGTCGGTGCCCGGGTCGTCGCCGCGCGGCGGCTCGAAGACCTGACCGCCGTTGTTGTCGAACTCGTTCAGCAGGACACCGTTGCGGTAGACCGAGTAGTGCTGGTCCACCACCCGGATCTCGTAGTCGTTCCAGGTGCCCTTGGGAGTGACCCCGGCGCCGGCCAGACCGACCCGGTCGAAGCCGTAGACCGAGCCGGTCTTGTACATGTCGCCGTCCGGCCGGTCGAGGATCTGCACCTCATGGCCGTACTTGATGGCGACCCACTCCGGATTGGGCTCCTCCGGGTTGTCGTGGACGTTCGGGAAGCGGACGAACACACCGCTGTTGGCGTTGCCGGCGCCCGGGGCGTCGTCGCGCCACTGGAGCTTGAGCGAGAAGTCGCCGTACTGCCGGCCCGGGAACCAGAGCATGCCCATGCCGTCGACGGCGGTGGAGCTGGTGATCGTGCCGTCCGGGTTCAGCCCGAACTTCCCGCCGCCGACCTGCTGCCACTTGGCGAAGGACTCCGCCGTGCCGTCGAAGAGCTTCTTGTAGCCCTCGTCCTGTCCCGGCATGCCGATCCCCGACTGCTTGGCCGCCCGGTAGATCTTCTTGTGCTCACGGGCGTCGATCACACCGGCGGCGAGCAGCTTGTCGAGGACACCGTCGACGTGCTTGAGGAACAGCGCGTGCGACGACCAGTCCTTCTCGTCCTCGATCAGCTCGTTGATGGTGCAGCGGTTGCCCGTGATGCGGTTGGGGACCCCGGTGTCGACCGTGCCGACGATGACGGTCAGCCGCTCGTCGAACTCCGGGCAGTTCGGCGCCGGTACGCCGCCGCTCTCCGCGACGGTGAACGACACCTGCTTCGCCGCGGAGGTGTTGCCGGCCTTGTCCGTGGCCCGGTGGGCGACGGTGTGATAGCCGACGCGGTCGACGATGACGGTGGTGGTGTACGCGAGGTACGGGCCGCCGTCGAGCGAGTACTCGACCTTGTCCACGCCCGATTCGGCGTCGGTCGCGGTGATGGTCACCTTGGCGCTGGTGATGTAGGCGTTGTCGGAGTTCTTGGCGCCCTCGACCTTCGCGGAGGTCTCCGGCGGGGTCTTGTCCTGCGTCGGTGGTGCGACGACGGTGAAGTCGGCCGACTTCTCGGCCGCCGTGTTGCCCGCCCGGTCGGTGGCCCGGTAGCGGACCGTGTGCGTACCGGTCTCGTGCACCATCACGGGCGCGGTGTACGGCTGCCAGGCGCCGTCCGCCCCGAGGGCGTACTCGATGGTGTTGACGCCGGACCCGGTGTCGGAGGCGGCCACGGTGACCGTCGCCATGCCCAGGTAGCGCCCCTGGTCGTCCTTCTCGCCGGACACGGTCGCCGAGGTCTCCGGCGGCGTGCTGTCGTCCGTCGGCGGTGCGGCGACCGCGAAGTCGACCGATTTCGCCGCTGCCGTGTTGCCCGCCTTGTCGGTGGCCCGGTAGCGGATGGTGTGCGTACCGACCTCGGTCACCACGACCGGCGCGGTGTACGGCTGCCAGGCGCCGTCCGCCCCGACCGCGTACTCGACGGTGTCCACGCCGGAGCCGTCGTCGGTCGCCGAGACGGTGACCGTCGCCTGACCGATGTACGCGCCGTCGGCGTTCTTGTCGCCGTCCACCTTCGCCGAGGTCCCGGGCGCGGTGGTGTCCTCGCCGCCACCGCCGTCGGTCACGGTGAGGATGCCCTGCATCGACTCGTGCCCCGGCATGGTGCAGTGGTAGAAGTACCGGCCGGGCGTGAGCGTGACCTCGGCGGTGTGCCTGCCGCCCTGGTCGTCGCCCGGGTTGGCCAGGATGTTCAGAGTGACGTCGTTGTTGAACTCCGGGTCCGACACGCTGAACGTGAGGGTGTGCGGCATCCCGGTGGTGTTGCCGGTCGCCGCGCTGTTCTCGAAGACGATGGTCGCCTTGCCGGCCACCGCGGTCTTCGGGGCGGACAGATAGTGGTCGATGGGGTCGCCCGCGGTCCAGGTGAGGACCTGGTCGGCCGCCGCGTCGGCGGAAGCAGTCGTACGGCCGTACGCCGCTGTCGAGGTCAGTCCCAGCACCATCAGGAACGAACCCAGCAGCGCGAGCCACAACCGGGCCGGGCGGTACCGCCTTCGTGAGAGGACCGGACGATGTCTCACTGAGTTGCCGCCTTCCTGGCCAGATCACCGGCGGCCGGGGTCGGACCGCCGCCCTTGTACCTCACACGCCACAGCGCGGACTTGGAGTCGGAGGTGAAGAAGCCGCGCCCGTAGTCCAGGACGTACAGCGAACCGTCCGGGGCGAACTTCCAGTCCATCAGGTTGCGGACGCCGTCCGCCCCGACCGGGATGATCTTCCGCAGGGACTCGGCGTGGGTGGGAAGACCGCCCTTGCCGACCGTCTTCGGGTCGGTGAGCACGGCGTGCCGGGGCTGGGTGTCGTCGTAGAAGTCACCGACGAACCACTTGCCGTCCCAGTACGAGGGCCACTTGTCGGCGCTGGTGCTCGCCGCGTCGTACCGGTAGACCGGGCCGTTCATCGTGGCCTGGCCGCCGCCCTTGAGCCACGGCAGCAGCTGCTTCTGCTCCTCGGCCTTGTAGCTCGGGATGCCGTTGGCGTCGCGCGGGTAGTCCACGCCACCGCCCTGCGGCGAGTACCAGATGGTGTTGGAGGTGACCGGCGGCAGGTTGACCAGGCCGTCGTTGTTCGGCGACTCGTTCTTCGGGTGGTCGCAGTCGTACCAGCCGAGCGGCTTGGTGGGGTCGGGCAGATTGCGGTCCCGGTAGGGCTGCTTGTTGCCCATGCAGTACGGCCAGCCGTGGTTGCCCGCCTTGGTGATCGCGGCGAACGTGTCGTACTTGGCCGGGCCCCAGGTGGTGGAGGGCGAGCCCGCGTCGGGGCCGACCCAGCCCGCGTACAGGGTGTCCGTCGACTTGTCGACGGAGATCCGGGCCGGGTTGCGTACGCCCATCACATAGATCTCGCCGCGGGTCTTGCCACCGCCCTCGTCGGGCTCCTTGCCGGTGAAGAGATTGCCCTCGGGCAGCGTGTAGGTGCCGTCGTCCTCCGGGTGGATCCGCAGGATCTTCCCGTTGAGGTTGTTCGTGTTGCCCGCGGTGCGGCGGGCGTCGGCGAACGACACGCCCTTGTAGTTCGGCTGCGGGTTGTTCCCGGAGTAACCGTCGGTGAAGCCGGAGGAGTTGTTGTCACCGGTCGCGATGTACAGATTGCCCTTGGAGTCCCAGGCCATCCCACCGCCCGCGTGGCAGCAGCTGTGGACCTGGACGGGCCAGTTCAGCAGCACCTTCTCCGAGGACAGGTCCAGCTTGTTCGTGGCCGGGTCCATGGTGAAGCGGGAGACCTGACGTACCGCCATCTGCTTGTCGCGGTCCAGCTTCGAGTGCGGGGTGTAGTGCAGATACACCCAGCCGTTCTTCGCGAAGTCCGGGTCCAGCTCGATGCCGAGCAGCCCCTCCTCGACCTTGATCAGCTCGTCGCCGCCGCCCTTGTTGCCGAAGATCGTCAACTCACCGGCGAGGGTGACCTTCTTGGTCTTCGGGTCGTAGACGTGGATCTGCCCGAGGCCCTTGCCGACGTCGGGGTCGTTCCAGTCGGTGACGACCGGCCTGCTGCTGTCGGCGCCGCCGCGCCCGATGTACAGCACGCGTCCGTCGGGGGCGGTGACCAGGCCGTGCGGCTCGCCGATCTGGTCGTTCCGCCCCGGCTGGTTGGGCTGGGTGACGCGCTCGGCCTTGTAGTTGGAGTCGATTGTCGCCTTGCAGTCGGCCTGCGAGATCCGGGTCGTCCAGTCCAGCGCGCCGCGCAGGTGGTCGCGGAAGTCGGTCTCCGCGAAGCTGTCGGCCGTCCCGCCCATCGCCGTGTAGAAGGACCGGCCGCCGTCGTAGTCGCGGCACCAGGAGACCGGGTGGTCCCAGCCGTTGGCACTCGCGCCCGGCTTGTACGTGATCTCGCGGACCCGGGCCACCGTGTGCACCGAGCCGGACGGGTTCTTCGTCCAGTTCAGCCACTTGTCGGGACGCTTCCACTCAAGCGGGAGGTTCTTGGTCGCCGGATGCTGCCGGTCGCCGATCTCGACCGTGGCGCGCTGCACGGCGGCCGGGCTGTCCGCCGCCGGGCGGGCACCGACCAGTCCGGTGAACCAGTCCGAGTACGGTTCGGTGCGTGCGGCGTCGTGGATGCCGAGGAAGCCGCCGCCGGCCTCCATGTACGCCTCCAGGCCGGCCTCCTGCTCCGGGTCGAGAACGTCGCCGCCGCCGGTCAGGAAGACCACGGCGTTGAACTTGCCGAGCCTCTTGCCGTTGGTGAAGACCGCGGCGTCGTCCGTGGCGACGGTCTTGAACCGGCCGGATTCCGGTCCGCTCAGGCCGATCTTCTCGATCGCCGCGATCCCTGCGTCGACCGTCGGGGACTCCTCGGTGGCCGAGGCGTGGAACACCAGCACCTTGACGTCGGCGCCGCCCGGCGGCGACGGCAGGGACAACGTTGTCGCCAGGGAGCCGGGCGGCTCCGGATAGGGCCTGGCCTCGGCCGCGTTGGCGCCGAGCAGGGAAGCGGTCAGTGCGCCGGCCGCGAGGCCCGCCGCGAGTCCGCGTCGCGATCTGGACCTGTGATGTGGTGCGCGCTGCATGTGGTCACCCACCCCTCTTTGGTCACTGCAACAGCGCATGAAGCTAGACCTCTTTTCGCGGTCCGCCAATAGCTATGGCGGCAATTGCACGAACTTTGTCCTGGCTGTGGATAAACGGAGGTCCTCCGGCTACGGTGTGGGCCGTCCGGGGCGAGTCGGCGCTCCAAATTCCTTGGATGGGTGGGGAGTTCGGCATGGACAGAAGGAGCTTCAACCGGCGGATGCTGGTCGGCGGCGGAGTGGCGGCGGCGACCGGCCTGACATCGTTGTCCCTCGGTGCGATCGAGGCCAGCTCGGCGGAACCCGCGGTGGGGACCGCCCCGGCGGGCGGTGTGGTCCGCCATCTCAAGCTGTACGCACAGAAGCTGGCGGACGGTCAGTTGGGGTACGGCCTGGAGAAGGGGAAGGCGTCGGTGCCGGGGCCGCTCATCGAGATCAACGAGGGCGACACCCTGCACATCGAGTTCGAGAACACGACGGATACGGCGGCCAGCCTCCACGCGCACGGGGTCGACTACGACATCGCGAGCGACGGCACCCGGATGAACAGGAGCATCGTCGAACCGGGCGGTACCCGGACCTACACCTGGCGCACCCATGCCCCGGGCCGGCGCAAGGACGGCACCTGGCAGCCGGGCAGCGCGGGCTACTGGCACTACCACGACCATGTCGTGGGCACGGACCACGGCACCGGTGGTATCCGGAAGGGCCTCTACGGTCCGCTGATCGTCCGGCGCCAGGGCGACATCCTGCCGGACAGGACGATCACGATCGTCTTCAACGACATGACGATCAACAACAAGCCCGCCCACGAGAGCCCGAACTTCGAGGCCACGGTGGGGGACCGGCTCGAAGTCGTCATGATCACGCACGGCGAGTACTACCACACGTTCCACATCCACGGTCATCGCTGGGCGGACAACCGGACCGGGCTGCTCACCGGCCCCGACGACCCGAGCCGGGTCATCGACACGAAGATCGTCGGCCCGGCGGACTCCTTCGGCTTCCAGATCATCGCGGGCGAACGCGTGGGCGCGGGCGCCTGGATGTACCACTGCCATGTGCAGAGCCACTCCGACATGGGCATGGCCGGACTGCTGCTGGTCGCCAAGCCGGACGGCACCGTGCCGGGGTACGAACCGCACCACATGACGACCCATGGCGAGGTGGCGCCGGACAAGGCCGGGTCCGGGAGCGCGCAGAAGGACGCGGTAAAAAACCCGCCGAAGAGCACGGCAAAGGAATCGCCGAAGGGCGCGGCCGCGCACGATCCGGCGGCGCACGGCTCCTGACCCGGCCCGGCGGCGCGGGGCTTCTGGCCCGACCCGTCCGCGGGGCCCGGCACCGTCGGGGCGTACCCCCGTCCTGACGGCGTCAGCCCTCCGGCACTTCCCGCGTCGTTCCGTCCGCCTCGGCTGCCACGGCCGTCTTCTCGGCCGCGGCGGTCGCGGGCGGTCCGGCCGATCCGGTCGTTCCCGTCGCAAGGCGCAGTTGCTCCTCCTCGACGATGCGCCGGGCCAGCGCCCCGTCCGACACGTCCACGGCGTCCGGCGTCGTCTCGGCGACGTCGCTGCGCCGTGCGTACAGGTCGAACAGCCGCTCCTTGCGGGCCAGGATGTCCAGCATCCGTTCGTCGACGCTGTCGGCCGCGAGGAGCCGGTGCACCTGGACGGTCCGTATCTGCCCCATCCGGTGGGCGCGGGCCACCGCCTGGTGCTCCATCGTCGGCTTGATCTGCGGTTCGCAGATGATGACGACCGAGGCCGACTGCATGTTCAGTCCGACTCCGCCCGCCTGGATCTGGCTTAGCAGTACGGCATGACCGTCCACGGCGGCGAAGTCGTCGATCAGCCGCTGGCGGCGGTCGGCCGGCAGGCTCCCCGACAACGGGCCGAACACGGGCGCATCCAGGGCCTGTCCGACCGTGTGCAGCACTTCGCGGAAGTAGGAGAACACCACGACCTTCAGGCCGTTGTCCGCGGCCTCGGCCACCAGTTCGCGGAGCCGGTTCAGCTTCGCGGAAGTGGCGGGCCGGGCGTACGCCGCCCGGCGCATCCGCATGAAGTGCCCGGCGCCCACCGCCTCGCGGTAGGCATCGAGATCACCGGGGCTGAACTCCTCCCACTCGTCGACCTGCACCAGCGCCGGGAGTTCGGTCAGCACATCCACCTGGTTGCGCCGCAGATAGGCCGGGGCGACGGCCCTGCGGAAGGCGAGCGAACCGGCGGCTCCATGGGTGGTGTGTATCGAGGGGGCCAGCTCCGGCTGGAGGTGACGGACCAGGCTGCGGAACTCCTCGACGCGGTTCTCCATGGGCGTACCGGTCAGGAACAGCACCCGTTCGGTGTGCCGCGTCCATCCGGAGACGGCCTGGGACCGGCGGGTGGCGGGGTTCTTGACGTAGTGGGCCTCGTCGACCACCAGCATGCCGGGCCGGGTGCCGCAGTCCGTGGCGGCCGGGAGGGTGTGCAGGGCGTCGAACGTGGTGAGGGCGACCCCGCCGCCGCGCCGCCATTCGTCGAAAACGGACTGCCGCTCGGGGCCGTGCACCGGAAGGGTGCGCAGAGTGGAGCGGGCGCGGATCTCGCGCGCCCAGTTGATCAGCACGCTGGCCGGGCAGACCACCAGGAAGTGTGTCTCGCCCCGCGCCGACAGGTGCGCGAGCGCGGCGATGGCCTGCACGGTCTTGCCGAGCCCCATCTCGTCACCGAGGATGACCCGCTTCTGCGCGAGCGCGAACCGCGCGCCGAACGACTGGTAGCCGCGCAGCGAGACCCGCAGATGGGCGTCGTCCAGCCGCAGACCGCGCACCCGGTCCGCCATCCCGGACGGCAGGAACCCCTCGGCCGCGTCCCGGTCCGGCCCGGCGCCGGACATCTCGGCGAGCAGGCTGTAGTACTCGGCGGACCGCAGTTCGAAATCCACCCAGGCCGCCACGTCCGACTCCGCGCCCCGCAGCAGGTCGACGCAGACCTGCCCGAACAGCAGGGGCAGCTCGCGCTCGTCCGCCTCGGCGACGGCGGTCAGCACCTCGGCGACGGCCTCCAGCGCCCGGGAGCGGGCCTGCCGCCCGGCGAACACCATGCGCAGCCGTCCCCGCGCCGGTCCCGCGGCGGCCAGCAGGGGCTCCAGGCGCCCGGCCAGCCGGTCCGCCGCGGCAACCGCCCGCCGGACGTCGGGACCGGCCTCCACCAGCCGGTGCAGTGCGACGACCAGCGCGGTCGTGGCGTCGTCCGGGGCGTCCACGTCTATCCGGACCGCGACCGTGTCCCGCACCGCGTGGGCGATCTGCCCGGCTGCGGCCAGCACCTGATCGGCGGTCTGCGCGCCGACCCCGGGGATCTGGCGCAGCTCGTAGCGGTTGGCCTCGTGGACCTGGCCGACGGTGGTGAAACCGGCCTGCTCGACCGCGCCGAGCCGCAGCCTGCCCTCCGTGACGTCCTTGAGCCTGGCGGCAGGGATGGCGGCGAGCTCCCGGCTGACGAGGGAGTCCAGCAGCGGCTTCAGCGCGGTGTGCACGGCTTCGACGGCGCGGGTGTGATCGGCCAGCACGGTGCGCGCGGACTCCAGCAGCCGCTCGGCCCGGGTCAGCAGCTCCCGGGCGGCCCTTCCCGTGGGCGCCCCGCCCTCCGTCGCTCCGGCCTGTGTCATGTACGTCCCTCTGTCCGCGCAGCCCGGCTGCCGTCCCGCCCGGCACCTGCCCGGACGGTTCCTATCGTGCCACGCGGCACCGACAGCCCAGGCCGGTCAGGGCGTGGGCGGGCGGCGCTCGGCCGGGGAGAGCAGCAGGACCTCCAGGGCCAGTGCGCAGGAGCGGGCCTGCGCCAGGAACCAGTCGGTGCGCTCGTCCGTTATGGCCGACGGGGTGGCCCGGACCGCCAGGGCGAAGCGGGCATGACCGGTGCCGTCCAGGACCGGGACCGCCAGGGTCCGCACCCCGGGGGCCGACTCGCCGTCGTTGAGCGCGTAGGCGTCGGACCGAACCTTCGCCAACTCGGCCTCCAGCGCGGCCGGTTCGACGATCGTCCGGTCGGTGAACGCCGGCAGCGGCGGCAGTGAGGACGGCCCGCCCTCGCCCGGTCGCGCCCAGGCCAGCAGGACCTTGCCGAGCGCCGTGGAGTGCAGCGGTCTGCGAAGCCCCACCTTCGGCGTCACCGAACCGCCCGCCACGATCACCGCATGGGGGCCGCTGCGCAGCGCCAGGTCGGCGGTGGCGCCGGTGCGTTCGGCGAGATCGGTCAGCTCGGGGGCGGCCAGATGCAGACCGCGCTGGTGGTACGAGAGCCTGCCCAGCTCGGTCACGGCGGGGCCCAGCCGGTAGCGGGACGTACGGACGTCCTGTTCCAGGAAGCCCGCGCCGAGCAGGGTGCGGGCCAGGCGGTGCGCCGTGGAGGAGGAGAGCCCGAGGCGGCGGGCGAGGTCGGAGGCGCTGAGGTCGGGGCCGTTGTCGTGGAAGCAGTGCAGTACGTCCAGGGCGCGCTGCACGGCCTGCGCGCCGCCGGGAGCGCGCACTGCCGCGGCCTCGGGCATATCGGTTCACTCTCCGCTCGTGGGGGCTGAGGGGCATGTGGTTGCCACATTACGGGAGTTGGAGGTCCGGAGATCCGGGTGGTGAAACACTGTGTTCACACCGAATCCCACATCATGGGAAGCAAGTTGTGGGACTGCCTCGGCGCGTGGCAGTGTGCGACACGTCATCACCGACGAGCAGGAGGGAGCAGTGCCATGGCCGGTCGCCGAACCGCGACTCCCGCCCACGCCGCTCCGGTCCTCCTCGCCCTGACGCTGCGCCGTCACATCGACCTGGCGCGGGTCGCCAGCGCAGCCTGTCGCTGACCCCTTCCCCTTCGCGTTTCTCCTGCGCGATCCCCTCTCTCCTTTGCCGCGCCCCGGCGCTGCCGGGGCCTTCGGCCGTACCCGGTGTCCGCTTCCCGGCGTACGGGCCATGCCACCCGCCGCTTCGCCGACCCCTCGGGAAGACCCCATGACGCATGCCGTCCCGCCCCGGACGCTCTGGTTCACCCGCTGTCCCGTCCCCACCGCGACCGGCATCGCCGCCGACCGCCGGTGGCTCACCGAAGAGTTCGCCCCCGACGGCATCAGGGTGCGGTCCCTCCAGGACGCCGCGCCCGGTGCCGACCCGGCCGCCCACTTCACCCACGCCCTGCCGGGCCTGTTCCGCGAAGGCGGCAACGTGCCCGCACTGTGGGCCCGTTCCCGCGGGGAGCGGACCCGGCTGATCGGCCTCACCTGGATCGAGGAGCGGCAGACCGTACTGGTCCGTCCCGGCTCCGGGATCCGGGGCGTCGAGGCGCTGCGCGGACTGCGGCTCGCCGTACCCGTGCACGACATCGCGATCGACTTCTGGCGGGCCATGGCCCTGCGCGGCTTCGAGGGCGCGCTCGCGGCGGCCGGACTCGGCCCGGACGACGCCACGTTCGCCGACGTACCCGCCGCCGCACACCGGGGCCAGTGGGCCGCCGAGCTGGCGGCGCTGCGGCGCGGCGACGTCGACGCCGTGTACGTGAAGGGCGCGCTGGCCGTCGAGGCTGCCCGGCGGGAGGGCGCGGAGGTCGCCGTCGAACTCGACGAGCTGGCCGACCGCCGGTTCCGGACCAACAACGGCACCCCGCGCCCCATCACGGTCCACCAGCAGCTCCTCGACGAACACCCCGGCCTCGTCGACCGCTTCCTCGCCGTCCTGCTCAGGGCCGCCGACTGGGCCACCGAACAGCCCGCCGAGGTCGCCCGGATCCTCGGCGCCGAGACCGGCGCGGGCGCCGAGGGCGTCGCCGGGGCCTACCGGCCGGGCACCCATCTCACCCTCCACCCCGACCTCTTCCCGGACCGCCTGACCCTGCTCGCCGAGCAGGAGGCCGGACTGCGCGCCCACGGCTTCCTGCCCGAACCCGTCGACATCACGGCCTGGGCCGACCCCGAGCCGCTGCGCCGCGCCGCCGAACTGGCCGCCTCCCGCCCCGCCCGTCCCTGAGTTGTGAGGACCCCCGACATCATGAACCTCCCCCGACCACTGCGCACCGCCGTCGCCCCCGCGCTCCTCACGGCCACCGCCCTGACCGCCCTCACCGCCTGCGGCTCGTCCGCGGCCGACAGCGGCGGCTCCGGCACCGAGGGCACGGTGGGCATCCGCATCCCCGATCCCGGCAACTCCGGTGTGCTCGCCCTCGGCAAGAAGGACGGCAGCCTCGACAAGGCGCTCGCCGAGGCCGGCGCCGAGGTGCGCTGGACCGGCAGCGCCGGCCCCTTCGCCCCGGCCGCCCAGGCGATGAACGCCGACCAGCTCGACGTCGCCACCGGTTCCATCACCTCCGGCATCACCTCGCTCGCCCGGCGCCCGGGCTTCAAGTTCTTCACCGCGATGGACCCCGACGCCGCCGGTGAGGGCATCCTCGTCAAGAACGGTTCCGGTATCGGCTCGGTCGCCGACCTGGTCGGCAAGAAGGTCGCCGTCAACCAGGGCGGCACCGGCGAGTACCTGCTGCTGAAGGCCCTCGCCAAGGCCGGTATCCCCGCCGGCAAGGTCAAGCGCGTCTATCTGCGCCCCGACCAGACGGCCGCCGTCTTCAACGCAGGCAAGGTCGACGCCTGGGCGGTCTGGGCGACCTACGCCGTGGCCGAGATCGGCAGCGGCAAGGCGCACTTCGTCGCCGACGGCGCCGCGATCGGCTCCGACAACTACAGCCTCGACGCCGTGCGCACCGGCTTCGCCGAGCAGCACCCCGAGATCGTCAAGGCGCTCTACCGGTACCTCCACGACGCCAGCGCCAAGGAGAAGCAGAACCCGGCCGCTTACCTCAACGTCTTCACCGACGTCGGACCGACCGCCGTCACCGGCAAGGCGAAGGAGGTCCAGAACGGATTCACCCGCGAGGGCGGCACCGTCGACCCCATCGGACCCGAGGACATCGAGCGCTTCGAGGACGTCGCCGGCTTCTACGCCGAGCAGAAGGTCACCACGGAGAAGGTCGACGTCGCCGCCCACCTCCTCGACATCGAGAAGCTGAAATGAGCGGCACCGGCCTGCGCCCGGGCCTCGTCCGGCCCCGCCCCCAGCGGCGCAGGGCCCGCAGCCGCACCTACTCCGCCACCGTCCGGACACTCGGCCCCATAGCCCTCCTCGCCCTGTGGTGGGCGGCATCCGCCACCGGCGTGCTCACCCCCGACGTGCTCGCCTCGCCCGCCGAAGTAATCAGTGCTGTGGGGGAGTTGTGGGGGAACGGGCAGCTGCCCGACGCGCTCACCACCTCCCTCACGCGCTCCGGCCTCGGCCTCCTCATCGGGCTCGCCGCCGGGCTGGTGCTCGGCATCACCACCGGATTCACCCGCCTCGGCGACGAACTCCTCGACTCCTCCATCCAGACCCTGCGCACCATCCCGTTCCTCTCCCTGGTGCCCCTGTTCATGGTCTGGTTCGGGATCAACGAGACGGCGAAGATCCTCCTCATCGCCGTCGCCACCACCTTCCCGATGTACGTGTCGACATCGAGCGGGGTGCGCAACACCGACCCCAGACTCATCGAGGCGATGCGCAGCTTCGGCATGGGCAGCATCGCCCTCGTCCGCGAAGTCGTCCTCCCCGGAGCCCTGCCGTCGCTGCTCGCCGGGCTGCGGCTCTCCATGACCCTCAGCGTCATCGCGCTGATCGCCGCCGAGGAGATCAACGCCACGGAAGGCATCGGCTATCTGATGTCCCAGGCGCAGAGCTACGCCCGTACCGACATCCTCGCCGTCTGCATCCTCGTCTACGGGCTGCTCGGACTCACCGCCGACATCGTCGTACGGCTGCTGGAACGCGTACTGATGCCCTGGCGCACCCCACAGGGAGCCACCCGATGACCGACCGCACTCCTCAGTCGGCCGTACGGGTACGGGAACTGCGGCGCGTCTTCTGCGACCGCGCGGTGCTCGACGGACTCGAACTCGACATCGCACGGGGCGAGTTCGTCGCTCTGCTCGGTGCGAGCGGCAGCGGCAAGACGACCCTGCTGCGTATCCTCGGCGCACTCGACGGAGCTGACGGGGGAGAGGTCCTCGTCCCCGAGGCCCGCACCGTCGTCTTCCAGGAACCCCGCCTCGTACCGTCGAAGAAGGTTCTCGCCAATGTGACGGTGGCCCTGCCCCGCGGCAGCTTTGGACACGGTCTGCGGGCCCTGGCCGAGGTCGGGCTCGAACGGCACGCCGACGCCTGGCCCGCCACCCTTTCCGGCGGCGAGGCACAGCGCGTCGCGCTCGCCCGCGCCCTGGTCCGCGAACCCGAACTGCTCCTGCTCGACGAGCCGTTCGCCGCACTCGACGCCCTGACCCGGCTCAGGATGCAGGACCTGGTGGGGGAGCTGTGCCGCAAGCACCGGCCCGCCGTCCTCCTCGTCACCCACGACGTGGACGAAGCGGTACGGCTCGCCGACCGGGTCGCCGTACTGCGCGACGGCCGGCTGATCACCGACGAGCCGGTCACCGTCGGCCGGCCGCGCGACCCCGGCGACCCCGCCTTCGCGGCCCTGCGCCGACGGCTCCTCGACGACCTCGGCGTCGAGACGGCCACGCAGTCCTCAACCACCGAACGTACCGAAGCCGGAGTGATCTGAATGACCATCACCATCGGTGTGCACAGCAGCAACCCGTCCCTCTACCACCTGTACCACCTCTCCCGGCTGGGCCTCGCCCAGGAGGAGCTCGCCCCGCTCGGCGAGAGCGTCGTCTTCCACCCGTACACCAACGGCGTCCGCACCGGCGAACTCCTCAGCCGGGGCGTCATCGACTTCGGCGGCACCGGCTCCACTCCGCCGGTCACCGGCCAGGCCGCCGGCCACGACCTCGTCTACATCGCCGTCTCCGCCCCGCGCCCCGAGCACGGTGCGCTCCTCGTCCCCGAGGACAGCCCCGTGCGCACGGTCGCCGACCTCAAGGGCACCACCGGCCACCTCGCTATCGGCTCCTGGCAGACCCACCTCCTCGCCAAGGCGCTTGACGACGCCGGGCTCTCCTACGCCGACGACATCACCGCCGTCCGCAGCACCGACGACAGCGAGGAACTGCTGCGCACCGGCGCCATCGCCGCCTGGGTGGCCCAGGGCGCCCAGCTCGCCGCAGCCCGCCGCACCGGCGGGCTGCGCACCCTGATCCGCACCGGCGACGTCATCACCGGCCGTTCCGTCTTCTTCGCCCGCCGGGACCTGGCCGAGAGCCGCCCCGAGGTCATCGAGGCGCTCACCCGCGCTCTCCAGCGGGCCGACGACTGGGCGGCGGCGCACCCCCGCGCGGCGGCCGAGATCGCCGCCGCGGACCTCGGCGGATCCGCCGACGACTGGGAGACCGCGCTGCGCGCCCTGCCGTGGAAGATCGAGCCCGTCACCGACGCCTTCCTCGCCGAGCAGCAGGAAGCGGCCGACATCTTCCACCGCACCGGATTCATCGACCGCCCGGTCACCGTCGCCCACGCCCTCGCCGGAGCGGGCTCCGGCACCGGCGCGGACCGGGCGGTGTGACGACATGGCGAGCGAAGTCCTCTGGTACGTCATCCCGCGCGAAGGCGCCTACCCCTGGGAGCCCGAAGGCCGGCGCCCGGTCGACCTCGGCTACCTCGCCCAGCTCGCCGGCACGGTCGAACGCCTCGGCTACAGCGGTGCGCTGCTCGCCACCGACCTGTACGACGTCTGGCCGCTCGGCAGCGCACTCGCCGCCTCCACGAGCACCGCGTTCAAGCCCCTGCTGGCCGTCCACCCCGGCCTCATCTCGCCCACCCTGCTGGCCAAGATGGCCCTCAGCTTCGACAACCTCTTCGGCGCCCGGCTCCGCTTCAACGTGGTCAACGGCTCGACGAAGTCGCTCAAGGAGTACGGGCTCCACGTGGAGCACGACGAACGGTACGAACTGAGCGCCGAGTACTGGTCGATCGTGAAGCGGCTCACCGCCGGTGAGGTCTTCGACCACAAGGGCCGCTTCTACGACCTGAAGAACGCGGGCGCGTCGTTCCGGGAGCTGAGACCGGTCCAGGAATCACACATCCCCCTCTGGTTCGGCGGCTCGTCCGCCCCGGGGATCGAGATGGCGGCCGAGCACGTCGACGTCTTCCTCACCTGGGGCGAACCCCCGCACCTGCTCAAGGAGAAGCTGGCGAAGGTCAGGGCGCGGGCCGCCGCGTACGGCCGCACGCTCAGGATCGGGCTCCGCCTCCACCTCATCGTCCGGGACACGGAGGACGAGGCATGGGCCGCGGCCGACCGGCTCCTCGACGTGACGAGCGAGGCGACGTACGCCCGGCAGCTCGGCGACCGGGCGGGGGAGGACAGCGTGGGCTGGCAGCGCCAGTTCCGCCAACACGGCGGCAAGGTCCCGGCGCACGCCCGGGAGCTGGAGACGCACCCCAACATGTGGCCGGGCATGAGCCTGTTCCGCCCGGGGCCGGGCACGGCGGTCGTCGGTTCGACGGCGCAGGTCGTCGAGCGCCTCAAGGAATTCGAGGAGCTGGGTGTCGACACCTTCATCCTCTCCGGCAACCCGTTGCTGGAGGAGGCCTACCGGGTGGCGGAGACGGTGCTTCCGGCACTGGGCATCCCCCGCTGACCGGCCGGGGGCGGGAGCACCGGAACGTGCCCCGTCCCTCCCGCCTCCCGTTCCCGACGACACGTCTCACCCATCGCCGCGCGCCATGTCGAACACCGACCAGTTGGTCCTGCCGCGCTCACGGACATGGATGCGCGGACCACGACAGACCATGTTCCGACGGCGCGCCAGGGCGCGCCCGTCGGGCCGGACCAGCTGCGCGGCCCCCGGTTCCGGCTCGACCGTGTGCTCCGATATCCGGCCGTACGTCAGCACGCCGTCGAAGTCCACGAAGGCCACGCGCCCGCCGTCCACGGCCACGCCCCCGACGCGGCTCACCCGCGTGGTGCGGAGCCGCACGGAGCCGTCGGCCCGGACTTCGATCAGCGGGTGGTGCATGTACGGGCAGGCCCAGGCCGTCGTCCCATGGACGTTGAGGGCGAGGCAGTCCGACATGTCCAGCGGGCCCGGCCCGGGGCTGAACGACCACAGCGGTTCGCCCGCGCTGCTCCACCGCCGCAGACCGGGGTGGCTCAGCGGGTCGTCGCCGTACACCCCCTCGTCGAAGTGGCCGACCCAGAGGGCGCCCGACGTGTCGGTCAGCAGATGCTCGATCGCGTCGCCCACCCGGAACGTCCACGACGGACGCCCGAGCGCGTCGAATACCTGCACATGGTCGGCGTCCACCTTGCTGCGGGCCTCCGCGAGCACGAAACCGCCGTCGGGCAGGGCGTCGAGCCAGGGACTGTACAGCGTGACGGCGCTGAGATGCGTCTCGTCCACCTGGCCCCGGTCCGCGGTGACGACCAGGGCCTCGTACGGATCGACCGGTCCCGGTCCGGGGTCGCGTTCGGTGAGCAGCCAGTGCACGCGGCCGTACACGTCGACGGTGCTGTGCAGCAGGTGCAGCCGGCCGTATGCGCGCGGCAGGCGGGCGTACTCGGTCAGGCGGACGGACTCCATGGTGCTCCTCGGCGGGGTGCGCGAACGGTCGGGGCTGCGGGCATGCGCAGGACCGGCGGCGCGTTCGCCGGGTGCCGGAGCGGGGGGCGCTTACGCGGCATGGGCCTTTCTGGTGGTCATGCAGGAGATCATCCACGAGGGCGGTTCAGGTGCGCAATGCCCGGCCGTCCGCGGGCTGCGGTCGCCGGTGCCCGGTGCGAGACTCGGAACGTCGGAGAGGACCCCCGTGCCGCACGGCACGGGCACCGCCGAAGGAGCCGGCCATGCTCACCACCCGTTATGTCGACGGAGCGCCCGACTGGATCGACCTGGGCACACCCGACCTCGACGGGGCTGTTGACTTCTACACCGGTCTCTTCGGCTGGGAGTACGTGGCCGGCGGCCCGGAGACCGGTGGCTACGGCATGTTCACGCTGGACGGGAAGACGGTCGCCGGCGCGATGACGGTCACCGAGGAGCAGGCGGCGCCGGCCTGGTCGGTGTATTTCCGGTCGTCGGACGCCGACGCCACGGCGCGGGCGGTCGAGCAGGCCGGCGGCACCGTACCGTTCGCCCCGATGGATGTCCTGGACTTCGGCAGAATGGCCGGATTCAAGGACCGGGCCGGCGCCTACTTCGCCATCTGGCAGCCGGGCGGGAACCCTGGCCTGGGCGCCGTGGGCGTCCCCGGCAGTCTGTGCTGGGCGGAGCTGTACACCCCGGACGTGCCCGCGGCCGCCGCGTTCTACGGCGCGGTCTTCGGTTGGGAGAGCGCGCGGGCGCCGTTCCCCGGGGGCGGCGGGTCCTACACGGTGATCCGGACCGGCGGCGGTGGCGAGGAGGCGGCCTTCGGCGGCTTCGTACCGCTGAACACGGTGCCGACACGGGCGGTGGCCGGATCGCACTGGCTTCCCTACTTCGAGGTCGCCGACTGCGACGAGGCGGTCGCGGACGTGGAACGGCTGGGCGGCAGACCGACCCTGGAGCCCACGGAGATGGAAGGTGTGGGAAAGTTCGCCAACGCGGCCGATCCGGACGGCGCCGAATTCGCTCTGATCAAGAGCGCGTCCACGCCACAGAGCTGACCGGAAGTCATCGGCGCGCCGCATTGATGAGGCGTTGATCGGTCGTTTATCGCGACCGGGCACTGTGGACCGCATGCTGATCAACACCGCGGCCGACCCCGCACTCGCCTGGCAGGAGACAGCGCTGTGCGCCCAGGCGGGGCCCGAGTTCTTCTTTCCCGCCCCCGGCAGCTCCACCCGTGAGGCCAAGCAGCTCTGCAACGCCTGCGAGGGGCGCGAGGCATGCCTGGAGTACGCCCTCGCCAACGACGAGCGCTTCGGAGTATGGGGCGGGCTGTCCGAGAAGGAGCGGGACCGGCTGCGCAGAACCGGCCGCGACTGAGGGGCCGTGGCCGGACCGCCTCGTGGGCCTGGGACGATGCCGGTATGAATGATCACGACCGGGACAGTTCGCTCGCGGCGGCCGTACGGCTGCGCACCGAGGGCCACCAGGAGGAGGCCAGGCAGCGCCTGCTGGCCCTGTCCGCCGAGTTCCCCGCGGACGCGGAGATCGCCTATCAGACCGCCTGGGCCCACGACGTGCTCGGGCTGGAGGCGGAGGCGGTGCCGTTCTACGAACGCGGCCTCGGCGGCACCGGGCTGTCGGATGAGGACCGCAGGGGCGCGCTCCTCGGCCTCGGGAGCACGCACCGGGTGCTCGGGCAGTACGAGAAGGCCGTCGAGGTGCTGCGCGGCGGTGTCGAGCAGTTTCCCGACGACGGGGCGCTGCGGACGTTTCTCGCCATGGCCCTGTTCAACACCGGCGAGCACCACGAAGCCATGCGGTTGCTGCTGGAACTCCTCGCGACCAGCAGCGAGGACCCGTATGTGCGCCGGTACCGGGCAGCGATCGAGCACTACGCGCGGGACCTGCACGAAACCGTGTGAGCACCGGCACGGGCGTCGACCCGCCGGCCACCGGACGGCGGCGGGCAGGTCGACGGGCCGGGCCCGGAACGGTCAGGCGCCGGCGCGCGCGGCCATCCGCGCCTTGCGGGCCGCCAGCTTCTCGTCGAACTTCGCCGCCTCGCTGTCCAGGCCGCCCATGTACAGGCCCAGCTCCTCCTGCGCCTTCAGGCCGTCGGGGCCCAGGCCGTCGATGGAGAGCACCTTCAGGTAACGCAGCACGGGCTGGATCACGTCGTCGTGGTGGATGCGCATGTTGTAGATCTCGCCGATCGCCATCTGCGCGGCGGCCCGCTCGAAGCCCGGCATGCCGTGACCGGGCATCCGGAAGTTGACGACGACGTCGCGCACGGCCTGCATCGTCAGATCGGGGGCGAGCTCGAAGGCCGCACCGAGGAGGTTGCGGTAGAAGACCATGTGCAGGTTCTCGTCGGTCGCGATCCGCGCGAGCATCCGGTCGCAGACCGGGTCGCCCGACTGGTGGCCGGTGTTGCGGTGCGAGACGCGGGTGGCGAGCTCCTGGAACGCGACGTACGCCACCGAGTGCAGCATCGAGTGGCGGTTGTCCGACTCGAAGCCCTCCGCCATGTGCGCCATCCGGAACTGCTCCAGCTTGTCCGGGTCGACGGCCCGTGAGGTGAGCAGGTAGTCACGCATCACGATGCCGTGCCGGCCCTCCTCCGCGGTCCAGCGGTGCACCCAGGTGCCCCAGGCACCGTCGCGGCCGAAGAGGGAGGCGATCTCGTGGTGGTAGCTCGGGAGGTTGTCCTCGGTCAGCAGGTTCACCACCAGGGCGATCTTGCCGATGTCGGTGACCTTGGACTGGTCGGCCTGCCAGGCCTCACCGTCCTCGAACACCCCGGGGAAGTTCCGCCCGTCGGAGAACGGCACGTACTCGTGGGGCATCCAGTCCTTGGCGACCTTGAGATGGCGGTTGAGCTCCTTCTCCACCACCTCTTCCAGGGCGTACAGCAGCTGGGCGTCGGTCCACGCCTTCGGGCTGCCGAGGTGGGGAGCGGTGATCGTCACGGGGGACTCCTGGGGACGGGAGAATTACCTACGGACACGTAGGTTACGAGACCGTAGGTTAAAGCGGCGGTAAGGCCACCGCCAAGCCCGCCCTCGCGATGCCCGGTTACGTAACGTTATGTACGCAGGTCCCGGGGCGGCTGGGCGTCCGTGAACGAAGTTCGGCGCGGCGCGCTGCGAACCATCCGTGCCGGCGGCGCGCCGGTGACCGGGACCGGCCGGCCCCCGGCTGCGGGGCGCTCAGAGCTGTCGGCGTACTCGGAGCGGACCTTCGCGGGGGCGCGGGCACGGTCGGGGCGTGCGGTCAGAGCAGGTGGTCCGCCGCGCCGGACTTCACCGCGGAGATCAGTGCCCGCAGCGCCTCCATGGAGTCGCTGACGTAGGCGGTGGTGTCCGTGGTCGAGCCGATGTACGCCCGGCCCTGGTCCACCGCCTACCGGTTCACCCCGGAGCGGGAGATGCTGCTGCGGGTGCACTGGCAGTTCGACGCGCTCCGCATCACGCTCTACGACCAGCACCCCTCGCACGGCTCGGCCCTGAAGTCCGAGGAATGCCGCGAGCGCCGCAGCGACAGCATGTGGCTGCTGGCCGCCGCGGTCGACGCGCACGGCGGGGA
This sequence comes from Streptomyces sp. NPDC102437, assembly GCF_044765565.1. Lineage (NCBI taxonomy): Bacteria > Bacillati > Actinomycetota > Actinomycetes > Kitasatosporales > Streptomycetaceae > Streptomyces > Streptomyces sp. NPDC102437. The sequence continues at coordinate 55,983 of NZ_JBIWKI010000023.1, read as the reverse complement.
CTGGGGGCCGGCGCCCGCGCTCACCCCGTCCGGCGCCTGCAAGGCCTGGGCCTTACTCCACAGCTGACGCCGATACCGTCCCGGCCCGCCGGACGCGAGCCCTCAGCAGGGGCCGCCGAGCAGATCGGTCAGGCCGCGGTCGAGATCCAGGAACCGGTGCTCGTCGCCGACGGGCACCATTTCCTGCGCCCGCGCCAGAAAACGGCGCAACTCCGCCGTGCGGACGTGCACCATCGCGATGCCCTCGGCAGCGTGGAACTCCAGGACCGTACGGTCGTAACCGAACGGCCTGACGCGTACGTCTCCGACACCGGCAGCCTCGTCCATCCCTGCCGCCAGCAGCTCCCGGGAGAACTCCCAGGCGACCTCGGTGCCCTCCAGGGTCGCGGGGGCGGGAAACGCCATACGCACGGCGAACGGATCCTTGGGGTCGTAGTGCAGGGTGGCGGGAAGGGTCTCCATCCGCGGTGCGGATGCGACCATGCGGGCCTGCACGGACTGCTCGATAACGGTGGACAAGACCTGCTCCCTTTCTCGGCCAGATGAACGGTTCCCGGCACTGATACAGACGAAGGAAGTCCCTCATCCGTGCACCGGAAGGCGGCGTGAGCTGTATCACCGCCCGCCGCCGCGCCCGGCCACTTCCCGGCTGCGCACCCTGGACTGGGCTGGGCTCGTGGGCTAGCTTCCAGCGCCATGAGGGTCAAGGGGAAGACGAGACGACTGATGTCATGGGGACTCTGTGCGGCGGCGCTGACCGCGGCACTGGCCACACCGGCAGCCGCGGCAACACCGTGGGAACACCACCTGCCCGGCGAACGACCGGCCTGGACGCTCACCGAAACCGGAACCGATGCCCGCTTCCGCGGCCTCGCCGCCGTCAGCCGCCGCACCGCCTGGGTCGCGGGCAGCAAGGGCACGGTGCTGCGCACGTCCGACGGGGGCAGGCACTGGCTCGACGTCTCGCCGCCGGGCGCGGCCGCGGAGGCGCTGGAGTTCCGCGACATCGAGGCGTTCGACGGCCGGCGCGCGGTGGCCCTCGCCATCGGTGAGGGCGAGGCGTCCCGGGTGTTGCGCACGGACGACGGGGGAGCGACCTGGACGGAGTCGTTCCGCAACACCGACGCACGCGCCTTCTACGACTGCCTCACCTTCTTCGACAGCCGGCACGGGCTGGCGATGAGCGACCCCGTGGACGGCAAGTACCGCATCCTGTCCACCGCGGACGGCGGCAGGAGCTGGCGGGTGCTGCCCGACGCGGGCATGCCGCACGCCCAGCCCGGCGAGGCGGGATTCGCCGCCGGCGGCCAGTGTCTGGTCTCCTCGGGCCCCAGGGACGTATGGCTCGCGACCGGAGGCGCCGCCACCGCGCGGGTGCTGCACTCCGCCGACCGCGGGCTGACCTGGACCGCGACCGAATCCACGATCCCGGCCGGCGACCCGGCCCGCGGCGTCTTCGCACTGGCCTTCCGCGACCGCCACCACGGCATCGCGGTCGGCGGCGACTACCGGGCCACAGAGCCGTCGCCGGACGCCGCGGCCGTGACGGGCGACGCCGGCCGCACCTGGCAGCAGGCCACCACCCCGCCGGCCGCCTACCGCTCGGGCGTCGCCTGGCTGCCGCACAGCAGGTCCGGAGCCCTGGCGGTCGGCCCGACCGGCACCGACCTCACGACGGACGGCGGACGCACCTGGCACACGGTCGACACCGGCTCGTACGACACCGTCGACTGCACCCCGGACGGCGGCTGTTGGGCGGCCGGGGAGAAGGGACGCGTGGCACGCACGGGGCACTGAGACCGTTCCGTATCCCCCGGAGTGGAGCCGCTCCGGGGGAACGGCTCCACTATCCGGGCAGCTGCCGGCGGTACGGAGCGAGCTCGTCCGCGGTTTTCGTCGCGATGAACTCGGTGATGCGGTAGGTGCACACGCCCCGCACCGAGAACGGATCCTTTGAAACGATCTCCTCGATCCGCGCACGGTCGTCGCCGACGGCCAGGATCACCCCGCCGTCGCGTGGGTTCTTGCGGCCCGACGCGATGAACACCCCCGCCGCGTACTGCGCGTCCAGCCAGACGACATGGTCCTGCATCAGCTCGTCGACACGCTCGACAGGGGCGGTGTAGGTCAGTTCGAGTACAAACATGATCGCCAGGCTACGGGCAGGGCGGGGTGGGGCCCACACGGACTCCGGACCCGTCCCTCCGGGAGCTCCCAGGACTTGTCCGGCCCTGATCCGCCGGGCAGGCCCTGGCTAGACTCGGCCGCACCATGACAAACGTTCCGATGCCCGCCGACGAGGCCGAAGCCCGAGCCGTCCAGGACACCTTGCGTTCCCGGGTGGTGCTCGACGAAGTCGGCCCGCCGCCCGGTTCCGGCCGGGTCACGGGGGTCGACGTCGCCTACGACGACGAGCGCGACGTCGTCGTCGCGGCGGCGGTGGTTCTCGACGGGGCGACGTTCGAAGTGGTCGCCGAGACCACCGCCGTCGGCCGTATCACCTTCCCCTACATCCCCGGCCTCCTGGCCTTCCGCGAGATCCCGACCGTGCTGGCCGCGCTCGAATCCCTGCCGGTCGACCCCGGACTCGTCGTCTGCGACGGATACGGCCGGGCGCACCCGCGCCGCTTCGGACTCGCCAGCCACCTCGGGGTGCTCACCGGTCTCCCGGTGATCGGCGTCGCCAAGAACCCGTTCGCTTTCACGTACGAGCAACCGGGGCCCCGCCGTGGTGACTGGTCGCCGCTGCTCGACGGCGAGGAGGAGGTGGGCCGGGCGCTGCGTACCCAGGACGGCGTCAAACCCGTGTTCGTCTCCGTCGGACACCGGACCGGTCTGGACAACGCCTGCGCCCACACCCTGCTGCTGACCCGCGACTTCCGCCAGCCGGAGACCACTCGCAGGGCCGACTCGCTCTGCCGACGGGCCCTGCGGGAGGCGACCGCCTGAGAGCGGGCAGGGCGCGTGAGTACGCGTACGGATACCTTTTGCCGATCATCACCGGCAAGCTTGTACCCATGAACCAACATCGAACGTCCACACGACCCGGCACCGTCTATCTCGCTCAGCGCCGGGTCGCGATAGGGATGACCCTCGGGATGATCGCGGGAGTGGCCTGGGCCGTCTCGATGGTCTGCACGCTGGTTTCCTGGGCACTCTGAGCCCCAAGCGCAAGGCCGCCCCTGCCCCGGCCCGCGGCTACTTGTGCTGATCCGGTCCCTGGGCGTTGAGCAGCGCGCGCCAGGTGGCCTCGTCCCCGACCCCCGTCACCGGCAGATTCCGGGACTCCTGGAACTCCTTGAGCGACCGCATGGTCGAGGGCGTGTACGTACCGGTGCTGTCGGTCGACACCCCGGCGTGGTGCAGCAGGTACTGCACCGCCGTGATGGCATCGGGCTCGGTCGTGCGCGAGTCGACCGTGATGACCAGCAACGGCCAGGTGTCCTTCCCGACCTTGCCGTCCGGGGTCAGACCATGTGCCGCCTGGAACTTCTTCACGGCCTGGGCCGTGGCCGGACCGTAGTCGGCGTCCACCTTCACGTCGAAGCCGTTCGCCAGCAGCAGCAGCTGCACCGTACGAGCTTTCCAGAGCACATTGCCCTTGCGGGCCAGTGGCCAGTTCGTGCCTTCCGACGGCCGGTCCGAGACACCCGCCGTGCCCTTGGCATCGCTCTGTCCCGTGGTGGTGGGCACCAGCCACCACACGAAGCCGCCGAGCACGAGCAGGAGCAGCGACGCGACGGTCAGGGCCGGGTACGCGACGGGGGAGCGGCCCCGCCAACGGGCCGCCGTGTCGCGGTCGGCGGACGGACCGGCGGGCGCGGCTGCCGGACCGGGCGACGCGGCCGCCGGGCGCTTCCCGGCCGCCGCCGCGCGCGCCAGGACCAGCGCCCGGTCCAGGTCGTCGGCCGGTGCCCGCAGCGCCGTGTGCAGCTGCTCGACGATCCGGCTCGGGGCGTTGGAGGCATGAGCGGGATTCAGATAGCGCGACAGGGTGGTCTGGTCGATCCCCAGCCGCTTGGCGAGCGACTGTTGAGTGGGTTTCTCGCGGCCGTCGCGCGCCGACGACTCCCACCAGTTCCTCAGTAGCCCGGCGAGCGCCCGCCCCGGCTGTTCCTCGTGACCCGCCACAGTGTTGTCCGTCATCGTTCTTCCCCGACTCTCTGTGTGCATAGCCGCAGGTCAGGGCTGTGCATCGGGAGCATGCCCGGGTGCGCCGACCTGCGGGACGCAGATCGTAGTGAAAGCGCCGATCCGTGCCGCGCGGCCGAGGAGCCCGCGAAGCGGTGCCATGGCCCGCTCACCCGGGGAACGCAGAGGCGGGAGCACGGGGCGACATCACCCGAACGAGTGCGTGCTGCCCCGGGCGTCGGCTCAGCGGGCCGCCGCGACCCGGAAGCGCAGGCCGGCCGAGCGCAGCCGCTCCAGCAGCGCGTCACCCATCGCGGCGGCGGTGGTGACCTGCCCCGATGTCGGCGGGAGTTCGTCCAGGGCCAGGCAGAGCGCGGACTCGGCGAGCATCTTCGCCGTCTCGTCGTAGCCGGGGTCGCCGCCCGAGACCTCGGTGAACACCCGGTGCCCGCCGCCCTCACCGACGAAGCGCACGGTGAACCAGCTGCGCCGACGGCGCTCCGAGTCCGGCCCCTTGCCCGGCTCGTACCGGTCCATCAGCCACGACCGGGCCGCCGGAACCTGCGCGGCGCCCAGGAGCGCGCCGACCGCGGCCGTGCCGCCGAGGGCCACGGGCAGATGACGGACCGAGGCGAAGTGGCGGTAACGGAAGTCGGGGCCGTACCGGGCCAGGGCCCGCGCCGAGCGTTCGACGATCTGCGGGTCCAGCGTCGGCAGCGGGAGCGCCCAGGTGCCGGTCTCCGGGCTGAAGCGCGGGGTGCCGAGCGGGGCGCGGGCCCGGCGGGCGACCAGCCGCGGCTCGTGCAGCCGGCGTTCCCGGGCGGCGCTCAGCATCCGCGGGCCGCGGCCCATCGCGGTGAGCGCCGAGGCGAACGTACCGCCGGAGAAGACGGCGTTGCTGCGTACGAAGCCGTCGACGGTCAGCGGTACGTCCTGCGGCAGCTGCCGGACGGTGAAGTACACCCCGAGATCGTGCGGTACGGAGTCGAAACCGCAGGCGTGCACGATCCGGGCTCCCGTCTCGCGGGCCCGTGCGTCGTGCTCCAGATACATCCGGTCCACGAACTCCGCCTCACCGGTGAGGTCCGCGTAGTCCGTCCCCGCCTCGGCGCAGGCCGCGACCAGCTTCTCGCCGTACCAGACATAGGGGCCCACCGTCGTGGCCACCACATGGGCGGACTCGGCGAGCTCGCGCAGCGAGTACTCGTCCCCGGCGTCGGCGTGCAGCAGCGGGAGCTCCGCGCACCGCGGCTCGATCGCGGCGAGACGGTCGCGCAGGCGCTCCAGCTTGGCACGGTCCCGTCCGGCCACGGCCCAGCGGCAGCCGACGGGTGCGTGCACGGCGAGATATTCGGCGGTGAGAGCACCCACGAAGCCGGTGGCGCCGAAGAGGATCACGTCATAAGGGCGTTGCGCCCCGTTCTGCCTGTTCACGGGTACCTCCGCGGAGCCGGCGCCGATGTGGCAGGCAGAGGCTAGCGGAGGGGTCGTGGCGGTGTGCGGCCGGGCGGTCCCCATGGGGGAGGATCCTGAGGACGGAACTCAGGGCCTCTCGTTTGGATCATGCCGGGCTCGCGGGGTCCGGCACGCGCGCTCGCCGCGTTGTCGTGGGTCGCCATGGCTCCGCCATGCCTCCCTCCTCCGCCTTGCGATCGCACGCACCGGACCCCGCTCCCTGATCCGGCCTGATCCAAACGAAAGGCCCTAAGCGCTTGCTCGGCCAAAGGGGTTGTGCGGAGCGCGGTGCGTTCTTAGCATCATCGCTGTTACATCAGTTGTGTCATACCGCTGGGGGCTCGATGGCAACGACAGAGCACGGCTCGCACGGCCCGCTGGCAGGGGTGCGGGTGGTCGAACTGGCAGGCATCGGACCCGGTCCGTTCGCCGCGATGCTCCTGGCCGACCTCGGCGCCGACGTCGTCAGGGTCGACCGGCCCGGCGGTGCGGGGCTGGGCATCGACCCCGGGTACGACCTCACCAACCGCAACAAGCGCTCCGTGCTCATCGACCTCAAGACCGAGGACGGAGCCGCGAAGGTGCTCGATCTGATCGAGCGCGCCGACATCCTGATCGAGGGCTACCGCCCGGGTGTCGCCGAACGCCTCGGCGTCGGCCCCGACGCCGCTCTGGCCCGCAACCCCCGCCTCGCGTACGGACGGATGACCGGCTGGGGCCAGGACGGACCGCTCGCCGAACGGGCCGGGCACGACATCGCCTACATCGCGCTCACCGGCACCCTGTCCATGATCGGCAAGCCCGGCGAGCCGCCCACCGTCCCGGCCAATCTCGTCGGCGACTACGCGGGCGGCTCGCTCTATCTCGTCGTCGGCGTGCTCGCCGCCCTCCAGCACGCCCGCACCGCCGGCGGCCGGGGCCAGGTCGTGGACGCCGCGATCGTCGACGGCGCCAGCCATCTCGCCATGATGATCCACGGAATGCTGGCGGCCGGCGGCTGGCAGGACCGGCGCGGCTCCAACCTCCTGGACGGCGGCTGCCCGTTCTACGGCACGTACGAGACCGCCGACGGCCAGTACATGGCGGTCGGGCCGCTGGAGCAGCGGTTCTACGAGGAGTTCGGCCGGCTCCTCGGGATCGGGGACGAAGCCCCGGACCGGGGCGACATCGGCCGGTGGGAGGAGCTGCGCACCGTCGTCGCCGACCGGTTCCGTACCCGTACGCGTGCCGAGTGGACCGAGGTGTTCGAAGGATCGGACGCCTGCGTCGCCCCCGTCCTCTCGCTTCGTGAGGCGCCGCACCACCCGCACCTCGCCGCCCGCGCCACCTTCGTCGAGCACGACGGGCTCGTCCAGCCCGCGCCCGCACCGCGCTTCTCCGCGACCCCCGCCTCGGTGCGCGGCGGGCCCGCGCTGCCCGGTGCGGACACCGAGGCCGTCGCCGCCGACTGGGACGTACCCGGCCTCGCCGGGCCGTGACCCCCACCGCGCCCGACCGGCCCGGCCCATCCCCCCGTCAAGAACCGGCCCCAGGAGGACCCCAGTGCAGCGGCAGATCTTCACCGAAGAGCACGAAGCGTTCCGCGAGACCGTGCGTACCTTCCTCACCAAGGAGGTACTCCCGCACTACGAGCAGTGGGAGAAGGACGGCATCGTCTCGCGCGAGGCATGGCTCGCGGCCGGCCGGCAGGGGCTGCTGGGCCTCGCTGTGCCCGAGGAGTACGGAGGCGGCGGGAACACCGACTTCCGCTACAGCGCCGTTCTCGCCGAGGAGTTCACCCGGGCCGGCACCCCCGGCCTCGCGCTCGGGCTGCACAACGACATCATCGGCCCCTACCTCACCGGACTCGGCACCGACGAGCAGAAGCGGCGCTGGCTGCCCGGATTCTGCAGCGGCGAGACCATCACCGCCATCGCCATGACCGAACCCGGCGCGGGCTCCGACCTCCAGGGCATCCGTACCACCGCCGAGGACAAGGGCGACCACTGGCTGCTCAACGGCTCCAAGACCTTCATCTCCAACGGCATCCTCGCCGACCTGGTAGTCGTCGTGGCGAAGACCACCCCCGAGGGCGGTGCGAAGGGGCTCTCGCTGATCGTCGTCGAGCGCGGCGCGGGGGGCTTCGAGCGCGGCCGCAACCTCGACAAGATCGGCCAGAAGTCCCAGGACACCGCGGAGCTGTTCTTCAACGACGTCCGCGTGCCCAAGGAGAACCTGCTGGGCGAGCGGGACGGCGCCTTCATCCATCTGATGACCAACCTGGCGCAGGAGCGGATGGGCATAGCAGTCGCCGGGATCGCCGCGGCGGAACACCTGCTGGAGATCACCACGAAGTACGTCAAGGAGCGCGAGGCCTTCGGCAGGCCGCTCTCCAAGCTCCAGCACATCCGGTTCGAGATCGCCGAGATGGCCACCGAATGCGCCGTCACCCGCACCTTCATCGACCGCTGCATCGTCGACCACTCCGACGGCACCCTCGACGCCGTGCACGCCTCGATGGCCAAGTGGTGGGCCACCGAACTGCAGAAGCGCGCCGCCGACCGCTGCCTCCAACTGTACGGCGGATACGGCTACATGGCGGAGTACCCGGTCGCCAAGGCGTTCACCGACGGCCGCATCCAGACCATCTACGGCGGCACGACCGAGATCATGAAGGAGATCATCGGCCGCTCGCTGCTCGCCTGACCCCGTCGCACAACCACCCCCGAAAGGCTGCTGTCTTGAGTACCGAAGCGTTCGTCTACGACGCGATCCGCACCCCGCGCGGCCGCGGCAAGGCCAATGGCGCCCTGCACGGCACCAAGCCGATCGACCTCGTCGTCGGCCTCATCCACGAAATCCGCAGCCGCTTCCCCGGACTCGACCCGGCGGCCATCGACGACATCGTCCTCGGCGTCGTCAGCCCGCTCGGCGACCAGGGCTCCGACATCGCCCGGATCGCCGCCATCGCGGCCGGCCTCCCGGACACCGTCGCGGGCGTCCAGGAGAACCGCTTCTGCGCATCGGGTCTGGAGGCCGTCAACCTGGCTGCCGCCAAGGTCCGTTCGGGCTGGGAGGACCTCGTCCTCGCGGGCGGTGTCGAGTCGATGTCCCGGGTCCCGATGGGCTCCGACGGCGGCGCCTGGGCGATGGACCCGATGACCAGCTTCGAGACCGGCTTCGCCCCGCAGGGCATCGGGGCCGACCTCATCGCCACCATCGAGGGCTTCTCCCGCCGCGACGTCGACGAGTTCGCCGCACTCTCCCAGGAGCGCGCCGCCGAAGCGTGGAAGGAGGGCCGCTTCGCCCGGGCCGTCGTCCCCGTCAAGGACCGCAACGGCCTCGTCGTGCTCGACCACGACGAGCACCTGCGGCCCGGCACCACCGCCGACTCGCTCGCCGCGCTCAAGCCCTCCTTCGCCGCGATCGGCGAGATGGGCGGCTTCGACGCGGTGGCGCTGCAGAAGTACCACTGGGTCGAGAAGATCGACCACGTCCACCACGCAGGCAACTCCTCCGGCATCGTCGACGGCGCCGCGCTCGTCGCGATCGGCAACAAGGAGGTCGGCGAGCGCTACGGACTCACGCCGCGCGCCCGGATCGTCTCCGCCGCGGTCTCCGGCTCCGAGCCGACCATCATGCTCACCGGCCCCGCGCCCGCCACCCGCAAGGCCCTCGCCAAGGCCGGGCTGACCATCGACGACATCGACCTCGTCGAGATCAACGAGGCGTTCGCCGGCGTCGTGCTCCGCTTCGCCAGGGACATGGGCCTCCCACTCGACAGGATCAACGTCAACGGCGGCGCCATCGCGCTGGGCCACCCGCTCGGCGCCACCGGCGCGATGATCCTCGGCACCCTCATCGACGAACTGGAGCGCCGCGACCAGCGGTACGGCCTCGCCACCCTCTGCGTCGGCGGCGGCATGGGCGTCGCCACCGTCATCGAGCGTCTCTGACCGTCCCCCGGCCATCCGGGAGGGGCCAGCGGTGGGTGGCGTGGCGTCGCGGGGCTGGGGCACGCGCCTCGCGGCGTTGTCGTCAATCACCAACGCTCCGCGTTGCCTCAATCCTCCGCCTTGCGATGCACGCACCCCAGCCCCGCTCCTTCACCCACGCCACCCACCGCCGGCCCCTCACTTACGGAGAAGAACCGCAATGACCGAGAGCACGACCATCCGCTGGGAACAGGACGAGACGGGCGTCGTCACCCTCGTACTCGACGACCCGAACCAGTCCGCCAACACGATGAACCAGGCCTTCAAGGACTCCATCGCGGCCGTCGCCGACCGCGCCGAGGCCGAGAAGGACACCATCCGCGGCATCATCTACACCTCAGCCAAGAAGACCTTCTTCGCGGGCGGCGACCTCAAGGACATGATCAGGATCGGTCCCGAGAACGCCCAGCTGGCCTTCGACACCGGCACCGCCATCAAGAACTCGCTCCGCCGCATCGAGACCCTCGGCATCCCCGTCGTCGCCGCCATCAACGGCGCCGCGCTCGGCGGCGGTTACGAGATCGCGCTAGCCTCGCACCACCGCGTCGCCCTCGATGCCCCCGGCTCCCGGATCGGCCTGCCCGAGGTCACCCTCGGCCTGCTGCCCGCCGGCGGCGGCGTCACCCGCACCGTACGCCTCATGGGCATCGCCGACGCGCTGCTGAAGGTCCTCCTCCAGGGCACCCAGTACACCCCGCGGCGCGCCCGGGAGAACGGCCTGGTCCACGAGGTCGCCGCCACCCGCGAGGAGATGCTCGACAAGGCCCGAGCCTTCATCGACGCCAACCCCGAGTCCCAGCAGCCCTGGGACGTCAAGGGGTACAGGATCCCCGGCGGCACCCCGTCCAACCCGAAGTTCGCAGCCAATCTGCCGGCCTTCCCGGCCAACCTGAAGAAGCAGCTCGCCGGCGCCCCGATGCCCGCGCCCCGCAACATCCTCGCCGCCGCCGTCGAGGGCTCGCAGGTCGACTTCGAGACCGCGCTGACCATCGAGGCCCGGTACTTCACCGAGCTGGTCACCGGCCAGGTAGCGAAGAACATGATCCAGGCGTTCTTCTTCGACCTCCAGGCCGTCAACTCCGGGGCCAGCCGCCCCAAGGGCATCGAGGAGCGCCAGGTCAGCAAGGTCGCCGTGCTCGGCGCCGGGATGATGGGCGCCGGCATCGCGTACTCCTGCGCCCGCGCCGGAATCGAGGTCGTCCTCAAGGACGTCTCCACCGAGGCCGCCGCCAAGGGCAAGGCGTACAGCGAGAAGCTGCTCGACAAGGCGCTCTCCCGGGGCCGCACCACCGAGGCCCAGCGCGACGAACTCCTGGCCCGGATCACCCCGACCGGCGACCCGGCCGATCTGGCGGGCTGCGACGCCGTCATCGAGGCCGTCTTCGAGGACACCGCGCTCAAGCACAAGGTGTTCCAGGAGATCCAGAACGTCATCGAGCCGGACGCCCTGCTCTGCTCCAACACCTCGACCCTGCCGATCACCGTCCTCGCCGAAGGCGTGGAGCGCCCGGCCGACTTCATCGGTCTGCACTTCTTCTCGCCCGTGGACAAGATGCCGCTGGTCGAGATCATCAAGGGTGAGCAGACCGGCGACGAGGCCCTGGCCCGCGCCTTCGACCTGGTCCGCCGGATCAAGAAGACCCCGATCGTCGTCAACGACTCGCGCGGCTTCTTCACCTCGCGCGTCATCGGCCAGTTCATCAACGAGGGCGTCGCCATGGTCGGCGAGGGCGTCGAGCCCGCCTCCGTCGAGCAGGCCGCCGCACAGTCCGGGTACCCGGCCAAGGTGCTCTCGCTGATGGACGAACTGACGCTCACCCTGCCCCGCAAGATCCGCAACGAGACGAAGCGGGCCGTCGAGGAGGCCGGTGGCACCTGGCCCGGACACCCGTCGGACGCGGTCATCGACCGGATGGTCGACGAGTTCGGCCGGCCGGGACGCAGCGGTGGCGCGGGCTTCTACGAGTACGACGAGAGCGGCAAGCGCACCCGCCTCTGGCCGGGCCTGCGGGAGCACTTCGCGAAGCCGGGCACGGACATCCCCTTCATCGACATGAAGGAGCGGATGCTGTTCTCCGAGGCGCTGGACAGCGTCCGCTGCCTGGAGGAGAACGTCCTGATCACGGTCGCCGACGCCAACATCGGCTCCATCATGGGCATCGGCTTCCCGCCGTGGACCGGCGGCGTGCTCCAGTACATCAACGGGTACGAGGGTGGACTGCCCGGCTTCGTCGCCCGCGCCCGGGAACTCGCCGAGCGGTACGGCGACCGCTTCCTGCCGCCCGCGCTGCTCGTGGAGAAGGCCGAGAAGGGCGAGACCTTCCACGACTGAGTCCCACGGCCGGCGCCCGCCCCGCGGGCCGCGCTCACTCCGCCGTGAACGCGGCCCGCAGCTCTTCCTTCAACGACCGCTGGAACGCGGTCACCAGCGCCTGGATCACCATCGGCTGCATATGGGCCGACAGCGACTTCATCGCCGCCACGTGCTCGGGGTCCGACTCCCGCTCCCGGTACGGCCCCCACACCTCGTCCCGGAACAGCCGGGTCAGCTCCTGGGCGGCGGACCGGGAGTGCTCCAGCAGCACCGTGCGGGCGGCCAGGATCGTCTCGTGGGCGATCGGCACGCCGAGCAGTTCGACCCCGAGCCGCAGCAGCCCCGGATCCACCCGGTAGCTGCCGTCGGCCGGCTCCGCGTGCTCCAGCACACCCATCGCGGCCAGCCGCGCGATGTCCTGCTCGGTCAGCGCCCGGCCGGCCCGCCGCTCCAGCTCCCCCCGCGTCGCGTCCTCCGCCGAGTCCGGTGCCCAGGAGGCCACCAGCGCACGGTGGATCGCCAGGTCATGGGCGCTCAGATCCGGCGGGAGCTGCTCCAGATAGCGTTCGATCGCGGCCAGTGTCATGCCCTGGTGCTGGAGCTCCTCGATGAGCGCGAGCCGGGACAGGTGCTCGTGGCCGTAGTGCCCGACCCGCCGCGGCCCGATCGCCGGGGGCGGCAGCAGACCGCGAGTGCTGTAGAAACGCACGGTGCGTACCGTGACACCGGCGCGCGCCGCCAGCTCGTCGACGGTGAGCGTCGGCTCCTCGGTCCCGGTCGCCATCTCTGCTCCTCGTGTCCGGCCCTGCGGGTGGGCGGCTGTCGCGTGGCCCACCCAGGTGCAACAGTATTGCTGTCTCACCAGTGATGTGAAAGTGCCTGGTTGTCAGAGGCGCCGCCTAGTCTGGTGCCATGTCCGAGATCATGTACGTACGGGGGGACGCGACGGCGCCCCACGGCCAGGGCGTCAAGCTGATCGTCCACGTCTGCAACGACCTGGGCGGCTGGGGCAAGGGATTCGTCCTGGCGCTCTCGCGCCGCTGGCCCGAACCCGAAGCGGCCTATCGCCGGTGGCACCGGGAGCGCGCGGGCAATGACTTCGCTCTCGGCGCGGTGCAGTTCGTGCAGGTGAGCCCGTACATCTGGGTGGCGAACATGGTGGGCCAGCGGGGGATGCGCAGGGGCAGCAACGGGGTCCCGGTGCGTTACGAGGCGATCGACACGGGGCTGGACGCGGTGGCCGGCCGGGCCCGCGAGCTGGTGGCCTCGGTCCACATGCCTCGGATCGGCTGCGGGCTCGCGGGCGGGAAGTGGTCCCGGATAGAGCCCCTGATAGAGGAGCGGCTGTCCGGCCGGGGCATACCGGTGACGGTCTACGACTTCGACTGAGGGCTGTCGTCCCCGGGGCCTCGGCCTGCGGAAATCCGCCGGATAACCTGACCCCGGCCGATGGGCGGCAGGAAGAGGGGTGGGCCCGGTGGAGGGTGCCGAGGCGGGGCGCGAAGAGCCCGGACGTCCCGATTCCGCCGCGCCGGGGGATCCGATCGACGGGTCCTTGCTGACCCTGCTGGGCCTCGGACCGGACGAGGACGCGGTCTACCGCTTGCTGGTGGACCGTCCGAACAGTGAACCGGACGCGCTCACGGGCCCGTTGGACGGCTCGGCGGTGACGCGTGTGCTGAACTCGCTCGTCGATCGCGGTCTCGCCAGTGCCGCGCTGCCGGAGGAGGACGGCACCGTCCGGTACCGGTCCGCCTCGCCCGTCCTGGCGCTCGGGCCGCTCCTGGAGGCTCGCCGGTCCGCGCTGCACCGGGTCGAGTCGCTGGTGGGGGACCTCACCGAACGGCACCGCGCCGCGCAGTCGCACGCGTCGGGTGCGCCGGTGGAGGTGCTGTCCGGTCCGGCGGCGATCCGGCGACGCCTGCTGACCATGCAGCGCCAGGCCAGGAGCGAGGTGTGCACCCTGGTGCCGGCCAGACACGTGCCCGCGGTGCTCAGTTTCGAGGACAACCACGAAGAGGTCGACTCCGAGATGATGCTGCGCGGGGTGACCGTGCGCAGTGTCGTCGAACGCGAATGGCTGGAACATCCGGCGACCGCGGCCGTGCTGGCCTCCTGCGTCGCCCAGGGCCAGCACATATCCGTCACGGACCGGCTGCCGATCAAGCTCGCCATCGTGGACCGTCGCGTCGCCCTGCTGCCCCTGTACCCCGAGCGCGAGGCGGAACCGGTGGCGCTCGTCGTGCACCGGACGGGTCTGATCACCGCTCTGGTCTCGCTCTTCGAGGAGCACTTCGGCAAGGGCTGGCGGCTGAATGCCTCGGGTACCGAGGAGGAACACGAGACCCCGGTCGCGGCGGTCGACCGGCAGATCGTGGCCCTCCTCCATGTCGGCCTGACCGACGCGGCCATAGCCCGCCAGCTGGGCATGGGCCACCGCACGGTCCAGCGGCGGCTGCACGCGCTGATGGACGAAGTGGGCGCGGCGACCCGCTTCCAGCTCGGCTGGTACGCCGCACGCGCCGGATGGTTGCCCGATGTCCCGGGCAACTCGCCTACCGCCGAGTACTCCTGAGGCGTGATTACGCCACGGCACTTTCGCGCCAGCTCCATCCCTTGTTCACACAACCGCCCATGGCGAACGATCAGCACGTCAACGCCCGGGGCCCTAATGGTCCGGGTGCAGGTGTGCGATGGGGAGGTCCCGTGAGACGAACGAGCGTGCTGCGGATGCTGGCGACCGGCGTGGTCGCCGCCGCGACCGGCGCGGCGCTGCTGGCCGCGCCGGCCTGGGCGGACGACACCGCCGCGGCGCAGACGACGGACCCGGTGGGTGTCGCCCCGGCGATGACGCAGGGCCTGGACAAGACCGCCCGCGAGGGCACCCCGGCCGAGGCTGCGCGGGCCCACATCAAGGCCCATGAGGACACGTACAAGGTCCCGGTCTCCGACCTCAGGACGGTGAAGACCACCAAGGACGGCAAGCAGTCCTCGGTGCGCTTCCAGCAGAAGCACGACGGCGTCCCGGTCTTCGGCGCCGAGTACGCGGTGCAGACCCAGGCCGCGGACGGCGGCCAGCAGGTCACCTCCGCGACCGGCACGCTCTACACGGACCTCACCGTCTCCACCACGCCGAAGGTGAGCGAAGCCACCGCGAAGCAGCGGATGTTCACCCTCGACCGAGGTCTGTCCGGCGTGCAGGGCGCGAAGACCGAGGCGCACGGCCTGTCCGTGCTGCCCGACGCCCACGGCGGCAGGCTGGCATGGCACTTCACGGTCACCGGCGGCAAGGCGAACGGCAGCCCGGTGCGCCAGGAGGTGTACGTCGACGCACGGGTGGGCGGCATCGCGCTCTCGTACAACAACATAGACGCGGCCGACGCGTCGCCCGCGCAGGGGACAGGCGTACGCGTCGACGGCACCGAGGCGAAGCTGGACGTCAACAAGGAGGTGGACGGCTCGTACACGCTCGTCGATTCGACGCGCGCCATGTATCCGCAGACCGGAGGCCAGATCCGTACGTACGACGCGAACCGCAAGCAGTACACGGACGTCGCGGGCGGCCCGGTCACCGACGACATCCGGCTGGGCACATCGGCGAGCGACCGTTTCGACGGCGCCAACACCGTCTCGGGCGCGGTCGACGCGCACCTGAACGCGGCGAAGGTCTACGAGTACTACAAGAACCGGATCGGCCGCGACGGCGTCGACGGCAAGGGCGGCACGATCTACTCCGTCGTCAACGTCGCCGCGAGCGGCAAGGACTACGCCAACGCCTTCTGGGACGGCTCCAAGATGGTCTACGGCCACATGGACGGAGTACCGCTCTCCGTCGGCCTGGACGTAGTCGGCCACGAGATGACGCACGGTGTCACCGAGCACTCCGCCGGGCTCGTCTACCTCAACCAGTCGGGCGCCCTCAACGAGGCGATATCCGACTACTTCGGCAACGCCATGGAGACCGCCGACAAGGGCGTCGCGATGAGCGACCCGACGTCCGGCCTCATCGGGGAGTACCTCTGCAACGGCACCAAGCCGCTGGAGGAATGCGCCCTGCGCGACCTGAACGACGGGCGCAACGCGCAGAAGGACTACGAGCCCATCACGCTCGACATCGACAACGGCGGGGTGCACTACAACTCCACCATCGTCGGCGGCGCGCTGTGGGACATGCGCAAGAACATCGACAGCAAGCTCGCCGACCGGATCGTCTACCGGTCCGCACAGAACTACCTCACCCCGCTGTCCGGTTTCACCGACATGCGCAACGCGGTCCTCCTCGCGGCCAAGTCCCTGAACGTCTCGAATGCCGATCTCTCTGCCATTACCAAGGCCTTCGACGACCACGGCATCGAGAACGGCTGGGAGAAGAAGGGCGGCAAGCACGACGGAACCACCATCGGCGCCGACATCCTGCCCGCCTACGAGGTCTACGGCGGCGTCGACGAGCAGGCCGCCCAGATCAACGGCGACGTCTACGCCATCAGCCACGGCGACGCCATCGCCTGGGACCAGGGCAGTGCTGCCTTCGGCATTACGGTGGGCCGCTTCAGCAAGCAGCCGAAGCACGAACTGGCCCAGAAGGACGCCTACCTGCTCGACCCCTCCCTGGACGACGCCCGCATCGCCTTCACCCGGATCACCGCCGACGGCATCGGTATCTACCGGGCCGGTGAGAAGGGCCAGGGCGCGATCAAGAAGCTGGTCGACCGCCCGGACGCCGACGAGACCGAGCCGGTGACCGAGAACGGCGCGCTCGCCTACATCAGCACCACCGCCGACGGCGAGCAGGACGTCATGCTCCGCAAGGCCGACGGCACCACGGTCGACGTGACCCCCGAGGCAGGCACCAAGGCCAGTCACCTCGCCATGAACAACGGCCGGATCGCCTGGGCCGGCGCGGACGGCACCTGGGTGTACGTGTACGACATCGCGAAGGAGACCACGCAGAAGAAGCGGATCGCCGGCTTCCTTTTCGACTATGTCTCCGACATCCAGCTGACCTCGGACCGCGTCTTCTGGCGGGAGACGGGCGGTTTCCTGATTCCGTCCTCGAAGTTCGTTTCGGCTCCGCTCGACGACGTGTCCAAGGCGGCGACGCTGCGCTACCCGTCGAGCACCTACCTCGCCCAGTTCTCGGTGAACGACGAGTACTTCGCCTACTCCACGTACGACTTCTGGGGCGCGCTCGGCGCCTGGAACGGGCCGACGAAGGTGAAGGTCGCCAAGACCGCCGACGTGGTCGCGGGACTCAACGACTTCTCCCGCGTCTCCTGCTCCTCCGGCTCCCAGCTGGCCCCGTCGCTCGGTGACGGTCAGCGCGTCGCCTGGCTGGACACGACCGCGGCGGCTACCGACGTGGTGACCCGCGAGACGTTCGCCGGGACCTGCGAGTAGTACTCCGGGCCCGAACACCGCACCCTCGGCAGGCGCCCACCGGACTCCGGTGGGCGCCCTGCCCGCTTAGGGTGGGGCGGACGCGGCGGAGGGGAGAGGACCCATGACGGCACGGAGCACCGACGAGACAGGGCTGGCCCTGGCGCTGCGTACGGCGCCGCCCTCCGACGCGCTGAGCGAGCAGATCCTGGACGCCGCGCGCGAGCAGTTCATGACCTTCGGGCTGCGCCGCTCCACCGTCGACGACGTCGCCAAGCGCGCCGGGGTCTCGCGGGTGACCGTGTACCGGCGGATCGGCAACAAGGACAGCCTCGTCTCCGCCTGTCTGCTGCGCGAGTACCGCCGCTTCCTCGTGGAGGTGGACGGCGCCGTGGCCGCGCTGCCGACTACGCAGGACAGGCTCGTCGAGGGTTTTGCCGCGGTCCTCCGACACATCCGCGAGCACCCGCTCGTCGGCGGTCTGCTGAGGCTGGAGCCCGAGACGATGCTGCCGTTCCTGACCCTGGAGAGCGGCCCGGCCTTCCTCGCCATCCGTGAGTACCTGGCCGACCGGCTGCGGGACGCCCGGCTCGCGGAGGGCCGGCCGGCCAGCGATCCGACCCCGGTCGCCGAACTGATGGTGCGGATAACCGTCTCCTTCCTCCTGAACCCCGTCAGCTGTTTCGAGCTGGACGACGAAACCCAGGTGCGGGAGTTCGCCCGCCGCTATCTGGTGCCGCTGCTCGCTGCCGGGTAGCGCCACCGGCGTGACCGTCCCTCTCGCTGTTCCTCTCGTCGGGCAGGGCTTCCACGGGACGGCTGCGGGCCCAGTGCGGACCCAGGTCGTCGAGCCGCCAGCCGAAGGGGTACGAACGGGGCTGCGGGCGCGCGGGAAACCTGCGTGGCCGGGCCGGCAGCCTTCGGACGCAACGGGCGCGCAGCCGCAGGGCCGCCGACGCCGAGGCCCGCACCCACCGCGGCTGCGGCCGGAAGCCCAGCGCCGCGAGCAGCGGCTCGTCCAGTACCCCGAGCGCGAACCTCGCCACCAAGGGCCGCAGCGGTCGCGGGTACCAGCTCGCGATCACACGGAACGTGGCGTTCGCGACCCGCCGGTTGGCCGGGTCGTACGCGAACATCCGCTCCTCGTAGGAGTCGAGGAGCCGCTCGAACCCCTCGTACGTGTCGGGCACCCCCTCGATGCCCATCATCGCCCCCGTCTTCCGGCCGGCCTCCACCAGCGCCTGGACCTCCTGGGCGCACAGGGGACGCCAGCCGAAGCGGTCGATCCAGCGTTTCGGCCCCACGACCGTGGTCGCCAGGACGTAGCGGAAGTCGTCGTTCGGGATCCTGTACTTCCCGTGGATCCGGTTGAGGTGACGTGCGGCGGCCCGCCCGCGCTCCGAGTCGAAGCCGTCGGCGGCCATCTCGTACGCGATCAGCACCGTGTCGTCGTACCGCTTCTGCCCGGCCCGTTCGAACTCCTGGGTCCGGTCGAGCAACGCGGAGATCCGGGGAACGCCGTAGTCCCGGAGGAAGGCGACGCTCACCCCCTGCCGGTAGTCCCAGGGGAACTCGTACTGGGACATCAGCCGAAGGATCTCGGCGTAGTCGCGCGCCGGATCCATCCGGCGTATCTCGTGCAGGCGGCTGTATCGGCCCATGGTGCGCCCTCCTGTCCGTGTGCCGACTCCCTCAGCGGCCTCTTAGTGGGTTGTCGCTGCACGATGGGCCAACTCTCCTCACTCGCAAGTGATATGACGCAGCGTCGGGCGCGGGAGTCAAAGTTACAAATACTATCGACTTGTTTCACGAGCCCCGTCAACACCGCCGACGGCCGGGGATGCGGCGGGGTGGGGGCGGGGGCCGGTGCGCATGGCTCCCGGGACGCTCGCATACTGGATCACGCAGTGACCGGGCGCCGAGCCGTGCGCCCGCCGATCGTCGGGAGCACCGCATGACCAGTGCAGCAGCCAGGGGCGCCGCCCCCGCACCGCCCCCGCCCGGCGGTGTGCTCTGGAGCCTCTCGGGCGACATCCGGGCCCTGCTGATGCTGCCCGCCGCGCTCACCCTCCAGGTGGCCCACCCGGCGGTCGGCGCCGGGGTCGACGAACACTCCGTCTTCCGCACCGACCCCTGGGGACGCGGCGAGAGGTCCCTGCGCTCGCTCCAGCTCTGGGTGTACGGGGGCGAGACGGCGGCCGAGGAGGGGCGCAGGCTGCGCGTACTGCACCGCACCATCCAGGGCACCGACACCCGGGGGCGCCGCTACCACGCTCTGTCGCCGGAGAACTACGCATGGGTGCACGCCACCGGCTTCCCGGTCTACCAGCACGCCGCGCGCTATCTCGTCCGGCCGCTCACCGCGGCACAGGAACGCGCCCTGTACCGCGAATGGCTCCAGGTCGGCAGGATCCTCGGCATCCACGACCGGGACATGCCGCAGACGATCGAGGAGTTCTGGCCGTACTACCGGAAGGTGCTCGCCGAGGAGATCGAGGCGACCGCGGTCGTCGAGGACCTGGTCGCCACCGATCGTCCCGTACCGCCGCCGGACCGCGGGCCGCTGCCGCTCAGGCTGCTGCTGAGGGCGTTGTGGCCGGTGCTGTTCCCGCCGCTGGCCCGGTTCCGGCGCTTCGTCACCGTCGGGCTGATGCCGCCGGACGCCCGGGAGGCCATCGGGCTGGAGTGGACGGAGGGGCAGGAGCGCGCACTGCGGCGGTTCTGCGCGGTGGTGCGGCGAGTGGTGCCCGTGCTCCCCGAGCGGCTGCGCTATCTGCCGTACGCGCGCAGGGCGCGGGCGGCCCACCGTCACAGCCTCCGCAGCGGGTGAGGGCTCAGGCGGAAGCCCGGCGCACCAGCTCGGTCGGCGTGATCACCGACTCCCGCTCGGCGCACCCGGACTCGCCGTCGAGCCGGCTCATCAGCATCCGCACCATCAACCGGCCCATTCCCTCCACGTCCTGACGGACCGTCGTCAGCGGCGGCTCGGTGGCCTCGGCTATCGAAACCATGTCGTCGAAACCGACCAGGGCCACCTCCTCGGGAACCCTGCGGCCGCGCTCGCGCAGCACCCGCAGGGCGCCCGAGGCCATCAGGTCGTTGGCGGCGAAGACCGCGTCCAGGCCGGGCCGGCGGTCGAGCAGTTCCGCCATCGCCCGCACCCCGCCCTCGACGGTGAAGTCGCCGTCCGCCAGCAGGGCCGGATCCCCAGCGGGCAGCACGTCGCGGTAGCCGTCGATCCGGTCCAGGGCCGAGGTCTGGTCGCGAGGTCCGGCGATGTGCGCGATCCGCCGACGCCCGAGGCCGACGAGATGGCGTACGGCCGCGGCCGCGCCGCCGCGGTTGTCGCAGTCGACGTACGGGACGGCCAGTTCGGACGCCGCGCCCGGCCGGCCCGGACGGCCGCCGTAGACCGTGGGCACCTTGGACCTGCGGATGATCGCGGGGAGTTCGTCGTCGGTGTGCAGCGAGAACGCCAGTACGCCGTCCACATGGCCACCGGCCAGATAGCGGGCGACCCGGTCGAAATCTCCGCTGCCCTCCACCAGGAGCAGCACCAACTGGGAGTCGTGCAAAGTAAGTTCGCGGCTGATGCCACGGATCTGCTGGGAGAAGAAGGGGTCGGAGAAGATCCGGAACTCCGGCTCGTCGATGATCACGGCGACCGCGCCGTTGCGCCGGGTGACCAGGGTCCGGGCGGCGTGGTTCGGTACGTATCCGAGCTCCTCGACCGCCTTACGCACCCGGTCCACCAGCGGTCTGCGCACCCCGGCCCCGCCGTTCACCACCCGCGAGACCGTCGCCCGGGAGACCCCGGCGCTGGCCGCCACGGCTTCCAGGGTGGGGCGGGCGTCGCGATCGGCATCGTGGGACGGACCGGGCAAGGGACGCTCCTCGTACACGCGGGATCGGGCCGGAATCGGCCGGGCCGGCCGCACAGCGCCGGCGTCGTCAGCCTAACCGGCGCCCCCGGCCCGTCGCCGGGCACCACCGCCCCCCCCAGGAGGAAGGGGCAGCGGCGCCCGGACCGGTCAGCGGTGCTCGTGCACGGAGTTCGTCGCCTCGATCTTCTTCCACGAGGCGGGCCGCGCCTTCTTTCCAGAGGCGTTCAGGGCGTGCGTCCCGGCCGCCGGGGCCTTTGGCCGCGCCGGCTGGAACAGCCAGGTGTCGAAGAAGGCGGCGAGCGGCTTGCCCGAGACCCGCTCCGCGTACGCGACGAAGTCGCTCACGCTCGCGTTCCCGTAAGCGTGCTCCGCGGGCCAGCCCTTCAGCAGCGCGAAGAACGTCTCGTCGCCCAGCTTGTCGCGCAGCGCCTGGAGGGCCAGCGCGCCCCGGTCGTAGACAGCCGCGTCGAACTGGTTGTCGGGGCCCGGGTCACCCGGCTTCACCTGCCAGAAGGGGTCGTCCGCCGGGTGCAGGGAGTAGGCGTAGTCCGCCAGTTCCTGCGCGGTTCCCTCGCCCTCCTTCTCCGACCACAGCCACTGGCTGTAGCGCGCGAAGCCCTCGTTGATCCAGATGTCCTTCCAGCCCTTGAGGGACACGCTGTCGCCGTACCACTGGTGCGCCAGCTCATGGACGACGACCGAGACATTGGCGCCGTTGGCGAACTGCTTCGGGCTGTAGAACGGCCTGGTCTGGGTCTCAAGGGCGAATCCGCTCGTCACATTGGGGGAGTAGCCGCCGAGCGCCTCGAAGGGGTACGGCCCGAAGACCTCGGTCAGCCACTCGGCGACCTCGGTGGTCCGCTCGATGCTGGCGCGGGCCGCACCGGCGTTGGCACCGAGGTCCTCGCTGTACGCGTTGACGACCGGCAGCCCGTCCGAGGTGGTGTCCGTGGTGATGTCGAACCTGCCGACCGCCAGCGTGGTCAGATACGTCGCCTGCGGCCGGGCGGAGCGCCAGTTGTAGCGGGTCCATCCGAGCCTCGAACTCTGCGACTGGAGCGTACCGTTGCTGATCGCCTGGGTGCCGTCCGGGACGGAGACGGAGATGTCGTACGTCGCCTTGTCCAGCGGGTGGTCGTTGCTGGGGAACCACCACGCGGCCGACTCGGGTTCCTGGGCGGCCACCGCGCCGTCCGGGGTGCGGACCCAGGACGTCCAGCCGTTGATCTCGACCTCGGACGGCTTCCCGGCGTACCGCACGACCACCGAGACGGCCTTGCCCTTCGAAAGCGGGGCGGTCGGGGTGATCTCCAGCTCCTGCTCGCCGTTCTTCACGTGGCCGGCCTTCTTGCCGTTGACCCGCACCTCGGAGACGTCCAGCCCGAAGTCCAGGTTGAAACGGGAGAGTTCCTGGGTGGTCGTGGCGAGGATCGTCGCCGTGCCCTCCAGCAGATCGGTCGAGGGCTGGTACTTCAGCCGCAGGTCGTAGTGGGACACGTCGTAGCCGCCGTTGCCACTGGCCGGGTAGTAGGCGTCGCCGATGCCCGGGGCGCCCACGGTGCCTTCGGCGGCCGACGCCGGGATCGCCAGCAGCAGGGAGGCCGCGATTGCGCTCGGGACGATGAATCTGCGGTGCACGGAATGCTCCAAGTCGTCGGGCGGGTGATCTTTCGAACCGTCGTGCCGAGACTATTCAGCGACTGCCGCAACAGTCGTGTCCATGGCCGCAGCTGTCACACTTCGCCATTCGGCCGCCACTCCGGACCGTCCTGTTTGCGCCGTGATCATGCTATTCACGTCGCTGACCGCCCTCTGTCGTCCGGGAGTTGACCGGGGTACCTTCCGCCCATGCCGATTCGTGTGCTGGGCCTTCGTTCGAGTTGTCGATTGCTGGTGGTGGCGGCCGTCGCCGCGCTGATGGCCGTCCTGCTCCCACCCGCAGGCGCCCAGGGCGCAAGCCCCGGGAAGGCCCGGCCGCCGCAGAGCGAACCCGTCTACTCGTACGGGGACGCCGTCCGCGAATCGGTCTGGGTCGACACCGGACTGGACGGCGACGGGGACGGGCGGAGCGACCGCGTCGCCGCCGACATCGTCCGGCCGCGCGAGCCCGCCCGGCAGGGCCGGAAGATCCCCGTGATCATGGACGCCAGCCCGTACTACTCCTGCTGCGGGCGCGGCAACGAGAGCCAGCTCAAGACGTACGACGCCGACGGCCGGCCCGTGCAGTTCCCGCTCCACTACGACAACTACTTCGTGCCGCGCGGCTACGCCTTCGTCGCCGTCGATCTGGCCGGAACCAACCGCTCCGACGGCTGCGTCGATGTCGGCGGCCGCTCGGACGTGCAGTCCGCCAAGGCCGTCATCGACTGGCTCAACGGCCGCGCCCGCGGCTACACCACCCGCACCGGCGAAGCCCGTGCCTCGGCCGGCTGGTCCAACGGCCGCACCGGCATGATCGGCAAGAGCTACGACGGCACCGTCGCCAACGGGGTCGCGGCGACCGGTGTCGAAGGGCTGCGCACCATCGTGCCGATCGGTGCCATCTCCTCCTGGTACGACTACTACTTCTCCCAGGGCGCACCGCTCTACGACAGCGGCCCCGACTGGCTCTCCGGCTACGTGGAGAGCCCCGGGGCACGCGACCGCTGCGCCGCCGTCCAGCAGCGACTCGTCGACGGGGCGCCGCGCACCGGAGACTGGACGGGGCTGTGGACCGGGCGTGACTACGTCAAGGACGCCCGCAAGGTGCGTGCCAGCGTCTTCGCCGTGCACGGCATGCAGGACCTCAACGTCCGTACCAAGCACCTCGGCCAGTGGTGGGACGCGCTCGCGGACCGGGGCGTGGAGCGCAAGCTCTGGCTCTCCCAGACCGGACACGTCGACCCGTTCGATTTCCGGCGCGCCGAATGGGTCGACACCCTGCACCGCTGGTTCGACCACTACCTCCTGGGCTACGACAACGGCATCGAACGCGAACCGATGGCCGACATCGAACGCCACCCCGACCAGTGGTCCACCGACCGCGTCTGGCCGCCCCGCGCCACCCGGGCCACCACCCTGCGCCCCGGTACCGGCGACGCGCCGGGCGTCGGCACCCTGGCCCTGAAGCCCGCCCGCCCCGGCGCCACCGAGACCTTCACCGACGATCCGGCACAGGACGAGACCCGGTGGGCCGCCGACCTGGACCGGACCACCGGCGCCAAGGCCGGGTTCCGCACAGCCCCGCTCACCGCCGATCTGAGGCTCTCCGGCTCCTCCACGGTGACCGTCACCGCCACCCCGACCACGACGAGCGCCCACCTCTCCGCGGTCCTCGTGGACCTCGGCCCCGACACCATCCGCGACTACGGCTCCTCCGGCGAGGGCATCAGCACCCTCACCACCCGCAGCTGCTGGGGCGCGAGCACCACCGGGGACAGCTCCTGCTTCAAGGAGACCGAGGCCCGGACCACCGGCGTCGACCGGACCGTGGTCAGCCGTGGCTGGGCCGACCTCGGTACGTACGCCGACGCGCGCCGGGGCCGCCCGCTCACTCCGGGCACGGCCGTCACCCTCACCATCGACCTGGCGGCCACCGACCACGTCGTCCCGGCCGGACACCGCCTCGCCCTGATCGTCGGCGGCACCGACCGGGACCTCATCGACCCGCCGGACTCCACGCCCACCCTCACCCTCGATCTGGCCCGCACCTTTGCGAAGCTGCCGTTCGTCGGCGGCACCGGCGCCTTCGTACACGCAACCGAGGGCTCCGCGGCCGCCGCGGCCGCGCCCCGGGCGGACGACGTCCGGGGCGTCACACCGCCGCGGCCCGCCGCCCGTGTCCCGGGCGGCGGGCACCGGTAACGGACCGCCCGGCCGCGAAGGGCCCTTCCCGAGAGGGGCCCTTCGCGTCGCTTGTTGGTCCACAGGAGTGGGCGCTGCGTGTGGTACTGCCTACGGAGAGCGAACAAATTGCTTCCGTGAAAGGTGCCATCCGTGTCGCAGGACGAACAGGGAACGGGCGACCGGGGGGACCTGCCGGTGACGGCGGAACTCCCCGGCGACCCGGCCCGGAACCGGCACCCCACGACGGACCGGGTGGTGTTCGGCGTCACCGCCGCGTTCACCCTCGCCTTCGTGGTCTGGGGAGCCACCGCCACCGACTCGCTGCAGAACATCTCCAGTGCCATGCTCAACCAGCTGATCCACAAAGGTGGTTGGGTCTTCATGCTGGCCACTTCCGGCTTCGTGGTCTTCGCCCTCTGGCTCGCCGTCAGCCGCTACGGCAAGATCGCCCTCGGCCAGGAAGGGGAGGAGCCCGAATTCCGGACCGTGTCCTGGGTCGCCATGATGTTCAGCGCGGGCATGGGAATCGGCCTGATGTTCTACGGGGTGAGCGAGCCGCTCGCGCACTTCATCAGCCCGCCGCCCGGCACCCGTCCCGCCGACGCCGCCGAAGCGATGCAGACGGCGATGGCCACCACCCTCTTCCACTGGACGCTCCACCCCTGGGCGATCTATGCCGTGGTCGGTCTGGCCATCGCGTACAGCACCTTCCGCCGGCGCCGACGGCAGACGATCAGCGCCGTCTTCGAGCCGCTCATCGGAGCCCGGCACGCCCACGGCGGTCTCGGCCGGCTGATCGACATCCTCGCCATCTTCGCGACCCTCTTCGGCTCCGCCGCGTCACTGGGCCTGGGCGCCCTCCAGATCGGCAGCGGCTTCCACGAACTGCACTGGAAGGAGAAGACCGGTACCGGGCTCCTGGTCCTGATCATCGCCGTGCTGACCGTGGCCTTCGTCGCCTCGGCGGTCTCCGGTGTCGAAAAGGGCATCCAGTGGCTCTCCAACACCAATATGGTGCTCGCTCTGATCCTCGCCGTCTTCGTCTTCATCGCGGGCCCCACCATCATCGTGCTCGACCTGCTGCCCACCTCGATCGCCGCCTACTTCGGCAATCTGGCCCAGCTCGCCGGACGCACCGAGGCGACCGGCAAGGGCGACGTCGCCGAGTGGCTCGGCAACTGGACCGTCTTCTACTGGGCCTGGTGGATCTCGTGGACGCCCTTCGTCGGCATGTTCATCGCCCGCATCAGCCGGGGCCGGACGATCCGCCAGTTCATCGGCGGTGTCATCCTGGTGCCCAGCACCGTCAGCCTGGTCTGGTTCGCGATCTTCGGCGGTACGGCGATCAACCTCCAGGAGGCCGGCAAGCTCGGCGGCGCCGTCACCCAGGAGGCACAGCTCTTCGGAGTGCTCCAGCAGTTCCCGCTCGCCACGGTGATGAGCCTGGTGGTGATGATCCTGGTCGGCATCTTCTTCGTCTCGGGCGCCGACGCCGCCTCCATCGTGATGGGCACGCTCTCCCAGAAGGGCATCCTCGAACCCGCCAGATGGGTCGTCGTCTTCTGGGGCGTGGTCACCGGAGCCGTGGCCGCGATCATGCTGCTCATCGGCAACGGGAAGGGCGACGCGCTCGCCGGACTCCAGAACCTGACGATCCTGGTCGCCGCGCCGTTCACCGTCGTCATGGTCGGCATGTGCGTGGCGCTGATGCGGGACCTGCGCCGGGACCCGCTGATCGTGCGGCGCGAATTCGGTGTGGAGGCCGTCGAATCCGCGGTCATCGAAGGGCACGCGAAGTACGCCGGTGATTTCGAGATCCGGATCGGTCCGGGCGGCAGCCAGGTCATCACCAGGCTCCACGAGGACCACGGACCGCAACCCGACACCCCCGGCACAGGTGAACCGGCCGGCTGACGGCCGGGGGCACCCGCCGTCCGGCCGGAGCGCGACCGGCCGGGCGGTCCGGCCCCGGCGCCGACTAGGATCGACACCCTGATGACTGCCACTCTCGTCGCCAAGGACCTCGCCGCCGGACACGGCGACCGCACACTTTTCGCCGGACTCGACCTCGTCGTCGCGCCCGGCGACGTGATCGGTCTCGTCGGAGTCAACGGCGCCGGAAAATCGTCCCTGCTCCGGCTCCTCGCCGGACTCGACCGGCCGGAGGAGGGCGAGCTGCGGCTCTCCCCGCCGACCGCCACCGTCGGCCACCTCCCGCAGGAGCCGGAACGACGGACCGGCGAGACGGTGCGGGAGTTCCTGGCCCGCCGCACCGGCGTCGCCGAGGCCCAGGCCGCCATGGACAAGGCCACCCAGGGCCTCGTCGACGGGGCGCCGGGTGCGGACGACGCGTACTCCGAAACGCTGGAACGCTGGCTGGCCCTCGGCGGCGCCGACCTGGACGAGCGCGCCGAGGAGGTCGCAGCCGAGCTCGGGCTGACCGTCGGCCTCGACCTGCCGATGACCGCGCTCTCCGGCGGCCAGGCCGCCCGTGCGGGCCTCGCCTCCCTGCTGCTCTCCCGCTACGACGTCTTCCTGCTCGACGAGCCCACCAACGACCTCGACCTGGACGGCCTGGAGCGGCTGGAGCGCTATGTCTCGGGACTCCGCGCGGGCACCGTGGTCATCAGCCACGACCGCGAATTCCTGATGCGCACCGTCACCAAGGTCCTCGAACTGGACCTGGCCCAGCAGCAGATCAATCTGTACGGCGGCGGCTACGCGGCCTACCTGGAGGAGCGTGAGCGCGCCCGCAGGCACGCCCGCGAGGAGTTCGAGGAGTACGCCGACAAGCGCGCCGCTCTCGAAGGGCGCGCCCAGATGCAGCGCTCCTGGATGGACAAGGGTGTCAAGAACGCCCGCCGCAAGGCCACCGACTCCGACAAGCTCGGCCGCAAGTTCCGCAGCGAGTCGAGCGAGAAGCAGGCCGCGAAGGCCCGGCAGACCCAGCGCATGATCGAACGGCTCGACGTCGTCGACGAACCGCGCAAGGAATGGGAACTGCGGATGGAGATCGCCGCCGCACCCCGCTCCGGCTCGGTCGTGGCCACCCTGCGCGAGGCGCAGGCCGTACGCGGTGACTTCGCCTTCGGCCCGGCGTCGCTGCAGATCGAATGGGCGGACCGGGTCGCCATCACCGGCGCCAACGGAGCGGGCAAGTCCACCCTGCTCGCCGCACTCCTCGGCCGCCTCCCGCTGGACTCCGGCCACGCCGCGCTCGGCTCGGGCGTGGTGGTCGGCGAGGTCGACCAGGCGCGCAAGCTCTTCCACGGCTCGGAATCGCTCCTGGAGGCGTTCTGCGCCGCCGTGCCCGACACCGAACCGGCCGAAGTGCGCACGTTGCTCGCCAAGTTCGGCCTGCGCGCCGACCATGTGACGCGCCCCGCCACGACGCTCTCCCCCGGGGAGCGCACCCGGTCGGCGCTCGCCCTGCTCCAGGGCAGGGGCGTCAACCTCCTGGTGCTCGACGAGCCCACGAACCACCTCGACCTGCCCGCGATCGAGCAGCTGGAATCCGCGCTCGACTCGTACACCGGAACGCTGCTGCTGGTCACGCACGACCGGCGGATGCTGGAAGCGGTACGGACCACCCGGCGGGTCGAAGTCGCCGCGGGCAGGGTGACGGAGCTCTGAGCCCCGCACCGGGCCGTCGCCGACGGCCCGGTGCCCGGGGATCGGACGGACAGCCACCCCTCCCGGTATCCCAAAAGGGTTGCATTCCCCGATTTCGACTCTCTGTCCGTCGGGCCGATTCCGGCATGGTGCCCGCATTCCTCGGTGGTGGCGGAATTTGGTATGCCAAGTGCTACTGTCGGCACAGCCAAGGACCGCCGTCCGGCCTCTACGGCCCCGACATCGCATCCGCAGGAGGCCCCGTGCGTACCCGCTGGCGCGCCACCCGCATCCTCGCCCGCCGCGACGGCGGGCACGCGCTGCTGCGCGACGGCGAGATCGTCTGGGACGGCGACACGGTCGTCCGCCACGAGGTGGCACGCCACCTGGCGCGGGCCGCGTCCGGACCGGCCTCCCCGCCGGTCAGCGTGCGCAGTTCGGGCGACTGGGTACGGCACCGGTCGGTGGCCAGCGGTCACCGGGTGTGGAAGTGGCAGCCGGGCGGCGGGTCAAGCGGGCTGGGCAGATCACTCTCCCCGCCCCGGTACTGCTGCCGCTACGGCTACCGCCTCCGGCCGCCCTGGTCCGGGTCCGTCAGCCCGGCCCGGCGCAGCGCGTCCGCCATCGCGCTGTTCACCGGCGCCGGCGCCTGCCGGGCGGATCCGCCACCGCCGCCACCGCCACCGCGCCGGTCGCGGTCCTGGCCGCCCTGACCCTGGCGCTGCCTCGGCGGCCGGCCGCCCTGGCCGCCGCGCTCAGCCCGCTCGCGCCGCTGGCCGCCACCCTGTGAGCCCGCACCGGCCCCGGCCTCGTCGTCCAGCCGCAGCGTCAGCGAGATCCGCTTCCGAGGCACATCGACGTCCATGACCTTGACCTTCACGATGTCGCCCGGCCTCACGACGTCCCTCGGGTCCTTCACGAACGTCCGCGACATCGCCGACACATGCACCAGGCCGTCCTGGTGCACACCGATGTCCACGAACGCACCGAACGCCGCGACATTGGTGACGACGCCCTCCAGCACCATGCCGGACGCCAGATCACCGATCTTCTCGACACCCTCCTTGAAGGTGGCCGTCTTGAACGCGGGCCGCGGGTCGCGCCCCGGCTTCTCCAGCTCCCTCAGGATGTCGGAGACCGTCGGCAGACCGAACTTCTCGTCCACGAAGTCGTCCGCCCGCAGCGAGCGCAGCACCCCCGTGTTGCCGATCAGCGAGGCGACGTCGCCGCCGGTCCGCTTCACCATCGCCCGCACCACCGGATACGCCTCCGGGTGCACGCTCGACGCGTCCAGCGGATCGTCGCCCCGGATGCGCAGGAAGCCCGCGCACTGCTCGTACGCCTTCGGGCCCAGCCGCGCCACGTCCTTGAGCGCCTTGCGGGACCGGAAGGGGCCGTTGGCGTCGCGGTGCGCGACGATGTTCTCCGCGAGCCCCGAGCCGATCCCCGATACCCGCGAAAGCAGCGGCGCGGACGCGGTGTTGACGTCGACGCCGACACCGTTCACACAGTCCTCGACGACCGCGTCCAGCGAGCGCGACAGCTTCACCTCGGACAGGTCGTGCTGGTACTGGCCGACTCCGATCGACTTCGGATCGATCTTCACCAGCTCGGCGAGCGGGTCCTGCAGCCGCCGCGCGATGGAGACCGCCCCGCGCAACGACACGTCCATGTCGGGGAGTTCCTGCGAGGCGAAGGCCGAAGCCGAGTAGACCGAGGCGCCGGCCTCGGAGACCATCACCTTGGTGAGCTTCAACTCCGGGTGCTTATCGATGAGTTCACCGGCAAGCTTGTCCGTCTCGCGGGAGGCCGTGCCGTTGCCGATCGCGATCAGGTCGACGTCGTGGGCCTTCGCCAGCCGCTCCAGCGTGGCCAGCGACTGGTCCCACTTGTTGGCCGGGACGTGCGGGTGGATGACGTCCGTCGCGACGACCTTGCCGGTCGCGTCGACGACGGCCACCTTCACACCGGTACGGAAACCGGGGTCGAGCCCCAGCGTGGCCCGCGTCCCGGCCGGCGCGGCGAGCAGCAGATCGCGCAGGTTCGACGCGAAGACGCGTACCGCCTCGTCCTCCGCCGCGGTGCGCAGCCGCAGCCGCAGATCGATGCCGAGGTGCACCAGGATCCGGGTCCGCCACGCCCACCGCACGGTGTCGCCGAGCCACTTGTCGCCGGGGCGGCCGCGGTCGGCCACGCCGAAGCGCCGGGCGACCATGTTCTCGTACGTCGACGGCCCCGGGGTCTCGGAGGGCTCCTCCGGCTCCATGACCAGGTCGAGCATGTCCTCCTTCTCGCCCCGGAGCATCGCGAGCACCCGGTGCGAGGGCAGTGCGGTGAACGGCTCGGCGAAGTCGAAGTAGTCGGCGAACTTCGCGCCCGCCTCCTCCTTGCCGTCCCGCACCTTGGCTGCCAGCCGCCCGCGCGTCCACATCCGCTCACGCAGCTCACCGATCAGATCGGCGTCCTCGGAGAACCGCTCGGCGAGGATGGCACGGGCCCCCTCCAGGGCCGCCGCACCGTCCGCGACGCCCTTGTCGGCGTCGACGAAGGCGGCGGCAGCGGCGAGCGGCTCCACCGACGGGTCGCCGAGCAGGCCGTCGGCGAGCGGTTCGAGCCCCGCCTCCCGGGCGATCTGCGCCTTGGTGCGCCGCTTGGGCTTGAACGGCAGATAGATGTCCTCAAGGCGCGCCTTGGTGTCGGCGGCCCGGATCTGCGCCTCCAGCGCCTCGTCCAGCTTGCCCTGCTCGCGCACCGAGTCGAGGATCGCCGTCCGGCGGTCCTCCAGCTCCCGCAGATACCGCAGCCGCTCCTCCAACGTGCGCAGCTGCGCGTCGTCGAGCATCTCGGTCGCTTCCTTGCGGTAGCGCGCGATGAACGGCACGGTCGACCCGCTGTCGAGCAGCTCGACGGCCGCCTTCACCTGCCGTTCGCGTACGCCGAGCTCCTCGGCGATCCTGCCTTCGATGGACGTCGTCACGGTTCTACCGACTCGCCTTCTCGTACTGGCTCTACTGGCTGTGCTTGCCGGGGCCGGGCCCCTTCGCCTGCATTGTGCCGGGTGGCCGGGCGCCGTGTCGCCCGGCCACCCCAGGGCTGTCGTACGGATCGGGCGGGGCGGCGGATCAGTTCCTGCCGATCAGTCCTTGCCGATCAGCCCGTCCGGGAACGCGCCCGCCGACGCAGCCGTGAACAGGAACCCGCGCGCCAGCTCGGTCAGCCGCTCCACACCCTCGGCGCCCAGGTGCTCGTACGGCGCCGCGTCCATCCGGTCCGTGGCCTCCTCCAGCTCCGAGCGGAGCGCGACGCCGGCCTCGGTCAACTCGCCCTCGGCGTCCAGGAGTCCGCGCCCGCGCAGTCGCTCGCGCGCCGCGTCCCAGTCGTCGCGGTGCCAGCCGCGGGTGGCGAGCACCCAGCCCGGGGACATTCCCTTGCCGGTCGCGGTGTGGCTGACCAGTGCCTCCAGCGGGTCGAGCCCGGCGGTCAGCAGCGCGGCGAGATGGCCGTCGCCTCGGTGCTCCCGCAGCAGTGTGCCGGCGTGCCAGTACGCCAGGTGCGGCTGCTCGGGCACCGGGAGATCGGCGTGGGCGGCGTGGAGCGGCCGGGCGTGTCGGGTGCATCCCTCGGCGGCGCGCAGTGCGAGCTCCGCCGCCTCGGCCAGTTCCGCGGAGGCGATGATCTCCTCGCCCAGCAGCCGGCGAAGGGTGGTGTCGGCGACGCGCAGCCGGGCGTCCAGGACCGCCTGCGGCGAGGCGACGGACCACACGGCGGGCAGATGCCGGGCGACGAGGTCGTGGTTGAAGTTGTAGAACGCGGCGGTGACCGCGCCCGGTCCGACGGCACCCATCGCCGCCGAACGCGCGGCGAAGTAGGCGGCGTTCGAGTCGTCGATGCCGAGCTCCCCGAGCTCCTTGCCGAGGTCGGGCGAGAAGTAGACCGTCGAGTGCAGCGGGTTGATGGCGTTGTGGCAGCGGCGTCCGGCGCGCGGCGGCAGAGTACTCATGCGGGCACATTACCGACTGGTCGGTACGCGCGGTAACCCCGGTGCGGCGCCCGGTTCCCGACCACCGCGCGATGGCAGGAAAGGTGGGTTCTTCGTCATTGCGGCTGTGATCGGGGCCGACCAGGATGGCGGTCATGACGCAGCGATCCGTACTCGTCGTCCTCTACGACGGCGTCCAGAGCCTCGATGTCACCGGGCCGGTGGAGGTCTTCGCCGGGGCTTCTCGTTTCCCCGGGGCCGGGTACGGACTGCGCACCGCCTCGCTCGACGGCGCCCCAATCCGCACCTGCAGCGGCCTCGTCCTCGTCCCGGACGGCAGCCTCGCCGACGCCGAACCGCCCCACACCCTGCTCGTCCCCGGCGGCGAGGGCACCCGCGACCCCGACCCGGCACTCGTCGACTGGCTGCGCGAACACGCCCCGCACGCCGAACGGCTCGTCTCCGTCTGCACCGGCGCGCTGCTGCTCGCCGGGGCCGGACTGCTGGACGGGCACCGGGTGACCACGCACTGGACGGTCTGCGACCACCTCGCCCGCAGCCACCCGGCCGTCGAGGTCGACCCGGACCCGATCTTCGTACGCGACGGCAGGCTCGCCACCTCCGCCGGGGTCACCGCCGGAATCGACCTGGCCCTCGCGCTGGTCGAGGAGGACCACGGCAGGGACATCGCGCTCACCGTCGCCCGGCACCTGGTGGTCTTTCTGCGCAGACCGGGCAACCAGGCCCAGTTCAGTGCCCAGCTCTCCGCCCAGACCGCCCGGCGCGAACCCCTGCGCGAGGTCCAGCACTGGATCACCGAGAACCCCGGCGAGGACCTCTGCGTCGAGGCGCTCGCCGCCCGCGCCCGCCTCTCGCCCCGTCACTTCGCGCGCGCCTTCCAGGCGGAGACGGGCCTCACGCCGGGCCGTTACGTCGACCGTGTACGCCTGGAACAGGCCCGCAGGCTGCTGGAGGACACCACCGACGGCGTAACCGGGATCTCGCGTGCCTGCGGCTACGGCACCCCGGAGGCCATGCGCCGCGCGTTCATCAAGGCCCTGGGCACCGCCCCCGCCGAATACCGCCGACGCTTCCGCACCCATCCCGCGGCCGGCTGACCGCCCACCCGCACCCGACCGACCGCGAACGTGAAAGGGAACCCATGCAGATCGCCATCGTCCTCTTCGACCGCTTCACCGCACTCGACGCGGTGGGTCCGCACGAAATGCTCGCCCGTACCCCCGGCGCCGACACCGTGTTCGTCGCCGAACGGACCGGCCCCGTGCGCAACGACACCGACAGCCTCACGCTCGTCGCCGACAAGGCCTTCGCCGATGTGCCCGCGCCCGACGTGGTGGTGGTGCCCGGCGGCCCCGGCCAGCGCGACCAGATGGAGAACGAGGCGCTGCTCGGCTGGCTGCGCGCCGCCGATGCCACCAGCACCTGGACCACCTCCGTCTGCACCGGCTCGCTGCTGCTCGCCGCGGCCGGACTGCTGACCGGCCGCCGGGCCACCTCGCACTGGCTCATGCTGGACGTACTGGAGGAGCTCGGCGCCGAGCCGACCGGGGAGCGGGTCGTCGTCGACGGCAAGTACGTCACCGCGGCGGGCGTCTCCTCCGGCATCGACATGGGGCTCACCCTGGCCGGCCGGATCGCGGGCGACGAGCACGCCCTGGCCGTACAGCTGCTGACCGAGTACGATCCGCAGCCGCCCTACGACGCGGGCTCGCCGGAGAAGGCCCCGGCGGCGATGGTCGAGAAGTTCCGTGCCCGGCGCCACTACCTCCTCCAGTAGCGCGCGGGCACGGACCGTCAGGCCCCGGTCGTCCAGGTGAAGCGGGGCTCGCGCCGCTCCAGGAAGGCGGCGACACCCTCGGCGGTGTCGCCGCTGAGGCGTGCCTGCCGCGCCCAGTGCGCGTCCCGGTCCCTGCGCCCGTCGGCGAACTCCTTCGCCG
Organism: Streptomyces sp. NPDC102437; assembly: GCF_044765565.1. Lineage (NCBI taxonomy): Bacteria > Bacillati > Actinomycetota > Actinomycetes > Kitasatosporales > Streptomycetaceae > Streptomyces > Streptomyces sp. NPDC102437. The sequence continues at coordinate 21,475 of NZ_JBIWKI010000023.1, read as the reverse complement.
CCGCCTGCGTCAGCCGCGAGCGGGCCGTCAGGGTCCGCGTGTACGCCTCGACCCGCTTCTCCAGCTCGCCGGCCGGCAGCACCTCGTCGACCAGGCCGGTACGCAGCGCCCGTGCGGTGTCGATCAGCTCGCCGGAGAACAGCAGGTGCTTCGCGGTGGCCGGGCCGGTCAGCGCCACCAGCCGCCGGGTCGACGACGCGGCGTACACGATGCCGAGCTTGGCCGGCGTGACACCGAAGGAAGCCCCCTCCTCGGCGAACCGCAGATCGCAGGCGGCCGCCAACTGGCTGCCGCCGCCCACGCAGTATCCCCGGATCACCGCGAGCGTCGGCCCGGGGAACGCGGCCAGCGCCTCCTCGGCCGCCACCGCGAGCGCCTGCGGGTCGCCCGCCGGGTCCCGGAGCGAGGAGATGTCCGCGCCGGCGCAGAAGGTGTCCCCGGCGCCCGTCAGCACCAGCACCCGGACCTCGGGGTCGGCGGCCAGCCGCTCCAGCAGACCGGGCAGCGCGCTCCACATCGCGGCCGTCATCGCGTTGCGCTTGGCGGGATTGCTGATCACGACGGTGGCGACGCCGTCCGCGACGGTGTGCTCCAGCCCGGGTTCCGTACGGTCCATGTGCCGGATGCTATCCGCACGGTTCGAACCTATGATCAAGAAGGGGTCTGGGACCAGGCACGCACCGTGAGGAGCTTCCCGTGGCAGATCCCGCAACCGAGGGAAGGAGACTGAGCCGCAGCTTCGGCTGGCTCGCCCTGCTCGGCACCCTGCTCGTCGTGGCCGGTCTGGTCGGTCTCGTCTACACCGGCGTCGCGACGCTGACCTCGATGATCCTGTTTGGCTGGCTGCTGCTGATCGGCGGCGTCGTCGGGCTGCTGCACGCCATCGACTCCCGCGGCAGCGACTACTTCTGGCTGGGCGTTGTGGTGGCCGCGCTGAACATCGCCGCCGGGATCGTCGTCATCCGCCACCCGCACGGCACCGCCGAGGCGCTGACCATGTTCGCTGCGCTGCTCTTCCTGACCGGCGGGGTGTTCCGCCTGGTGGGCAGCGTCGTGGTGCGCGGCCCGCAGTTCGGCTGGACGCTGCTGCAAGGCGCCTTCGGCCTGCTGCTGGGGCTGCTGGTGCTCTTCGACTGGCCGCACAGCAGCCTCTACGTACTGGGTCTCTTCTTCTCGCTGGCGCTGCTCTTCGACGGCCTCGGCCTGATCGCCATGGGGGTGGGCGGCCGCCGCATCGTCTCGATGGTCTCGGAACAGAGGGTGACCGACGAGCTGCCCGACCAACCCCGAGGAGATGAGCAGAAAGGGCCCAAAGGCTGAGTCTTCAGCGTTCTGTCCGGTCAAAATCCGTCGATAGAGGTCGAATTCTGATCACTGGCACGGTCCGGACCAACTACGCCCCGCACTCTGTACTCGACGTGCAGTCACCATCGAGTGAGAGCGGGTACCGGACTATGGAGAGCCGCGGGAGTGTCCCCGCCCGGCCCGTCCCGTACGAGGGAGTCTGGCGGTTCACCGCTCCGGCCGTGGACGTATCCGTACCGCAGGCCCGGCACGCGGTGCGCGATCTGCTCAAGCGCCAGGGTGTGCCGCTGGACGACGACGTCGCCGAGGGCCTGTTGCTCATCGTCTCCGAGCTGGTCACCAACGCGGTGAAGCATGCCGTGCTGCTCTCGCCGGAGCTGGCCGTCGAGGTGGCCGTCGGCGAGGAGTGGATCAGGGTGTCCGTCGAGGACAACCACCCCTACCGGCCGACGGCCCTGGAGACGGACTACGCGCAGACCGGCGGACGCGGTCTGCTGCTGGTCCGGGAGATCACCCGGGAAGCGGGCGGGGCCTGCGATGTGGAGCACACCGCAGGCGGCGGAAAGATCATCTGGGCGGCGCTGCCGCTGACCCGGCGCCCCTGACCGCCCGTACCCGACGGCGCCCCCGGCGCCGTCCGCCCGTCACCAGCCGGCGGACGGTCCTGTCAGCTCCCTGATCGCCGGACGTGCGGCGTCCAGCACCGTCATGAACCAGGCCGAGAACGGCGACCGGGCGTGCCGCTCGGCGAGCTCGTCGGCTGTCACGAACGCCGTCTCACCGACCTCCTCCGGGTCCGGGGCGAGCCGGTCCTGAGCCATTCCCACGAAGAGATGGTTGAACTCCTGCTCCACCAGGCCCGAGGCCGGGTCCGGGTGGTTGTAGCGGACCGTGCCCGCCTCGGCCAGCAGGGAGGGCGAGACGCCGAGCTCCTCGTACGTACGCCGGGCGGCGGCGGCGAAGGGCGCCTCTCCGGGGTAGGGGTGGCCGCAACAGGTGTTCGACCAGACACCGGGGGAGTGGTACTTGCCGAGCGCACGGCGCTGGAGCAGGAGTCTGCCCTGCTCGTCGAAGAGGAACACGGAGAAGGCGCGGTGCAGCTGACCGGGCGGCTGATGGGCGGCGAGCTTCTCCGCCGTACCGATGGTGGTGCCGTCCTCGTCGACCAGTTCGAGCATGATCACTTCTGCTGTGCCGTTCGACGAGCTGTGCGCCGCGGTGGCTGGTGTGGTCGGCATACCCATCCTTCGCTATGGTCCCGGCCCGGTGCGCCGGTCCCGTCGATTCCGGTCAAGTCTGCCGTACAAAAGCCGCTTGTCCGCACCTCGGGGTCTGGCATGTCCGGTCCCGCCGCACCGGGACGCGCGGCGGGACCGGACGGTGTGTCAGACGCCGAAGGCGGCCGGATAGCGGATCGTGCCCTGCGGCACCGGAACGGATTCGTCCAGCACCAGGGCCATCATCGCCTCGTCCGGGACGTCGAAGCCCGTCCGGATCCCGTACCGCGACGCCGGTACGAAGCCGAACTTCGGGTAGTACTCGGGATGGCCGAGCACCAGGACGAGTGACTCGCCGCGCAGCCTCGCCGCGTCGAGTGCCGCGCGCACCACCGCCTGCCCCGCACCCCTGCGCTGGTGCTCCGGGACCGTGGCCACCGGGGCCAGCGCGAGCGCCGGTACGTCCCCGACCCGGCACCGGGTCAGCAGCGCGTACGCGGCGATGTCCCCGTCCGGGCCGTCCGTCGCCACCTGGGCGAGGCCGGGCAGCCAGGCCGCCGGATCGGCGCGCAGCGCGTCGACGAGAGCCGCCTCGTGCGGCGTCGGGAACGCGGCGGCGTTGACCGCGTGCACGGCCGCCGCGTCCGCCGCCGTCTCCGCCCGGGTCGTCCAGCGGGGGTCGGCGGGGCGCAGCACATAGCCGGCGTAGCCGTACTCCGTGCCGTGGTCGCGCCGCATGGCCAGCTCCTCGCGGGTCGCCGCGAGCGCCCACGCCATGCCGGGAGCGGACACCTCGGCGGTCTTGACGCGCTCGGCGAGCGGGACGTAGTACTCGTCCCAGTCGCTGTCGGGCTGTACCCGTGCCCCGAGGACGTGATAGCCGGCCGCGACGGCCGCCGCGGTGTTGCCCGCCACGGGACGCATCGACGTCTCCTGTTCCCAGAAGGCGCGCGCCTCGGCCGTCGGATCGTCCCTCGTCCAGACGCACTCGCTGACGACCAGGGAGCCGCCCGGGGCGAGCAGCCGCTTCCAGTCACGCAGCGCGGGGTCGAAACCGATGATGTATGCCGACCCCTCGGCCCAGACGAGGTCGAACGACCCGTCGGGGAAATCGGGGCCGGACAGCTCCGCCATGTCGGCCCGGACCGTACGGATGCGGTCGCCGAGCCCGCGGACCCCGGCCGCCTCGCGCAGTTCGTCGAGGAACGGCTGGTGGAGGTCGACGGCGGTCACCTCGGCACCCGCCTCGGCGGCGAGGAGCAGCGCGGCACGGCCGGGCCCGCAGCCCAGATCCAGCACGCGCGGACGGCCAGGCAACGGGCCGGTGAGCTCCAGCAGCCGCCGGGTGGTGGCATCGGAGCCGGGGCACTGCCGGGGCAGGCCGTGATGCAGGGAGAAGAACGCCTCGGTACGGACGGCGTGATCGTTTTCGCTCAACGTGGGAACCCTTGGTGTACGAGGGCTCCGGCCAACGGGTCGACCCGTTGCGAGTCGTGGTGCTAGCCGAGAACCCGGGAGATGAGGAAGGACCGGATGCTGCGCCGGGCGGGCGCCTTCGCGACGGTCATCAACCTCAGCTCCTCTCTCGCACATGGGGAGGCCGAACGCCTCTGCGAATACCCTACACGGCCCGGTACACGGGCCCGTCGGACCGGCCCCTCAGTGACAGAGCTTCGCCTCGTGCTCGGCGTGGCCGCTCGGCTCCAGCTGGAAGGTGCAGTGCTCCACGTCGAAATGGTCCCCGAGGCAGCCCTGCAGCTCATGGAGGAGCTTCTCGTGTCCGATCGAGTCGAGCATGTCCTGGCGCACCACCACATGGGCGGAGAGCACCGGCATGCCCGAGGTGATCGTCCAGGCATGCAGGTCGTGGACGTCCAGCACGCCGGGCAGGGCGGTGATGTGGGTGCGCACCTCCCCCATGTCGACCCCCTTGGGCGCCGACTCCAGCAGCACGTTGAGTGTCTCCCTGAGCAGCTTCACGGTGCGCGGGACGATCATCAGGCCGATGACCAGCGAGGCGATCGGGTCGGCGGCCTGCCAGCCGGTGGCCAGGATGATCCCCGCCGAGACCAGCACCGCGAACGAGCCGAGCGTGTCCGCGAGCACCTCCAGATAGGCGCCGCGCACATTGAGGCTGTCCTTCTGTCCGCGCATCAGCAGCGACAGAGAGACCATGTTGGCGGCCATGCCGACCAGGGCGAAGGCGATCGTCAGCCCGCCCCTGGTCTCGGGCGGGGTGATGAAGCGCTCGACGGCCTCGAAGAGCAGGAAGCCGCCCACCCCGAGCAGCAGCAGACAGTTGGCCAGCGCCGCCAGGATCTCGGCACGTGCGAAGCCGAAGGTGCGGTTAACCCCGGCCGGGCGGTTGGCGAAGTGGATCGCCAGCAGCGCCATGCCCAGGCCGAGGGCGTCGGTCGCCATGTGGGCCGCGTCGGCGATCAGCGCGAGCGAGTCGGCGAGCACCCCGCCGACGATCTCCACGACCATCACGGTGAGCGTGATGCAGAGCGCGATGCGCAGCCGCCCCCGGTACGCGGCGGCCGCCGTGCCGGTGGGCGGCGGCCCGCCGTGTGTGTGTCCGTGGTCGTGCCCTGCCCCCATGGAGAACGCCTCCCGGTCGTCTCGCGGTCCCGGACGCGGTCGGCCCGGGCACTGCCAGTGAACTACGGGTGGGGGGTATCCGGCAACACGGCACTGAACACCGTTGTCATATGCTCTGACCTGCGGAAATGCTTGCAGGTCAGGAAGGTGGCGTGGCAGGACGGGCCGGGGTCGTACCGACGCGTTTTGTCAGGCGAGGCGGCGATCGACGATGATGATCGCGGGCGGCGCCGGACGATGCCGGTCCACCCCGAACGGGGCGCAAACGGTCGGTGAACTCGCGCTTCCGTTCATCCGATAGCCTCTGCCGACGTGCCGCCGGCCCGCATCCGGGCCGCACAGTCGCGCGCCGACCCCGTCAGCACCAAGGAGTGAGTTCGTCTGTCGACCGCCATCCTCACCGGTGCACCGGTACCCGGGTCGTCGCTCGCGGACGACCTGCGTTCGCTGGGCTTCGACGTACAGGTCGCCGCCGATGTGACCGAGGCCGCACGGCTGCTCTCGGCCGTCCCCGCCGACCGCCGGGTCGCACTGGTCGACCCCCGTTTCGTCGGCCATGTCCACGCCCTCCGGCTCGGACTTACCGACCCCCGCTTCCCCGCGGCCACCGTCCCCGGCGCGCTCACCGCGCAGCCCGAGGCGCGCCCCGCGCTCGTCCGGGCCCTGGACACCACGGCCGAGGCCGTCGGCGCGGGCCTGCCCACGGGCCCGTCCACCGCAGCGGTCGCCGATCGCACCGTGCCGGGCCGCCTCGCCGTCACCATGGACGCCGAGGGCACCGCGGTGCAGCGCCCCGAGCTGGGCTCGCTGGTCGCCGCCGTGCCGACGGACGCACCCGCGCGCGCCGAGGCTGAGAGCGCCCTCGCCTCGGTCGACGACGAGGCGGTGCGGCTGCGCAGCGCGGTGAAGGCCCACGACGGCTTCTTCACCACGTTCTTCATCAGCCCGTACTCCCGCTACATCGCCCGCTGGTGCGCCCGCCGCGGCCTCACGCCGAACCAGGTGACCACCGCGTCCCTCCTGACCGCGCTGATCGCGGCAGGCAGCGCGGCGACCGGCACCCGCGGCGGCTACGTCGCGGCCGGGCTGCTGCTGCTGTTCTCCTTCGTCCTGGACTGCACCGACGGGCAGCTCGCCCGCTACTCGCTCCAGTACTCGACGATGGGCGCCTGGCTGGACGCGACCTTCGACCGGGCCAAGGAGTACGCCTACTACGCGGGCCTCGCGCTCGGCGCCGCCCGCGGCGGTGACGACGTATGGGCGCTGGCCCTGGGCGCGATGGTGCTCCAGGCCTGCCGGCACGTCATCGACTTCTCGTTCAACGAGGCCAATCACGACGCGGTGGCCAACTCCAGCCCCACGGCGGCGCTCTCCGACCGGCTCGACAGCGTCGGCTGGACCGTCTGGGCGCGCCGGATGATAGTGCTGCCGATCGGTGAGCGCTGGGCGATGATCGCGGTGCTGACCGCGGTGACCACGCCCCGGATCGTCTTCTACGCCCTGCTCGTCGGCTGCGCCTTCGCCGCCTGCTACACCACCGCCGGCCGGCTGCTGCGCTCGCTGACCCGCAAGGCAGAGCGCACCGACCGCGCCGCCCAGGCCCTCGCGGACCTGGCCGACTCCGGCCCGGTGGCCGAGGCCGTCGCCGCCTTCGGGCCCCGGCTCGGCGGCAGCTGGAGCGCCCCGATCACGGCCCTGCTCGCCGGGGCGCTCATGATCGCCTCCGCGCTCTCGCAGCCCTTCGGCAGCTGGCACACCATCCTGGCGGCAGTGGTCTACGCGATGCTCTCGGGCATGGCCGTCTCCCGGCCCCTCAAGGGTGCGCTGGACTGGCTCGTGCCCCCGATATTCAGGGCGGCCGAGTACTGCACCGTCCTGATCCTCGCGGCCCGCAGCGATGTCCCGGGAGCCCTTCCGGCGGCATTCGGGCTGGTCTCGGCCGTCGCCTACCATCACTACGACACGGTGTACCGCATTCGCGGCGGCACCGGCGCGCCGCCCCGGTGGCTGGTACGCACGATCGGTGGGCACGAGGGCCGCACCCTGGTGGTGGCCGTACTCGCCGCCGTATTCACTCAGCATCCGGCTTTCACCGTGGCACTCACCGCACTCGCGGTGGCGGTGGCACTGGTGGTGCTCGTGGAGTCCATCCGCTTCTGGGTGTCCTCCGGAGCACCCGCCGTTCACGACGAAGGAGAACCCGCATGATCGGCCTCGTACTGGCAGCCGGTGCAGGACGGCGTCTGCGCCCCTACACCGACACGCTTCCGAAGGCCCTCGTGCCTGTGGACGGCGAGAAGACCGTGCTGGACCTCACGCTGGCCAACTTCGCGGAGATAGGCCTCACCGAGGTCGCCGTCGTCGTCGGCTACCGCAAGGAAGCCGTGTACGACCGCAAGGCCGAGCTCGAGGCCAAGTACGGCGTGACCCTCACCCTGATCGACAACGACAAGGCCGAGGAGTGGAACAACGCCTACTCCCTGTGGTGCGCCCGTGAGGTGCTGGGGCGTGGCGTGATCCTGGCCAACGGCGACACCGTCCACCCGGTCTCCGTCGAGAAGACCCTGCTCGCCGCCCGGGGCGACGGCCAGAAGATCATCCTCGCCCTCGACACGGTGAAGCACCTCGCCGACGAGGAGATGAAGGTCATCACCGAGGACGGCAAGGGTGTGCGGCGCATCACCAAGCTGATGGACCCGGCCACCGCGACCGGCGAGTACATCGGCGTCACCCTCATCGAGCCCGAGGCCGCCGAGGAGCTCGCGGACGCCCTGAAGGCGACCTTCGAGCGCGACCCCGACCTCTACTACGAGGACGGCTACCAGGAGCTCGTGAACCGCGGCTTCACGGTCGACGTGGCCCCCATCGGCGAAGTCACGTGGGTGGAGATCGACAACCACGACGACCTCGCGAAGGGCCGTGAGATCGCGTGCCAGTACTGACGCGGCTCATCCCGTCCCCGGTCGTCGTCGACATCCGTGGCGGCGCCCTGGACGACCTGGCCGGCCTCCTCGCGGACCAGCGGATCTCCGCCTCCGGCAAGCTCGCCGTCGCGATAAGCGACGGCTCGGGACGGGCCCTGCGCGAGCGGCTGACCCCCGCGCTGCCCGGCGCCCACTGGTACTCCGTGAGCGACGGAACCCTCGATTCGGCGGTCAAGCTGGCCGACGACATCAAGGGCAACCGGTACGACGCCGTGGTCGGCCTCGGCGGCGGCAAGATCGTCGACGTGGCGAAGTATGCCGCGGCGCGGGTCGGTCTGCCCATGGTCGCGGTGGCGACGAACCTCGCCCACGACGGCCTCTGCTCACCCGTCGCGACGCTCGACAACGACAACGGCCGGGGCTCCTACGGGGTACCCACCCCGATCGCCGTGGTCATCGACCTCGACATCGTCCGCCAGGCACCGGCCCGCTTCGTGCGCTCCGGCATCGGCGACGCGGTCTCCAACATCTCCTGCGTGGCCGACTGGGAGCTCGCCCACGACGTCAAGGGCGAGGAGATCGACGGACTCGCGGCGGCCATGGCCCGCCAGGCGGGCGAGGCGGTGCTGCGCCACCCCGGTGGGATCGCCGACGACGCCTTCCTCAAGGTGCTGGCCGAGGGGCTCGTGCTCACCGGCATCTCGATGTCCGTGGCCGGGGACTCCAGGCCGGCCTCCGGTGCCTGCCACGAGATCAACCACGCCTTCGACCTGCTGTACCCCAAGAGGGCGGCCAGCCACGGCGAGCAGGTCGGCCTCGGCGCCTGCTTCGCCATGTATCTGCGCGGCGCCCGCGAGGAGTCGATGCACATGGCGGCCACCCTGCGCCGCCACGGGCTGCCGGTCGTGCCCGAAGAGATCGGCTTCACCGCCGACGAATTCGTCCAGGCCGTCGACTACGCCCCGCAGACCCGTCCGGGGCGCTTCACGATCCTGGAACACCTCAACCTGTCCACCGACCAGATCAGGGACGCGTACGCCGACTATGCAAAAGCCATCCATAGCTGAACTCCGTCCGGTCGTGCATCCCCCGGGTGTGAAGGACCGGCGCAGTGGTGAGCACTGGGCGGGTCGGCTCTACATGCGCGAGATCTCGCTGCGCATCGACCGGCACCTGGTGAACACCAGGATCACGCCCAACCAGCTGACCTACGTGATGACGGTCGCGGGCGTGCTTGCCGCACCGGCCCTGCTCGTCCCCGGCATTCCCGGCGCGCTGCTCGGGGTGCTCGCGGTCCAGCTGTACCTGCTGCTCGACTGCGTCGACGGCGAGGTGGCCCGCTGGAAGCAGCAGTTCTCGCTGGGCGGGGTCTACCTGGACCGGGTCGGCGCGTACCTCTGCGACGCGGCCGTGCTCGTCGGATTCGGCCTGCGCGCCGCCGACCTGTGGGGAACCGGGCGGATCGACTGGCTCTGGGCCTTCCTCGGCACGCTCGCGGCGCTCGGCGCCATCCTGATCAAGGCCGAGACCGACCTCGTCGGCGTCGCACGCCACCAGGGCGGGCTGCCGCCGGTCAAGGAGGCCGCCTCGGAGCCGCGCTCGTCCGGCATGGCGTTCGCCCGCCGGGCCGCCGGCGCGCTCAAGTTCCACCGGCTCATCCTCGGGGTCGAGGCGTCCCTGGTCGTCCTGGTCGCGGCCGTCCTCGACGCGGTCCGCGACGACCTGTTCTTCAGCCGTCTCATGGTCGCGGTGCTGGCCGGCATCGCGCTGCTCCAGACGCTCCTGCACCTCGTGTCGATCCTGGCGTCGAGCAGGCTGAAGTGAGCACGCCCATGAAGCTCGGCGCAGTCGTCATCACGATGGGCAACCGCCCCGACGAGCTCCGCGCCCTCCTCGATTCGGTCGCCCGGCAGGACGGCGACCGGATCGAGGTGGTGGTCGTCGGAAACGGCGCCCCCGTGCCGGACGTCCCCGCCGGAGTGCGGACCGTCGAGCTGCCCGAGAACCTGGGCATCCCCGGTGGCCGAAACGTCGGGATCGAGGCGTTCGGCCCGTCCGGCGCCGACGTGGACGCCCTGCTCTTCCTCGACGACGACGGGCTGCTGCCGCTCACCGACACCGCCGAGCTCTGCCGGCAGGCCTTCGAGGCCGATTCCGGTCTCGGCATCATCAGCTTCCGCATCGCCGACCCGGACACCGGGGTCACGCAGCGCCGCCACGTGCCACGGCTGCGCGCCTCCGATCCGATGCGCTCCTCACGCGTGACGACCTTCCTGGGCGGCGCCAACGCCGTACGGACCAAGGTCATCGCCGAGGTCGGGCCGCTGCCCGGCCAGTTCTTCTACGCGCACGAGGAGACCGACCTCGCCTGGCGGGCACTGGACGCCGGCTGGATGATCGACTACCGCGCGGACATGGTTCTCGACCACCCGACGACCGCCCCCTCGCGGCACGCGGTGTACCACCGCATGGTGGCCCGCAACCGGGTCTGGCTGGCCCGTCGCAATCTGCCCGCACCGCTGGTCCCCGTCTACCTCGGCGTGTGGCTGCTGCTCACCCTGGTCCGCAGGCCCTCGGGCCCGGCGCTCAAGGCGTGGCTCGGCGGTTTCCGGGAGGGCTGGGCGACGCCGTGCGGAACCCGCCGCCCGATGAGATGGCGCACGGTGTGGCGGCTGACCAGACTCGGCCGACCTCCGGTGATCTGAGAGGCTCTCCTCTGAGAGCATGGGACGTACGTTTTCTTCTCCACGGGACCTGTCCGCTCCGAGCCGCGCCCGCGACCGGCTGCGCATCTTGAATACGAGAGTTTCATCTGGTGAGTGACACAACCCATGATGGTGCGGTGGCATTGAGCACCCCGCCATCCGCCGACGACGGCCTGACCTCGGCCGCCCTGGCCGCCAAGTACGGCCTGACGGTGAGCGGCGCCCGGCCAGGGCTCTTCGAGTACATCCGGCAGCTCTGGGGCCGGCGCCACTTCATCATGGCGTTCTCCAGGGCGAAGCTGACCGCCCAGTACAGCCAGGCCAAGCTGGGCCAGCTGTGGCAGGTGGCCACACCGCTGCTCAACGCCCTGGTCTACTACTTGATCTTCGGGCTCATCCTGGGAACCCGGAAGGGGATGACCCAGGAGGTCTTCATCCCGTTCCTGGTGACCGGCGTCTTCGTCTTCACCTTCACCCAGAGTTCGGTGATGGCGGGCGTGCGGGCGATCTCCGGCAATCTGGGACTGGTGCGGGCGCTGCACTTCCCGCGCGCCTCGCTGCCCGTCTCGTTCTCGCTCCAGCAGCTCCAGCAGCTGCTGTTCTCGATGATCGTGCTCGGGGCCGTGGCCGTCGCCTTCGGCAGCTACCCGAGCCTGTCGTGGCTGCTGATCATTCCGGCACTGGTCATGCAGTTCGTCTTCAACACCGGCCTGGCGCTGATCATGGCCAGGCTCGGCAGCAAGACCCCCGACCTCGCGCAGCTGATGCCGTTCGTCATGCGGACCTGGATGTACGCCTCGGGCGTGATGTTCTCCATCCCGGTGATGCTCAAGGACAAGCCGGCCTGGATCGCCGACGTGCTGCAGTACAACCCGGCGGCCGTCTACATGGACCTGATCCGCTTCGCGCTGATCGACGGCTACGGCTCGGAGAACCTGCCGGCGCACGTCTGGGTCGTGGCGCTCGGCTGGGCGGTCCTGATCGGCCTGGCGGGCTTCGTGTACTTCTGGAAGGCAGAGGAACGGTACGGCCGTGGCTGACGACAAGACTCCGGGGCGCGTCCCCACCGTCATCGCCGACGATGTGCACATCGTGTACCGCGTCAACGGCGCCGGCGGCGGCAAGGGCAGCGCCACCGCGGCGCTGAGCCGGATCATGCGCCGCGGCAAGGGCGAATCGCGCGGGGTGCGCAAGGTGCACGCCGTACGCGGTGTCTCCTTCACCGCCTACCGAGGCGAGGCGATCGGCCTCATCGGCACCAACGGCTCCGGCAAGTCGACGCTGCTGCGGGCCATCGCCGGTCTGCTCCCGACCGAGCACGGCAAGGTCTACACCGACGGGCAGCCCTCGCTGCTCGGGGTGAACGCCGCGCTGATGAGCGATCTGACCGGCGAGCGCAACGTGGTCCTCGGCGGCCTCGCGATGGGCATGACGCGCGAGGAGATCCGCGAGCGCTACCAGGGGATCGTCGACTTCTCCGGGATCAACGAGAAGGGCGACTTCATCACCCTGCCGATGCGTACGTACTCCTCCGGCATGGCCGCGCGGCTGCGCTTCTCCATCGCCGCCGCCAAGAATCACGACGTCCTCATGATCGACGAGGCGCTGGCGACCGGTGACCGCAAGTTCCAGATCCGCTCCGAGAAGCGCATCAGGGAGCTCCGCAAGGAGGCCGGCACCGTCTTCCTGGTCAGCCACAGCAACAAGTCCATCCGCGACACCTGCGACCGGGTGCTGTGGCTGGAGAAGGGCGAGCTGCTGATGGACGGCCCGACGGACGAGGTGCTCAAGGCGTACGAGCGCGAGACCGGAAAGTAGCGGTCCGTCCGGTTCCGCGACACCGAGGCGGCCTCCGCCGAAGCTCTCCGGCGGAGGCCGCCTCGGCGTCCGGATCGTGGACCTCCGACCGGAGCTCTCCACGCCCGGCGGTATGTCCCGGGCAGGATCTCGTCCCGTCGGATGACGTCAACCGGCGTGTGTGCGGGGAAGGTTGGCGGGGCGGAAAGCGTTGCCGCACGGCGCCCAACACCCCGCCGTATGGATGAGCGCTGTACAACGTAAGCTGTACCGGTGCTGATTCGAGGCAAGTGGGGCGATTGTGCCTGGCTGTACGGCCCGTAGGCAGTGCTCCGCACTCGGCGGAGCGGGCGGCGTGTCCGGAATGGGTTGTTTTGGGTCAGCAGTGTAGAACGGGAGATGTGACGGCAATGACGGAAAATCTCCAGCTCCGAGGTGCTCACGCCGTCCCAGCGCCGGGCGGTCCGTGGTGACCCGTACCCGGCAGACGCATCCCCACGACGTCGTGCCCAGCACTCTCGACAAGGCCGCGGACGAGAATTTCCCCGTAGCCCCCTTCTTCCTGCCCCGCGCCTGGCGCGACGACCTGATGGCCGTCTACGGCTACGCGCGCCTGGTCGACGACATCGGCGACGGCGATCTCGCCCCCGGCGGCGCGGACGCCCGCCACCTCGGCGTCGATCCCGCGCAGGCCGACGACCGGCTCGCCGTGCTCGACGCCTTCGAGGCCGATCTGCACCGGGTCTTCGACACCTCGGGCGACGGCCCCGGCCACCCCCTGCTGCGCGCCCTGGTCCCCACCGTGCGGCGCTGCGCGCTCACCCCGGAACCCTTCCTCGGCCTCATCGAGGCGAACCGGCAGGACCAGAAGGTCCGCCGCTACGGGACGTACGAGGAGTTGCTGGCCTACTGCGAGCTCTCCGCCAACCCGGTGGGCCGGCTGGTCCTGCAGATCACCGGCACCGCCAGCCCCGAGCGCATCCGCCGCTCCGACGCCGTCTGCACCGCCCTGCAGATCGTCGAGCACCTCCAGGACGTCACCGAGGACCTCGGCCGCGACAGGATCTATCTCCCCGCCGACGACATGGCGCGGTTCCATGTCGTCGAAACGGATCTCGCCGCCCCCTCGGGGGGCGCATCGGTGCGTTCACTGGTCGCGTACGAAGCGGAACGCGCTCGGGAACTGCTGAATGAAGGCACCCCCCTGGTGGGTAGCGTGCACGGCAGGCTCAAGCTCCTTCTCGCCGGATTCGTGGGAGGCGGGCGCGCCGCCCTCACCGCGATCGCGGCCGCCGGGTTCGACGTACTGCCCGGACCGCCCAAGCCCACCAAGCCCAGCCTGCTGCGCGAGGTGGGAGTTGTCTTGCGAAGAGCGCGTAGAGAGGGGTGAGCCGGACCGTGGAGGGACAGACGACGTACATGTCGGCACCGGTACAGGCCGCATACAGTTACTGCGAGGCGGTCACCGGACAGCAGGCGCGTAACTTCGCGTACGGCATCAGGCTGCTGCCGACCGAGAAGCGGCAGGCCATGTCGGCGCTGTACGCCTTCTCCCGCCGGGTCGACGACATCGGCGACGGCGAACTGGACGCGGACACCAAGCGGGCCCGTCTGGAGAGCACCCGCGACGTCCTGGACCGGATCCGGGACGGAGCGGTCGACGAGGACGACACCGACCCGGTGGCCGTCGCGCTCGCCGACGCCGCGCGCAGGTTCCCGCTCCCGCTCGGCGGGCTCGACGAGCTCATCGACGGCGTGCTGATGGACGTGCGCGGTGCGACGTACGAGACCTGGGACGACCTCAAGGTCTACTGCCGCTGTGTCGCGGGCGCCATCGGCCGCCTCAGCCTGGGCGTCTTCGGCACCGAGCCCGGCGCCCCGGGCGCCGACCGGGCCGCGGAGTACGCCGACACTCTCGGTCTCGCGCTCCAGCTGACCAACATCCTGCGAGACGTCCGCGAGGACGCGGGCAACGGACGTACGTATCTGCCGGCCGACGACCTCGCCAAGTTCGGCTGCTCGGCCGGCTTCCACCGGGCCACCCCGCCGCCCGGCGCCGACTTCGCGGGCCTCGTCCACTTCGAGGTGCGGCGCGCCCGCACCCTGTTCGCCGAGGGCTACCGGCTGCTGCCCATGCTGGACCGGCGCAGCGGCGCGTGTGTCGCGGCCATGGCGGGCATCTACCGGAGGCTGCTCGACCGGATCGAGCGCGACCCCGAGGCGGTGCTGCGCGGCCGGGTCTCGCTGCCGGGCCACGAGAAGGCCTACGTGGCGGTGCGCGGGCTGTCGGGCCTCGACGCCCGGTACATCTCCCGGCGCACGACCAGGAGGCGTGTCTGATGCGCCGCGCGGACATCTCGCGCACCATGTGCAGCACGGAGACCCGAACCGCCCGGCGGTCAACCCTCCGCTGTGCTGATGCGTCCCTGACTGAAGTGACCTGGCGAAAGGAGGACGCATGACGGACGACGCCCCGCGCTCCTCCCGCGCGGTCGTGATCGGCGGCGGGCTCGCCGGAATCACCTCGGCACTGCGTCTCGCCGATGCCGGGCTTGACGTGACCCTGCTCGAAGGCCGGCCCCGGCTCGGCGGCCTCGCCTTCTCCTTCCGGCGCGGCGAACTGACCGTCGACAACGGACAGCATGTCTATCTGCGCTGCTGCACCGCCTACCGCTGGTTCCTCGACCGGATCGACGGGACGAGCCTCGCACCGCTGCAGAACCGATTGGACGTGCCGGTCCTCGACGTCGGACGGCCCTCGGGCCCCCGGCTGGGACGGCTGCGCCGCAACGCACTGCCGGTGCCCTTCCACCTCGCCGCCGGGCTGGCCGGCTATCCGCACCTCTCGCTCGCCGAGCGGGCCGGCGTCGGCCGCGCCGCACTGGCGCTCGGCCGCCTGGATCCCGACGACCCCGCGCTCGACACCGTCGACTTCGGCAGCTGGCTCGCCCGGCACGGCCAGTCGCCGCGCACCATCGAGGCCCTCTGGGACCTGGTCGGCGTCGCCACGCTCAACGCCACCGCGCCGAACTCCTCGCTGGCCCTGGCCGCGAAGGTCTTCAAGACCGGACTCCTCTCCGAACCCGGCGCCGCCGACATCGGCTGGGCGAGCGTTCCCCTCGGCGAGGTGCACGACACGCTGGCCCGCAAGGCCCTCGACTCCGCCTCCGTCCGCACCGAACTCCGCACGAAGGCCTCAGCCATCACCCGTACGGGCGATGGCGGCTGGATCGTGGACACCGGCGGTGAACGGATCGAGGCGGACACCGTCGTCCTCGCCGTCCCGCAGCGCGAGACCCACGACCTGCTGCCCGAAGGCGCACTCGACGCACCGGAGCGGCTGCTCGACATCGGCACCTCGCCGATCCTCAACGTGCACGTCGTCTACGACCGCAAGGTGCTGCGCCGCCCGTTCTTCGCCGCGCTCGGCTCCCCGGTCCAGTGGGTCTTCGACCGCACCGACGCCTCCGGACTCACCGGTCCCGGGCAGTACCTCGCCGTGTCCCAGTCCGCCGCGGACGAGGAGATCGACCTCCCCGTCGCCGAACTGCGCACCCGCTACCTGCCCGAGCTGGAGCGGCTCCTGCCGACCGCCCGCGGGGCCGGCATCAGGGACTTCTTCGTCACCCGGGAGCGCGCGGCGACCTTCGCCCCCGCCCCCGGAGTCGGCCGGCTGCGGCCCGGTGCCCGCACCCGTGCGCCCGGCCTCAGCCTGGCCGGGGCATGGACGGCCACCGGCTGGCCCGCGACGATGGAGGGCGCCGTCCGCAGCGGGTTCAGCGCGGCCGAAGCCGCCCTCCGGGCGCTCGGCCGCCCCCATGAACATCCGCTGCAGGAGGCGGCATGAGCAGTACCACCGGAACAAGAGGAGAGTCAGTGACCCCGGCGAATCCGGCTTTCGACACCGTGGCCGACACCACGGACGTCACCGCGCTTCTGGAGCGCGGACGGGCCCTTTCCACGCCGGTGCTCCGGGCCGCCGTTGACCGGCTCGCACCGCCCATGGACACCGTCGCCGCCTACCACTTCGGCTGGATCGACGCCCAGGGACAGCCCGCCGACGGCGACGGGGGCAAGGCCGTCCGCCCGGCCCTCGCCCTGCTGTCCGCGGAGGCCGCCGGTGCCCCGGCGGAGGCCGGCGTACCCGGCGCCGTGGCCGTCGAACTCGTGCACAACTTCTCGCTGCTGCACGACGACCTGATGGACGGCGACGAACAGCGCCGCCACCGCGACACCGTCTGGAAGGTGCACGGCCCCGCGCAGGCGATCCTGGTCGGCGACGCGCTCTTCGCCCTCGCCAACGAGGTCCTGCTGGAGCTCGGCACCGTCGAGGCGGGCCGCGCGACCCGCCGGCTGACCGCGGCCAGCCGCAAGCTCATCGACGGGCAGGCCCAGGACATCTCCTACGAGCACCGCGAGCGGGTCACCGTCGAGGAATGCCTGGAGATGGAGGGCAACAAGACCGGCGCCCTGCTCGCCTGCGCCTGCTCCATCGGCGCGGTGCTCGGCGGCGCCGACGACCGCACCGCCGACACGCTGGAGGCGTACGGATACCACCTCGGTCTCGCCTTCCAGGCCGTCGACGATCTGCTCGGCATCTGGGGCGATCCCGAGTCCACCGGCAAGCAGACCTGGAGCGACCTGCGCCAGCGCAAGAAGTCCCTGCCGGTCGTCGCCGCGCTCGCCGCGGGCGGTCCGGCGTCGGAGCGCCTGGGTGAACTGCTCGCCGCCGACGCCAAGAGCATCGATTTCGACAGCTTCTCCGAGGAGGAGTTCGCCGCCCGTGCGGCACTCATCGAGGAGGCGGGCGGCCGCGAGTGGACCGCCCAGGAGGCCCGTCGACAGCACGCGGTCGCCATCGAGGCGCTGCACCGCATCGACATGCCGCAGACCGTGCGGGCGCAGCTCACAGCGCTCGCGGACTTCGTCGTCGTACGAAAGAGATGATCACTATCTGCTCCATATGACTCGCAGTCGCCGGCCGGCGCCCTTGCCAGGGCGCCGGCCGACGGAGACCCCAGCACAGCAGAGGAACTGACTGCACGAAGGGGAAGCCATGACAGCGACGACCGACGGAAGCACCGGGGCCGTGAACCCCCGCGCAGCCTCGGCCAGCAAACCGACCGACACAACCATCGCCGCGGACGACGTGTTCACCGCCGCGCGGCGGGCCGCGGAACGCTCGGTGGAGCACCTCCTCGGCAGGCAGGACGAGCAGGGCTGGTGGAAGGGCGACCTCGCCACTAACGTCACGATGGACGCCGAGGATCTGCTGCTCCGTCAATTCCTCGGCATCCAGGACCCGGGCACCGTCCGGGCGGCCGGCCGCTTCATCCGCGGCGAACAGCTGGGCGACGGCACGTGGGCGACGTTCCACGGCGGTCCCGGCGAACTCTCCACCACCATCGAGGCGTACGTGGCCCTGCGGCTGGCCGGGGACCGGCCGGACGAACCGCACATGGCCCGCGCGTCCCGATGGATCCGGGAACAGGGCGGCATCGCCTCTGCCCGGGTCTTCACCCGGATCTGGCTGGCGCTGTTCGGCTGGTGGAAATGGGACGACCTGCCGGAACTCCCGCCCGAGCTGATGTTCTTTCCCAAATGGGCCCCGCTCAACATCTACGACTTCGGCTGCTGGGCCCGCCAGACCATCGTGCCGCTCACCATCGTCTCGGCGAAGCGGCCGGTACGCCCGGCCCCCTTCCCGCTCGACGAACTCCACGCCGATCGGAGCAACCCGAACCCGCCCAGGCGGCTCGCACCGGCCGCCAGCTGGGACGGTGTCTTCCAGCGCCTGGACAAGGCGCTGCACGTCTATCACCGGATCGCACCGCGCGGCCTGCGCCGGACCGCGATGAACGCCGCGGCCCGCTGGATCATCGAACGCCAGGAGAACGACGGCTGCTGGGGCGGCATCCAGCCGCCCGCCGTGTACTCCGTCATCGCCCTGCATCTGCTCGGCTACGACCTGGACCACCCGGTGATGCGCGCCGGACTCGAATCGCTCGACCGGTTCGCCGTGTGGCGCGAGGACGGCGCCCGCATGATCGAGGCATGCCAGTCCCCGGTCTGGGACACCTGCCTCGCCACCATCGCGCTCGCCGACGCCGGGGTCCGCCCCGACCACCCGGCGCTGGTGAAGGCCGCCGACTGGATGCTCGGCGAGGAGATCGTACGGACCGGCGACTGGTCCGTACGCCGTCCCCGGCTCAACCCGGGCGGCTGGGCCTTCGAGTTCCACAACGACAACTACCCGGACATCGACGACACCGCCGAGGTGGTCCTCGCACTGCGCCGGGTCCGCCACCCCGACCGGGCCCGCATCGAGGCCGCCATCAAACGCGGAGTCCGCTGGAACATCGGCATGCAGTCCCGCAACGGTGCCTGGGGCGCCTTCGACGCCGACAACACCAGCGCCTTCCCCAACAGGCTGCCCTTCTGCGACTTCGGCGAGGTCATCGACCCGCCGTCCGCCGACGTCACCGGGCACGTGGTGGAAATGCTCGCCGTCGAAGGACGGGCCGGCCACCGGGTCACCCGGCGAGGCATCGAGTGGCTGCTCGCGGAGCAGGAGGCGAGCGGCGCCTGGTTCGGCCGCTGGGGCGTCAACTACGTATACGGAACAGGGTCGGTGGTTCCCGCACTGGTGGCCGCAGGGCTGCCCGTGACGCACCCGGCGATCCGCCGCGCGGTCGGCTGGCTGGAGTCCGTGCAGAACGACGACGGCGGCTGGGGCGAGGACCTGCGCTCCTACCGGGAGGAGAAGTGGATCGGGCACGGCGCCTCGACCCCCTCCCAGACCGCCTGGGCCCTGCTCGCGCTGCTAGCCGCGGGAGCCCGGGACAGCGTCGCCGTGCGGCGCGGGGTCGCCTGGCTCACCGCCACCCAGCGGGCCGACGGCTCCTGGGACGAGCCGTACTTCACCGGCACCGGATTCCCGTGGGACTTCTCCATCAACTACCACCTCTACCGCCAGGTGTTCCCGCTCACCGCACTCGGGCGGTACGTGTACGGCGAGCCGTTCGCCGACCGCACGGCCACTCGCAAGGGGGCGTGATGGCCGACGGCCCGGGGACGGCCGGCCCCGCCGCGCCGCTGCTGATCGCCTGCGCGCTCGGCATCGAGCAGTTCGCCCTGCGCAGCGGCCGGGGCAGGGCCGGCACCACTCCCGGCCCGGTGAGCGTACTCCGTACGGGCATGGGCCCCAGGGCCGCCGAGGCGGCCGTCGCACGGGCGCTCGGTCAGGACCGGGCGCCCGGCACGGCGGTCCTCGCCTCCGGCTTCTGCGCCGGACTGCTGCCCGGCATGCACCCCGGGGACCTGGTGGTCGCCGACGAGACCCGGGAAGGCGGCGACCGTACGGTCTGTACCGGTCCGGGCCTGCTCGCCGAGGCCCTGGCCAGCGCGGTACCCGGCCGCGCCGTCCACACCGGTCCGCTGACCGGCTCCGACCATGTCGTACGCGGACATGAGCGAGCCGGACTGAGGGCCACCGGAGCCATCGCGGTGGACATGGAGTCCGCCGCCACGCTGCGCACCGCTCTGCGGTCCGGGTCGCGCCCGGTTGCCGCCGTACGGGTGGTCGTGGATGCTCCGGAGCATGAGCTCGTTCGCATCGGAACGATACGCGGTGGAATATCGGCTTTCCGAGTTCTCCGTGCCGTCCTGCCTGCTTTCTACGAATGGCACCGATCTTTGCTGCTCCCCAGGAGGTGAGCCAGATGGCCATGCCGCTCCGTCAGTCCATCAAGGTTGCGACGTACCTCATCGAACAGAAGCTCCGCAGGCGGGAGAAATTCCCGCTCATCGTGGAACTGGAGCCCTTGTACGCGTGCAATCTCGCGTGCGAGGGCTGCGGGAAGATCCAGCACCCGGCCGGCGTGCTCAAACAGCGCATGCCGGTGGCCCAGGCCGTGGGCGCCGTCCTCGAATCGGGTGCCCCGATGGTTTCCATCGCGGGCGGCGAACCACTGATGCACCCGCAGATCGATGAAATCGTCCGGCAGCTGGTGGCGCGCAAGAAATACGTCTTCCTGTGCACCAACGCGGTGCTGTTGCGGAAGAAGATCGAGAAATTCACGCCCTCGCCGTTCTTCGCCTTCGCCGTGCACATCGACGGGCTGCGGGAACGGCACGACGAATCGGTCGCCAAGGAAGGGGTCTTCGACGAGGCCGTCGCGGCGATCAAGGAGGCCAAGCGGCGCGGCTTCCGGGTCACCACGAACTCCACCTTCTTCAACACCGACACCCCGCAGACCATCATCGAGGTCCTCAATTACCTCAATGACGACCTGAAGGTCGACGAGATGATGATCTCGCCCGCCTACGCCTACGAGAAGGCACCCGACCAGGAGCACTTCCTGGGCGTCGAGCAGACCCGCGAACTGTTCAAGAAGACCTTCGCGGGCGGCAACCGGGCCCGCTGGCGGCTGAACCACTCGCCGCTCTTCCTCGACTTCCTGGAGGGCAAGGCGGACTTCCCGTGCACGGCGTGGGCCATTCCCAACTACTCGCTCTTCGGCTGGCAGCGGCCCTGCTACCTGATGAGCGACGGCTACGTACCGACGTACCGTCAGCTCATCGAGGAGACCGACTGGGACAAGTACGGCCGGGGCAAGGACCCGCGCTGCGCCAACTGCATGGCGCACTGCGGCTACGAACCCACTGCCGTGCTCGCCACCATGGGATCGCTGAAGGAATCCCTGCGCGCCGCGCGCGAGACCATCTCCGGGAACCGGTGACGTCATGACCGCTGGAGAACCGGTCGCACTGGGTCTCCCCGGGCTGCCGGCCCGGCCGCTCGCGATGCGCCGCCCCTCGCGGCGCATCCGGGTCGGGTCGGTTGCGGTGGGCGGGGATGCGCCGGTGTCGGTGCAGTCGATGACGACGACGCGTACGTCGGACATCGGTGCGACGTTGCAGCAGA